>NZ_JBHFII010000047.1:243242-254672 GCF_057334215.1 Achromobacter maghribensis | reverse complement strand
CGCCGTGGCCGCCGCCTGCGCGCTGACGGCAGCTTCCTGGGGCGGCATGGCATGGGCGGCAGGCGCGGTGATTGCGCTGCTGCTTGTGCCGGCCGGGCTGTTACACTCGCCACGGAGCAGCCTGTCCCCGGTATCGGCAATACGCACGGCGACCGGGGCGGGGCGCTGGCAGGTACGCCAGCCGCAAGGCTGGCAAGATGCGGTGCTGCTGAACCAGCAGCGCGGCCCCCGCTGGCTCACGCTCACCCTGCAGCCCTTGCCCACCGGGAGTACGGCCTTTACAAATAGCACAATCACCCTCACCGTCTGGCAACGGACGCTGCGACCCGAGTCCTGGCGGCGCCTTTGCCTGCTGACGGGCACGGCGCGGCGCGCGCAGCCGGCGGCACGCCCGCAGGAGGCGTCATGAGCGAGCGCGAAGTCGACGCCGAGCTTGTCGCGCGCGTTCAGCGGGGCGACAAGAAGGCCTTCGATCTGTTGGTGCTGAAGTACCAGCGCAAGATCCTGCGCCTGCTGGCCCGAATGATCCGCGACCCCTCCGAAATCGAGGACGTGGCCCAGGAAGCCTTCATCAAGGCCTATCGGGCCTTGCCCCAATTCCGGGGTGACAGCGCGTTCTACACCTGGTTGTATCGTATCGCCATCAATACGGCGCGCAATTGGCTGGCCTCGCAAGGCCGGCGGCCCAGCGCGCCAAATGCGATAGAAACGGAAGACGGTGAAACTTTTAACGAAACCGACAACCTAACCGATATAAGCACGCCGGAGTCCATGGTTGCCAGCCGCGAAATCGCCGAGACGGTGAACGCGGCCATCGAGGAATTGCCCGAAGAGTTGCGCACCGCAATTGTCCTGCGTGAAATCGAAGGTATGAGTTACGAAGACATCGCCCAGAGCATGGATTGCCCGATCGGTACGGTGCGCTCCCGCATTTTTCGTGCGCGCGAGGCCATCGCGACCAAATTGCGTCCATTGCTTGGCACCGATGCCGAGCGTCGCTGGTAAGGAGTGGCAGTCATGCAAACCGCAGCCAAGTCCGTTGAAATCGCCGAATCCTCCTGGGAGGAATCGGTTTCCGCCTGGATGGACGGAGAAGATTCCGACGATATTTTTCCCGGCCTGTTGTCCAAGGAAGGACGTCAGACCTGGGACACCTATCATTTGATCGGTGATTCCCTCCGCAATTCCGATCTGGCATTGACGCCCAGCGCTGCTTTCCAGTCTCGGCTGGCACGGGCGCTGGACGCCGAACTGCCGATCGTCGCGGCGCCCCGGCGCCGTTCGCCGTTGCGCTATGGCCTGTCCGGCCTGGCGGTGGCCGCCGCCGTGGCGACCGTCGCCTGGGTGGCCCAGCCTTATCTGACGGGCGCGCCGGCGACTGAAGTGCGCGTGCTGGCCGACGCCAGCGGCACGCCTGCCTCGGCGGATGACGCGGGCCTGCGCGACTACCTGGAAGCCCATCGTCAGATGGCCGGTCCCAGCGCGGTGCGGCAAGTCTCGTTCGACGTCGGGGCGGGACGTTGATGGCGCTGGTGTTACCCACACGTTGGCCGCGCGCAGCTTCCTGGCACGCGCACCGCGCTGGCTGGTTCGCCGCCACGCTTCTGACAGCTTTCCTGGCCGCGCATGAACCCGCGCGCGCGGCCGACGCCGCGCCGGCGGCCGACGACGTCGTCCAGTTGCTGTCGCGCATTCAGCAGGCCGCGCGCAAGCAGGACTACGCTGGCGTCTTCATGTACCAGCAGGGCGAAATGATCCAGTCTTCGCGCCTGGTGCACGTGCTGGACGGCACCGGCGAGCGAGAACGCCTGGAAATCCTGGATGGCCAGCCGCGCGAATACCTGCGGCATAACGAAAACGTGCAGTGCCTGATTCCCGAGCGCAAGACCGTGCTGGTCGAGCGCCGCCGCGGCGACCGCTTTCCCGGCCTGTTGCTGGGCGATCCCGCCAATCTGGCCGAACACTACAAAATCAGCACCGAACCCAAATTGCATCGGGTGGCGGGCCGCGAATGCCGGCTGATCACGATCGAGCCCCTGGACAAGCTGCGTTACGGCTACCGCCTGTGCGCCGACGTTGAAACCAATCTGCTGCTGAAGGCCCAGACCCTGAATGCCGCGCGCGGCGTGGTCGAGCAGGTGTCGTTCACGTCATTGCGCCTGGGTTCGGAAGTCGATCCCCAATTGTTGACGTCGCGCTGGAGCACTCGCGACTGGAAAGTGCTTGAGCCCTCGATGGCGCCTGTGGACCTGTCGGCCCAGGGGTGGCGCATTCCGGCGCCCAAGGGCTTCAAGGTGATCATGCAGGTGGCGCGCTCCATGGGGCGCGGTGCAACCGTCAGCCAGATGGTGCTGTCCGATGGCCTGGCGGCCATATCGGTCTTTATCGAACCCTATGACAGCCAACGCGGTCATCATCCTCCCCATGGCGCCGCGCAGCGCGGGTCGATTACCGTCTACGGAACGCGAATTGCGGATTTCTGGCTGACGGCCGTGGGCGAAGTGCCCGTGGCGACGTTGGAACAGTTGGCGGAAGCGACAGAGTATGTGCCCGCCGCGCCTGCGGCGGCAGCGCCGGCAACCGGGACAGCCGGGTCCAAGTGATCCGGGCCCCGGCGCGGCTAGCAGCAATTTCGGAGTAACTTATGAAAGCAATGACGGTGTCGAACGCTTTTTTCCGGCGCTTTCTGGCGGTTGTGGCGGCAAGTGTGGCGATGTCCGCCGCGTACGTCCCGGCTTCGGTGGCGCAGACGCCCACCGTGGCGTTGCCCGACTTTACGGGCATTGTTGAAAAAGCCGACCCTGCGGTCGTGAACATCCGCACGACGGCCACCGTGCCCGTGCGCGGCCCCGGCCCTGGCGGCGGTGGCGACCCTTACGAATTGTTCCGCTGGTTCTTCGGCCCCGAATTCCAGCCTCCGGGCCCGGGCGGCCAGGCGCCGACGCCACGTCAGCGGCCCCAGCCTTCGCAACCTGAAGAGCGTACCGTGCCGCGTGGCGTGGGCTCGGGCTTCTTCATTTCCGAAGATGGCTACATTCTGACCAACAACCATGTGGTGGTCGACGCGACGGACATCTACGTCACGCTCACCGACGGCCGCGAATTCAAAGCCAAGGTCATCGGCACCGATGAGCGCACCGACGTTGCGCTGATCAAGATCGAAACCAAGGACATGATCCCGCTGGTCATCGGCGACCCCAAGAAGCTGAAGAAGGGGCAGTGGGTGCTGGCCATCGGTTCGCCGTTCGGCCTGGACTCCACCGTGACGTCGGGCATCGTCAGCGCGATTGGTCGCGATACCGGCGAATACCTGCCGTTCATCCAGACCGACGTGGCCGTGAACCCCGGTAACTCGGGCGGCCCGCTGATCAACCTGGACGGCGAAGTCGTCGGCATCAATTCCCAGATCATTTCGCGCAGCGGCGGTTTCATGGGCATCTCGCTGGCCATCCCGATCGACGAAGCGATGCGCGTGGTCGATCAGTTGCGCGCTACGGGCAAGGTCACCCGCGGCCGGGTCGGCGTGCAGATCGGCGAAGTTGGCAAGGACGTGGCCGAAGCCATCGGCCTGCCGAAGGCCGAAGGCGCGCTGGTCAGCAGCGTGGAGGCCGAAGGTCCTGCCGAAGAAGCGGGCGTGCAGCCGGGCGACGTGATCCTGAAGTTCAACAACGAGCCGATCAAGCGTTGGTCTGATCTGCCGCGCATCGTGGGCGAAACCAAGCCGGGCACGCGCGCCGACATGGAAGTGTGGCGCAAGGGCAAGAGCATGACGCTGTCGGTCAAGGTGGGCGAAATCCCGACCGAAAAGGCCGCGGCGGCGGGCAAGAAGCCGGCGCCGGCTCCCGAAGTCACGAACGCGTTGGGCCTGGGTGTGGTGGATGTGCCGGCCGATGTGCAGAAGAAGCTGCGCATCAAGGGCGGCGTCCAGGTGAAGGTCGCTGAAGGTGCGGCCGCCAAGGCCGGGTTGCAGGAAGGCGACATTGTGTTGGCCTTGAACGACACTGACGTCACCGGCGCCAAGCAATTCGCTACGCTCGTGAGCAAGCTGGACAAGTCCCGCGCCGCAGGTTTGCTGGTGCGCCGGGGCGATCAGACGCAATGGGTGGCGGTTCCGGCCTCGAAGTAAGGGCTAAAGCGCGTCGCTTTTTGCCCCGGCGCGGCCCGGCGGCAGAAAAAAAACCCCAAGACCAGCTAAAATGGCTGGTTGCCGCAAGAGGGGGCGCCTGGCGCCCCCTCGTTTTTGCCCGGGCATTGCCTACCAGCGGCCCGTCAGCGCCCCTCACGTCAGCCGTGCGTATTCCGGCGGCGGTGTCTTCCGGCCATGTGCCGAGTGTTCCGTCCCTTATAATTTCAAGCATGCAGCATATTCGCAACTTCTCCATCATTGCCCACATCGATCACGGTAAATCGACCCTGGCCGATCGCCTGATCCAGCGCTGCGGCGGATTGGCGGATCGCGAAATGTCGGCGCAGGTGCTCGATTCCATGGAAATCGAACGCGAGCGCGGCATCACCATCAAGGCTCAGACCGCCGCCCTGCATTACAAGGCGAAGGACGGCAAGACCTACAACCTGAACCTGATCGACACCCCGGGGCACGTGGACTTCTCGTATGAAGTCAGCCGCTCGCTGTCGGCATGCGAAGGCGCGCTGCTGGTGGTCGATGCGTCCCAGGGCGTGGAAGCGCAGACGGTGGCCAACTGCTATACCGCCATCGAACTGGGCGTGGAAGTCGTACCGGTTTTGAACAAGATGGATCTGCCGCAGGCCGACCCCGAAGGCGCGCGCCAGGAAGTCGAAGACGTGATCGGCATCGACGCCTCGGAAGCCGTGCTGGCCAGCGCCAAGACGGGCATGGGCATCGACGAAATCCTGGAGACCATCGTGGCGCGGGTGCCGGCGCCCAAGGGCGATCCCGACGCACCGCTGCAGGCGCTGGTCATCGACTCCTGGTTCGACAACTACGTGGGCGTCGTGATGCTGGTGCGCATCATCAATGGCGTGCTCAAGCCCAAGGACAAGATTCTGCTGATGGCCTCCGGCGCCACCCACTTGTGCGAGCAGACCGGTGTATTCACGCCGAAGTCGCAGCAGCGTCCGCACCTGTCGGCGGGCGAAGTGGGCTTCATCATCGCTGGCATCAAGCAACTGGAAGACGCCAAGGTGGGCGATACCGTCACCCTGGCCAATAAGCCGGCCGCCAGCGCGCTGCCCGGCTTCAAGGAAGTCAAGCCGCAGGTGTTCGCGGGCCTGTACCCGGTGGAAAGTTCGGAATACGACCAGCTGCGCGATTCGCTCGACAAGCTGAAGCTGAACGACGCCGCGCTGATGTTCGAACCGGAAGTCTCGCAGGCGCTGGGCTTCGGCTTCCGCTGCGGCTTCCTGGGCCTTTTGCACATGGAGATCGTGCAGGAACGCCTGGAGCGCGAGTTCGACATGGACATCATCACCACCGCGCCGTCGGTGGTGTACGAGGTCGAGCAGCGCGACGGCTCGGTGATCACCGTGGAAAGCCCGTCGCGCATGCCGGAAGTGGGCAAGATCCAGGACATCCGCGAGCCCATCGTGAAGGTCACGCTGTTCATGCCGCAGGACTACGTGGGTCCCGTCATGACGCTGTGCAATAACAAGCGCGGCTCGCAGGTCAACATGAGCTATCACGGCCGCCAGGTCCATCTGGTGTACGAGATCCCGCTGGCCGAGATCGTGCTGGACTTCTTCGACAAGCTGAAGTCGGTATCGCGCGGCTATGCCTCGATGGACTACGAATTCCTGGAGTACCGTTCGGCCGACGTGGTGCGCGTGGACCTGCTGATCAACAACGACCGCGTGGATGCGCTGGCCGTGATTGTCCACCGCAGCAACGCGCGCCATCGCGCCCGCGACGTCGTGACCCGCATGCGCGGGCTGATTCCGCGCCAGATGTTCGACGTGGTCATCCAGGCCGCCATCGGCGCTGAAATCATTGCGCGCGAAAACGTGAAGGCGCTGCGTAAGAACGTGCTGGCCAAGTGCTATGGCGGCGATATCTCGCGCAAGAAGAAGCTGCTGGAAAAGCAGAAGGCCGGCAAGAAGCGCATGAAGCAGGTGGGTAGCGTGGAAATTCCGCAGGAGGCGTTCTTGGCCATCCTGCAAGTGGAAGACAAGTAGAACCAAAAGAAGGCGGTTAGCTGATGAGTTGGAACTTTGCCCTGATCCTGTTTGTTCTGCTGGTCTTGACCGGCATTATCTGGGTGCTTGATCTTGCGGTGCTGCGACGTGGTCGCGAAGCCCGCGCCCAAGCGGCAATGGCGCAGTACGACGCAGCCCTGGTCGGAGACGCTCAGGAAGCCGAGCGCCTTCGCCGCGAGGCTGGCGATGCCGCGCGGCGCGTGCCGTGGTGGATCGAGTACGCCGTCAGCTTTTTTCCCGTCATCCTGTTCGTCTTCATGCTGCGTTCGTTCGTGGTGGAGCCGTTCCGGATCCCGTCGGGTTCGATGCTGCCCACGCTGCAGTCGGGCGACCTGATCCTGGTGAACAAGTTCAGCTATGGCTTGCGCCTGCCCGTGATCGACAAGAAGGTCGTCGAGATCGGCAAACCCAAGCGCGGCGATGTGTTCGTGTTCCGCTATCCGGTGGATCCGGACGTGGATTACATCAAGCGCGTCGTGGGCCTGCCGGGTGACGAGATCGCCTACCTGGACAAAAAACTGTACATAAACGGCGAATTGGTGCCGCATGTACGCGACGGCGACTATTTTGAACCCGACCGTGTCTCATATATTGCACAATATAAAGAGAAGTTGGGCGACGTTGACCACAAAATCCTGCTGGATGAGAACAAGCCGCAAGATTATTCGCCGATGTGGCAATTTCCCAACCGCGGAAACTGCCAATACAGCCGCAATGGGGTACGCTGCAAAGTACCTGAAGGCAGTTATTTCGCCATGGGCGATAATCGGGACAACAGCGCGGACAGCCGCTACTGGGGCTTCGTACCTGAAGCCAATATCGTCGGACGCGCGTTCTTCATCTGGATGAATTTCAGCGATCTCAGCCGCATCGGCCGGTTCAACTGATTATGTCGCTAGCCACGCTAGAAAATCGCCTGGATCACCACTTCGGTGATGCAGGCTTGTTGGAACAGGCACTGACGCATCGCAGTCACGGTGCGCGTCACAACGAGCGCTTGGAATTCCTTGGGGATTCCGTGTTGAATTTCGTCGTCGCGGCCATGCTGTTCGAGCGGTTTTCCAAAATCGACGAAGGCGATCTGTCGCGGCTGCGGGCGAACCTGGTCAAACAGGCGTCGCTGGCGGATATCGCGCAGCGTCTGGAACTGTCGCAGTACCTGCGCCTGGGCGAAGGTGAATTGAAGAGCGGCGGGTTCCGCCGGCCGTCCATTCTTGCGGATACGGTCGAGGCCCTGTTCGGCGCCGTCTTCCTGGACGCGGGTTTCGACGCCGCGCGCCGCGTGATCGTGCGTCAGTACCAGCCGGTGCTGGCGTCGGTCGACCCCAAAACGCTGGGCAAGGACGCCAAGACCTTGCTGCAGGAATTCCTGCAAGGCCGCAAGCTGGCGCTGCCGTTGTATACGGTGGTGGCCACACATGGCGCGGCCCACAGCCAGCAGTTCGAAGTCGAGTGTGCCATCCCGGCGCTCGAGATCAAGGTTATGGCGCCCGGCGCCAGCCGCCGCGCCGCCGAGCAATCGGCGGCCAAGCTGGCGTTGGAGGCCGCGCTGGCCATCAGCCCGGCGACCAAGGCTGCCCGCAAGTCGGGCAAGGCGCGCAAAACCGCGCAATTGTCGCTGCCCGTGGCAGTGGCTCAAGAGACTAAATGAGCGATACCCCTTTTCGTACTGGCTTCGTTGCCATTGTTGGCCGCCCCAATGTGGGTAAGTCCACGCTGACGAACGCCCTGATCGGTTCCAAGATCTCCATCGTGTCGCGCAAGGCGCAGACCACGCGCCACCGCATTCACGGCGTGCTGACGCGCGAGCACGAGCAATTCGTGTTTGTCGACACCCCGGGATTCCAGACCCGTCATGGCGGCGCGATGAACCGCATGATGAACCGCGTGGTGACGCAGGCACTGGCCGACGTCGACGTGGTGGTGCATGTGGTGGAAGCCGGCAAATGGTCGGAAGGCGACGCCAAGCTGCTGCCGCTGCTGCCCAACCCCGAGCGCACGATCCTGGTGGTGTCCAAGATCGACGCGCTGAAGAACCGCGACGACCTGTTCGCCTTCGTCGCCAAGATCATGGCGCTGCATCCGTTCGGCGCCGTGGTGCCTGTCAGCGCTACGAAGAACCACCAGTTGGACCAACTGCTGCAAGAGATCGCAACGCGCCTGCCGGAAGGCGAGGCGATGTTCGAAGAAGATACGCTGACTGATCGCCCCATGCGGTTCATCGCCGCCGAACTGGTGCGCGAGAAGATCTTCCGCCTGGTGGGCGACGAACTGCCCTATGGCTGTACCGTCGTCATCGAGCAATGGGAAGAAACCAGCAAGGGCGCCAGCATCAACGCTTGCGTCGTCGTCGAACGCGACAGCCACAAGCCCATCTTGTTGGGCACGGGCGGCATGCACATGAAGCGTATTGCCACGGAGGCGCGGCAGGACATCGCCAAGCTGCTGGACAAGCCGGTTCACCTTGAGGTCTACATCAAGGTGCGCAAGGGCTGGTCCGACCGCGAGAGTGCGCTCCGCGATTTGGGCTATGAGTAGACGGGCGCCTCGCGTCCAGGATCGCCCGGGGTTTATGTTGCACGCCACGGCGTGGCGTGAGACTTCCCTTATTGTTCAGACGTTCTCCCGCGATCATGGCTGCGTAGCCATGGTCGCCAAGGGCGCCAAGCGCCCTTATTCCGTCCTGCGTCCCGTGTTGTCGGCCTTTCAGCCCCTGCTGCTGTCCTGGACCGGCAACGGCGAAGTCAAGACCTTGACCCGCGCCGAGATCGCCGGCATCCGTCCGCTGACGGGCACTGCCTTGATGTCCGCCTGGTACATGAACGAACTGCTCTTGCGTCTGTTGCCGCGCGAGGACGCCCACCCGTTGTTGTTCGACGCCTACGACATGGCGCTGCAGCAACTGTCCAACGGCACCCGTGCCGCCGGCGCGCTGCGCCGCTTCGAGTGGACCTTGCTGCGCGAAACCGGCTACGGCGTGGACGAAGACGCCCCGGACTTCGAAGACCCTGTGATCGAACCGGCGCTGCGCCGCGACCTGCGTGAACGCCTGGCCGAGATTCTGGCCGGCCGTCCGCTGTCCACCCGGCGCGTGCTGATGGACCTGCAACGCATCTAAGCGCGCTGCGCGCCGCCCATGACCTTCACGCTCAAACAGGTCGAGACCTTCCGCACCGTCTACGAGACGGAAAGCGTGACTGCGGCCGCTCGGCGGCTGGACGTGTCGCCCGCGACGGTCAGCGCGACCCTGGCCGCGCTGGAAGCCAGCATTGAATTGCGGTTGTTCGAGCGCGTGCGCCAGCGTATGCAGCGCACGCCCGAGGCCACGTTGCTGTATGAAGAAATCCGCCGTTTGAATGTCGGACTGGATAGCCTGGGCCGCAAGATCCGCGCGATTCGTGGCGCCGCCCAGCCGCGTCTGCGGATCGGCTGCATTCATGCCTACAGCGGCGCTGTGGTCAGCGACGCGATCTCGCGTTTTCGCACGCGCTATCCGGACACGCCCCTGTATCTGCAGATCCGAGATTCCAATACGTTGCGCGACATGGTGGTGTCGGGCGAGCTGGACCTGGCCGTGGTGGCCGATGAGTCAGAGCTGGAAGGGTTGCGCGGCCATCGGCTGGCCAGCTTGCGGGCGGTGGCCGTCTTTCCGGCTGGGCACGCGCTGGCACGGTTGGAGGCCATCGATTTTTCGCATCTGGCCGGTCTGGACGTGATCGCCCTGAACGCCGAGGACGGCTCGCGCAAGCGGCTGGATGCGCTGCTGCGCCAGGCGGAGCAGAGCCTAAGGGTGGCGATCGAAACGCCGTACTCCAGCACCGTATGCCAATTGGCGCTGGCCGGGCATGGCGTGGGTATCGCCAACCCGGCGACAGCCGTGGGCATGGAGGCAGCGGGCCTGTGCTATCGCCCGCTGACGGCATCCGTGCATTTCGAATGCCACATGATTCTTCATGGGAGCCGGCCGCTGTCCGAAGCGGGCAAGTTCTGGGCGACGTGCCTGCGCGGCGCATTGGCCCCGCTGGTGGACCGATTCGGGGTCTAGCAGGCCGCCGCAGCGCGGCGGAGATCAGCCTCGGCGTCCGTCCGACGTCACGATCAGCACCACCGACGATTCGGCATCCAGCACGCCGGAACGCCTGAGCCGGGACACGGCCGCCAGGGCTGCGGCGGAAGACAGTTCAGTGCTGATTCCCTTGCGCTCGAGCCGCTGTTGCGCCTGGGCCGCTGCGGCATCGGAGATCTCCACAGGCGTCCCGCCCGAGCGAGACATGGCTTCCAGCGATTGCAGCGTGCAGGTGCCGCCCGCGATGGAGTATTGGTCCGTGACCCCCTCCCACAGGCCGCGCGCGTCGCCTGCCGCACGGGCGCGCGACAAGCGCGCGTACGGCTCGACCGCATGCAAACGCGGCAGACGCGCGATTCGGCCGTGTTGCAGCAGGTGCTGCCAGCCCAGGAAAATTCCCCATAACAGATCGCCGCGCGCGGTCGGCACGATGATGTCGGTCGGCGTGCCGCAGGCATCCAGGATTTCCTGGGCGATGGGTTTGTAGCCTTCCACGCCATAGGGATGCGTGCCGACCGGGGGATTCAGGTAGTTGGTGCCGGCGAATGCACCGTGGTTGCGGCACAGATCCGACACGTAGGGCCAACGGGCCAGGCTGTCTTCGAAGGCGCTGAGTTTGGCGCCGAAGCGCTGCATGGCCTCGCGCTGCAGCGGCGGGCAATTGCGGGTGATGGCAATGTCGGCCTGCAGGCCGGCCGCGGCGCAATAAGCCGCAAGCGAGACGCCGGCATTGCCGCTGGATGCCGCCGCCACGCGGGTCGCGCCTGCCAGGCGGGCGCGCGACACCAACTGCGCCGCCATGCGGTCTTTGTGGCTGCCGGTGGGGTTGGCGCTTTCGCACTTGAGCCAAAGCTGGCCGACGCCTTCGGCGAGTGCCAGATCCGTGGCTTCCAGATGGGGGGTGGCCCCTTCGCCCAGCGTGATGGGCGCCAACACCGGCAAGGGAATGGCGCTGTCGGTGTCGCAGGCGTCGTAGCCGCATTCCAGGGTGGCGGGGTGTCCCGCCGCCAGGCAACTCGGGCAGCCTTCGGGATAGTCGCCGGGCGGCCACAGGCTCGCGCAGCGGATGCAGCGCAGGCCGGACAATCTAGGATTCATCTGCATGGGTCAATACATCGATGCAAGGGAGTTCAGGGGAAGGGCGGGCGCGACTTGCAGCAGGCAGTCGCCATCGTCGCGGGGGGCAATGGCGC
>NZ_JBHFII010000047.1:232063-243207 GCF_057334215.1 Achromobacter maghribensis | reverse complement strand
CAATGGCGCGCAGGCAGACGACCGTGCCCGCTTGGGGACTCTGCAGGTTGCGCAGGGGTGTATCGGGGCGGGCGGGTTCGATCAGGCGGCCGATGCGCTCGCCGGCCGTGATCGATTGTCCCAATTCAACGCCAGGCACGAACACGCCGGCTTCGCGGGCACGTAGCGTGGCGGCGGGTGCGTCCAGATCATAGAGGCGGACTTCCGGGTCACGGGGCATCGGAACATCCGAGAGCAGGCCCAGTTCACCCAGGCATCCCAGCAAGCCGTCACGGCACCGGTCCGCAAGGCGGCTACTGGTTTCCCTGCCGCCGCCGATCTCGGCGCTCAGGCGCAGCACGCCATGGCGGCTGGCCGCAGCGGGCAGGGAGGCGGCTTCAGTGCCCCGGAAAAACACGCAATGCGGCAGGCCGAAGGCGCGCGCCAGTGCGGGAAGTCGCTCGTCGTAGGCGTCGTCGCCGTAGCGGGTGATCACCGATGAGGGCAGGTAGCGCAGGGACGCGCCGCCGCTGTGCACGTCGACCATCGCCTGGATGCGGGGCAACAGCCGAGCCTCTAGCGCTGCCGCCACGCTTTCGGTGTAGCCGCGCGCCGGTGCGCCCAGGAAGGCGCGGTTCAAGTTGCCACCGTCCGCGGGTGACAGCCGTGTGCCGGCCAGCGAGGCCTCGGCGTTCACGGCGGGCAGCAGATAGACGGTGCCTCGTTCGAGGATCGCCGGCAGGTGGTGCCATAAATCGAGGATGGCCGCCTGGCCTTCCCATTCGTCGCCATGCACGCCGGCGATCAGGGCAACGGCGGGCCCGGGCCCCGCATCGATCCGCAGCACGGGGATGGTGATGCGGCGGTAAGCGGATTCATTGGTTGCGGCGGCAACGGAGAAATCCTCTCGGGTTACGCGGACCATTCGGTGACTCCGGTATGGGCGTGCACGCGCGTCAATCCAGCGTGGCGGCCTTGATGATGCTCTCCCATTTGGGCAGCTCCTTGCGAATCTGGCTCTGAACGTCCTGGGGCGTCCCACCCAAGGGTTCCTGGGAACGGCTGCGCAGTTCCTTCTCGACATTCGGCGAACGCAGCGCCTGGTTAAGCGCGGCGTTCAGGCGAGCGACGGCCGCCGGTGGCGTGCCCGCAGGCGCAATCAATGCGCTCCAGGCCGACTGTTCGTAATCGGGATAGCCTTGTTCGGCCACCGTGGGCACGTCCGGATTGGAGGCGGCACGAGACTTGGTCGTGACCGCAAGCGCGCGCAGGCGGCCGTCCTTCAGGTTGCCGATCAAGGGCGGCAGGTTTTCCATCATGGCGTCGACATGGCCGCCCAGCAGATCGGACAGCTGTGCGGCCGTGGCTTTATAGGGAATCTGTCGCACGGCGGCGCCGGTCTGGGCGATGAAGAGCTTCACGCCGACTTCGCTGGTCGTGCCGGGATCCGCCGACGTCATGGTCAGGCGGTCGGGTTGGGCGCGACTGGCTTCGATGAAGCTCTTCAGGTCTTGATAGGGCGAGGCGGTGTTGACCACGATGACGTTCGGGGTTTCCGCTACCAGGCCGATGGGTGTCACGTCTCGGTCCAGGTCATAGAGCTGTTGCTTGAACAGGAACCGGTGCAGCACCAGGGTGCCGACGTGGGCATAGCCGATGGTGTAGCCATCCGCGGGGGCGCGCACCACGGCCTGTGTGCCGATGCGGCCGCCTGCGCCGACGCGGTTTTCGATCACCACGGGTTGGCCGAGCTGGCGGCTCATTTCCTGCCCGACCAGGCGTGCGGTGATGTCCGCGTTGCCGCCGGCGGCGGCGGGCACGATCAACGTGATGGCGCGCGCCGGATAATCGGCTTGCGCGGAGGCCGCGGCAAGGCAAAGCGACAGGGCGGCAAGGCAGGCAGTGCGTTTCATGGCGATTCCCGAGGCGGTGAGAGCTGCGCCATTGTGCGGCGGTGGTCCGCGGAATCCGTTTGTCTTGCTCAGATGGTTATTCAGAAGAATCTAACGGTTCTCGATGTTGCGCGTGTCGGCCTGTTTTCCCAGGTTGTACCCCACGGCTGCGGCGCCCAATGCGACCGCCGCGCCCAATAGCGCGATGAGGGCGGTGCCGTGCCCCAGCATGTCGACGCCCGCCTTGACCCATCCGCTGGCTGCGTCGCCGCCCCGGTACACCACGGTGTCGATGACGCTCTTGGTCTTGTACTTGTCTTCGGGCGGGACCGCCGTGAACAGCATCTCGCGCCCCGGCCGGATCAGGGCGTATTCGCCGGCCCGCCGCAGGATCATCGCGGCTGCCAGCACGCCGAAGACGGGAAACGCCGCCAGCGCCAGGAACGACACGCCCACGGCCAGCGGCACCGCCGTCAACAGGAAGCGCAGGCCCAGTCGCGCGGCGACCCGGCCCGTGATGAAAACCTGCGACAACAGCGCCAGTGTCTGGACCGTGAAATCCAGCGCGCTGAAGACGCGGATGCGCTGGGCGGTGTCCGGAAACGTATCGGCCACCAGGCGCGCCTGCTCCATGTACAGAAACGTGTTCAGGGTGGCCAGCAGCACGACCAGGAGCGAAATGCCCAGCAGGTAGCGCGAACGAAAAATGCGCGAGATGCCGGCCAGGACGGCGCCCGCGATGGGGCGCTGCATGTCTTCCAGGCCGGTGTCCGCGCGCGTGGCGGCGCGCCATCGCAGCAGCCACTGTTTGAGCGGCAGCGTCGCCGTCAGCATCAGGGCTGACAGCAGAAGCAGCCCGGCAGGACCCAGTGCGCCCGCCAGCAGGGCGCCCAGCAGCGGGCCGCAGAGCCCCCCCGCGCTGGCGCCGGCGGCGATCAACGCAAACAGGCGCTTGGCCGACTCCATGCGGAACACGTCGGCCATCAGGCTCCAGGCGATCGAGACCACGAACAAATTGAACACCGACAGCCACACGTAGAAGGCGCGGGCGGCCCAGACGCTGTCGGGCCGCAAGTGGAGCAGGCCGGCGAATCCCGCCATGGTCAACGCGAACAGGCTGTAGACCCAGGTGAGCAAGGTGGCGCGCGGCACGCGGGCCGATAGCCAGCCGAACAGCGGCACGACGGCCAGCGTGGCAACGAAGGTGGCGGTGAACAACCATTGCAGCTGATTCACGCCCGCCTGGATGCCCAGGGTTTCGCGGATCGGGCGCAGCATGAAATAGCCGCAGAACAGAAAGAAGAAAAAGGCGAAGCCGCAGGCGGCGGGCGCGATTTCCTCGTCGTGGATGCCCAGCGCCCGTGCCGCCCGTGCGCGCAGGGAGGTAGGGGCGGTGGCCATGGCGCTATGCCAGCAAGGCGGCAATGCGTTCGCGCAAGGCGGCGTCCGGCTGCCGCCCGAATCCGGCCAGTGCGTTGTCGGCCATGTTGGCGGGCTTGGACGTGGCGGGGATAACGGCGGTAACGGCCGGATGGCCGATGATGAACTTCAGGAAAATCTGTGCCCAGCTCGTGCAGCCGATGTCGGCGGCAAGTGCCGGTAGCGGGCGGCCCTTGACCTGGCGGAACAGGGACCCGTCCTGGAACGGGCGGTTGATCAGCACGGCCACACCGTTGGCCCTGCAAGCGGGCAGTAGCCGTTTTTCGGCGTTGCGCGCGCCAACCGACAGATTGACCTGAAGAAAGTCGGGCTTCTCGCGTTCGACCAGTTCGGTCAGCTCGTCGTGCGCATGGTCGGTGTAGTGCGTGATGCCGATGTAGCGGGTGACGCCTTGTTGTTTCAGTTCGCGCAGCAGCGCCAACTGGTTGCGGGTGTCGATCAGGTTGTGGACCTGGATCAGATCCAGTTTGTCGCTGCCCAACAGCTTTTGCGACTGCCGCACCTGGTTCATGGCGGATTCGCGACCGTGGGCGCCGATCTTGGTCGCCAGGAAATACCGGTCACGCATCCCGCCGTCACGCGTCAGCAGCGAGCCGACAACGGCTTCCGCCTGGCCATAGCTGGGCGCGGTATCGATCAGGAATCCGCCTTCCTTACTGAAGATGTCCAGCACCTGTGCCAGCGGCTCCATGGCCGCCGTGTCGCCGGGCGAGACGTTGAAGGTGTCCGCCGTTCCCAGGCCGATGACGGGGATCAGGTCGCCCGAAGCGGGGATGGCGCGGCCTAGCATGGCTTGTTTGACGCTGAGCGCGCGCGCCGTGCCGGCGGATCCCAGCAACGCGGCGCAGGTGGCGGTTTGCAGAAAGCGGCGGCGGTCGTGCATGGCGAAGGGGCGCTCCAAAGAAAAAAGGCCTACACGCGAATGTAGGCCTTTTGCAGGGGTCTTCCGACCGGTGCTTACTCGCGGTTGCCGCCGAAGATGCCCAGCAGCATCAGCAGGTTCGAGAAGACGTTATAGACGTCCAGATAGATGGCCAGCGTGGCGGACACGTAGTTGGTTTCGCCGCCGTTGACCACGCGTTGCAAGTCAACCAGCATGAAGGCCGAGAAGACCAGGATGGCCATGACCGAGATGGTCAGCATCAGCGCGGGCATTTGCAGGAAGATGTTGGCCAGGGCCGCCACCAGGATCACCACGGCGCCGATGAACAGGAATTTCTGCATCCCGGACAGATCGCGCTTGATGGTCGTGGCCAGCGTGGCCATCGTGCCGAACACGATCGCCGTGCCGCCGAAGGCGGTCATGACCAACTGCGAGCCGTTGCTGAAGCCCATGACGAAGCCGAGCAGGCGCGACAGCATCACGCCCATGAAGAACGTGAAGGCCAGCAGCAGCACGACGCCCAGCGAGTTGTTCTTGTTCTTCTCGATGGCGAACATCAGGCCGAACGCGCCCACCAGGAACACGATGGCGGACAGGCCGGGGCTGGCGCCCATGACGCGGTTGATGCCGGTGTAGAGGCCGACGGCGGCGCCCAGGACCGTGGGGATCAGCGACAGCGCCAAGAGCCAATAGGTGTTGCGCAGGACCTGGTTGCGAGCGACCTCGCCCGGCGCGCCGGCAACTGCGCCGGAACGGTTAAAAGGGGACGGACGATATTCGTTCATGGAGAACTCCTGTGTACGGCAAAAATAGTGATTGCCTAGAAGGCTTAGATGGGAAGGATACCTTACAGTTCCCTGAAGAATCCAGTTTTTGGAAGATTTAGACCGGTCGCCGGATACCCGCCAACGGCCGGTTCAACCCGGCCGAACATCCTTGAGCACACGGGTAACGATACCCGGTAATTCGGCGTCCATGCGGGTTTGGATGTGCGCAATCGCCTCGGCCAGCGCCTGACGCATCAATTGCTCGACTTCGGCCTGCAGGCGGGCGGTCAGCACCGTGGGGTCGGGCAAGGCAGCCTGGGCGGCTTCGGCTTGCGCCTGGGCGTCGGCTTCCGCTTCCTGCGCATGGGCGACCTCCGTCAGCAACGGAAAAGCGTCGTCGGCAAATGCCGGCTCGACGCCGTCGTTGTCGGCGCGTTCCGTCAACAGGGGCGCATCCGCCTCGTCGGCGGCCGGCGGGTAGAGCGTGGGCTCGGCCCGCTGGGTCAGGGTGGGGATGCCGGGATCGTTGGGGCGAGTAGGCATGGGGGCTTCCGAATATCGATGGGCGGGCGGCAAAGGCCCGCCGGGGCGGGTAGGGCGGTCAGTCGCCAGAGGGCTGGCGGCTAAGGTCGTGGCTGACCGGCGTATGGCCGGCATTCTGGTAGACGCGCCAGCGTTGGCGCGCGGCCTGCTTGTCATCGGGGTCTTCCGACACGATTTCAAGCAGGCGCTCGAAGGTGTCGAAGCCCGGCGGGCACTCGGTGTCCAGATTCAGCAGCCACAGCGGCGCGGCGTCGCCGCCCGCCGGCTGGGCGGCCTGCGCGGCTTGCTGCGGGTCGCCGGCCGTCAGCACCACCGGCGTCTCGGACGCCAGCGGGTCATTGGCCAGCACATGCGGCACGAACGACGTGTCGTCGAACGCCCACAGCATGCGGTCGAACGCCGCCAGGCGAGAGCCATCCCTACAGTACACCACCAGCCGCTGGCCAGCCAGGAAGCGCTTGCGCACCACCTGGCAGGCCATGCGCAGGCGGTCGGGCGCGCCGAAGGCGAAGTCGATCCGCGTCATGCCCGGTTCCGTTGCTGTTGTTTCAAGCCTGGTCCAGCAGGTACTGCATCAGCAGGGGGACGGGGCGGCCGGTGGCGCCCTTGTCCTTGCCGCCGCGCCAGGCGGTGCCGGCGATGTCCAGGTGGGCCCAGGGGTAGGCCTTGGCGAACCGTGACAGGAAGCAGGCCGCGGTGACGGCGCCGGCCGGGGGGCCGCCGATGTTGGCCAGGTCGGCGAAGTTGGACTTCAGCTGTTCCTGGTAGGCGTCGTCCATCGGCATGCGCCATGCGGTGTCCAGCGACTGGCGGCCGGCTGCGGCCAGCGCCTCGGCCAGGGCGTCGTCCTTCGAGAACAGGCCGCTGTTGACGTTGCCCAGCGCCACGACGCAAGCGCCGGTCAGCGTGGCGATGTCGATGACGGCGGACGGCTTGAAGCGTTCGGCGTAGGTCAGGGCGTCGCACAGGACCAGGCGGCCTTCGGCGTCGGTGTTCAGGATCTCGATGGTCAGGCCGGCCATGCTGGTGACGACGTCGCCCGGCTTGTTGGCCGTGCCGCTGGGCAAGTTCTCGCAAGCCGGAATCAGGCCGACGACATCCAGCGGCAGCTCCAGTTCGGCCAGCGCGCGGAACGAGCCCAGCACGCTGGCGGCGCCGCACATGTCGTACTTCATTTCGTCCATGGTGGCGGCGGGCTTGAGCGAGATGCCGCCGGCGTCGAACGTGATGCCCTTGCCGACCAGCACGATCGGGCCCTGGGCGGACTTGGCGCCCTTCTTGACAGGGGCCTTGGCGCCAGCGTGGCGCAGCACGATGAATCGCAGGGGTTCCGCCGAGCCGCGGGCGACCGACAGGAACGAACCCATGCCCAATGCCTCGACCTGCTTCTTGTCCAGCACTTCCACTTTCAGCGACTTGAATTCGCGGGCCAGGCGCTTGGCGGTGTCGCCCAGGTAGGTCGGGGTGCAAATGTTGCCGGGCAGGTTGCCCAGCGTGCGGGTCAGGTCCATGCCGTTGGCGATGGCGCTGCCTTCGCGCAGGCCCTTCTGGGCCTGGGCGGCGTCAGCGCGCTCGACGATCTGGACGATCTTCTTCAATTTGGGGCGGGCGTCGCGGTCGGGTTTGCCGAAGCTGGCGTCGTAGTGATAGGTGGCGTTGCCGGCCGCGATGGCGGCGCTGCGGGCGCGGGCGATGACGGCCACGTCCGTGAGCGGGTTGGCGACCAGGGTGGACACGCCTTCAGCCAGTTGGGCGGCGACGCAGACCGACGCGAATGCCTGTTCGGCCGCCGCGTGGACGCGGGCCGAGTATTCGTCCTGCTTGCCCAGACCCACCAGCACCACGCGCTGCGCGGTCACGCCAGGCAGCGCGCGCAACGTCAGCGTGGAACCGGCGCGTCCGCGGAACTCGGTCTTGACCACCGCGCGCACGGCGCCGTTGGAGGCGCGGTCGATGATGTCGGCGGCGGGGCTCAACACGCCATCCGCGTAGACGCCGACAGCCAGGGCGGCGGTTTTGACTTGGTGCAGGGAAGCAGTGGTCTGTGTGCTAAATTCCATGAGGGTTTCCCGTGTGCGTCTGTGTATGATGCGGTCGATTATCCCGCATATTCTCCCATGTCTCTATTTAAACGCTCTGTCGTCAGCGAGATCACCAGTCACGCTGGCGTTGTCTTTTCCACGTTGCTCGTCGTGTGGCTCAGCGTGCTTCTCGTGCGCCTGCTCGGTGAAGCGGCGGGCGGCAACATCGGAGCGGACGTCGTGCTGGTGCTGGCCGCGCTGTCGACCATCACCGCCTTGCCGACCATTCTTGCCGTCTCCGTGTTCATCGCGGTGCTGACGACGGTGACGCGCAACTACCGCGAATCTGAAATGGTGGTGTGGTTTGCCAGCGGCCTGTCGCTGGCCGACTGGCTCCGGCCCGTGCTGCGCGTGGCCATCCCCATCGCTTTGGCGGTGGCGGGGTTGACGCTGGTGGCCGCGCCCTGGGCGTACCGCCAGATCGGCGAATACCACGAACGCTTCGAGCAGCGCTCCGACCTGTCCAAGGTCACCGCAGGACAGTTCGCGGAATCGTCCGGCGGCAACCGCGTCTTCTTTTCAGAAGACCCCGTCACGCCCTCCGACGAATTGGGCAACGTGTTCGCGCGTGAAATCGGGCCTGAATGGTTGAGCGTGCTGACTGCAAGCAGCGCGCACAGCGAAACGCTGCCCAATGGCGACCGTTTCCTGGTGCTGGGCGAAGGCCACCGCTATGACCTGAAGCCCGGCACGCCCGAGATCCGGCTGGTGCACTTCGACAAATACGGCCTGCGCCTGGAAAGCAAGGCCGGCGACGACCCCATCGCCGAAGCCCGGGCCGCCGCCGAACGCTCGGCCAAGGCTCGCACCACGATGCAGCTGATGGCGGACAACACCGACAGCAGCTGGTCGCAGGTGATGTGGCGGGTGTCGCTGCCCCTGGCCGCGCTGAACCTGGCGCTGCTGGCCATTCCACTGGGGGCGGTGAACCCGCGCCTGGGCCGTTCGGGCGACCTGCTGATCGCAGGCCTGGTGGGGCTGCTGTATATGAACCTGATCAACCTGTCGCGCGCCTGGATTTCCAACGGCAAGCTCAGCTTCGGGGTAGGGGTGTGGGCGATCCACGGCGCGGTGGCGCTGCTGACGGTGTTCCTGCTCATGCGGCGTCTGAGGGTGAAGGCGCCCAAGAACACCGCCCAGGCGTAACGGCCGAAGGAGGGCCTTTGCGGCCCTCCGTTCAATTCTGGCCCGTCAGGGCAAGTATTTCATCGTGCCGCGCTTGCCGGCCAACAGGTCGGCGTTTTTCAGCACCGACTTGCGGATGAATTCCCAGAGCACCGTCACGCGCTTGAGCTTGCGCAGGTCTTCGTGGCAGTACATCCAGAACGAACGCGTGATCTCCACCTCGTTCTCCAGCACCGGTTTCAATCGCGGATCCTGCGCGGCGATGAAGCAAGGCAGGATCGCCAGCGACTGGCCCTGCAGGGCCGCGTGGTACTGCGCGACCACGCTGGTGCTGCGCAACACTACCTTGCTGGCCGGCAGCAGGTCCTCCAGATAGCGCAAGCGTTCGCTGAACAGCAGTTCGTCCACGTAGCCGATGAAGGTGTGGTCGGCCAGGTCCGCGCGGCTGGCGATCGGCGGGTGCCGCGCCAGATAACCCGGCGTGCCGTACAGCCGCAGGGTGTAGTCGCACAGTTTGCTGCAGACGTACGGCCCGCGCTGCGGGCGTTCGATGGTGATGGCCAGGTCGGCCTCGCGCTTGGACAGGCTGACAAAGCGCGGCACCGGCAGGATGTCCAGCGTGATGTGCGGATAGCGGCGCTGAAAGTCGGCCGCCAGCGGCGTCAGCACGTAGCTGCCGAAACCTTCGGTGGCGCCGATGCGCAGGTGGCCCGACAACGCCTGGCCGATGCCGGACAGGTTCTCGCGGGCGGTGTGCACCGTGCTTTCCATCTGCTCGGCATGGACGAAGAGGCGCTGGCCGTCGTCGGTCAGCATGAAGCCCGCGCTGCGCGATTTCTCGAACAGCAAGGTGTCCAGTTCGGTTTCCAGCGCCCGGATGCGGCGCGACACCGTGGTGTGTTCCACCCCAAGTTTGCGCGCCGCCGCGCTGACCCGCTGGGTCCGGGCCACTTCCAGAAAATATCGCAGGCTGTCCCAATCAAGCACTTCTGGCGCTCCGAGGCCCCGGGCCTCAGGCGGCGCGGGGCACAAAATTCTATTGTGCATCAATGCACAAGGAATGTGCATTTCTGGTGTTGCTTGTTGATTTTCACACATCTACACTGGGCTGGCAGGCCTCGGGGCATTGCCCTGGGAGCCGCAAGCCGCAAAGACGGCGCACAACGCTAAAAATCAGCGCATAACACTCAGGAGACAAATCCATGAAAGTGCACGCACGCGGGCTTGCCGCAGGCTTGTGTCTGGGCGCATTGTTGGTGAGCCAAGCGCAAGCGGCGGATAAGCCGCCAGTGAAGATCGGCATTTTGACGGACATGTCCGGCACCTATGCCGGCATGGGGGGCGCAGGGTCGGTGGCGGCGGCGCAGTTGGCCATCGACGACTGCCTGGCTGCGGAATGCAAGGGCATGAAGATCGAACTGGTGTCGGCCGACAACCAGAACAAGGCGGATGTGGGCGCCGCGAAAGCGCGCGAATGGTTCGATCGCGACGGCGTGACGGCGATTGCCGATCTCACCAATTCGGCCGTGGCGCTGGCCGTGCAAGGCATTGCGCGTGAAAAGAACAAGGTCGTGATGTTCTCCGGCCCGGCCACGACGGCACTGACCAACAAGGAATGCTCACCCGTCGGTTTCCACTGGATGTTCGACACCTACTCGCAGTCCGCCGGCGGCGCCAAGGCGACCGTGCGGGCGGGCGGCAAGTCCTGGTACTTCATTACCGTGGATTATGCCTTCGGCCACTCGTTGGAAGCGGACACGGCCAAGGCGGTGAAGGCGTTGGGCGGAACCGTGGCCGGCAATGTGCGCCATCCCCTGAACGCCCCCGATTTCGCGTCCTATCTATTGCAGGCGCAAAGCTCCAAGGCGCAGGTGGTGGCGTTGGCCAACGGCGGGCAGGACACCGTCAATGCCGTCAAGCAGGCTCGCGAGTTCGGCATCGTGGCGGGCGGCCAGCGTCTGGTGTCGCTGTTGATCTTCCTGTCGGACCTGCGCGCCCTGGGGCTGGAAAGCGCCCAAGGCCTGTCGTATGTCGACGGCTTCTACTGGGATTATGACGATGCGTCGCGCCAGTGGTCGTCGCGTTTCGAGAAGGCCTTCCGCGGCCTGAAGCCCACGATGACGCAGGCCGGCGTGTATTCCAGCGTGCTGCATTACCTGCGTTCGGCGGCGGCTGCCGGCAGCACAGACGGCAAGGTGGTGGCGGACAAGATGCGTGAGCTGCCCATCAAGGATCCGATCATGCGCAATGCGTCGATCCGCCCGGATGGCCGCGTCATCCACGACATGTACCTGTACGAAGTGAAGAAGCCCGCCGAGTCCAAGGGCGGTTGGGATTATTCCAAGCTGGTGGCCACCATCCCGGCCGCCGAGGCATTCCAGCCCCTGGCCGATTCGACCTGCTCGCTGGTGAAGAAGTAACCCTGGCGCGCCCG
>NZ_JBHFII010000047.1:198795-231982 GCF_057334215.1 Achromobacter maghribensis | reverse complement strand
CCCCCCCCCCCCCCCCCCCCCCCCCCCGCGGCAAGATCCATGAACGCGGATTCCATCCGCATCGACTACGCAGTGTGAGGAGCATCAAATGAGTGAAGTCCCCCGCGTTCCGCTATTGATCGGCGGCAAGCTTGTGCAGTCCCAAACCACCGAATGGCGAGACGTGATCAACCCCGCCACCCAGGAGGTCGTGGCCAAGGTGCCCTTCGCGACGCGCGAAGAACTGGACCTGGCCGTCTCCAACGCCAAGGAGGCCTTCAAGACCTGGCGCAACAGCGGGCAGGGCGCACGGATGCGCGTCATGCTGAAGTTCCAGGAACTGCTGCGCGCCAACACCGGCAAGCTGGCCGAGATGATCACCCGCGAACACGGCAAGACCCTGCCGGACGCCGAGGGCGAAATCGGGCGCGGGCTGGAAGTGGTCGAGCATGCGTGCTCGATCGCCAACCTGCAACTGGGCGAGTACGCCGAGAATGCCGCCTCCGGCATCGACGTCTACACGCTGATCCAGCCGCTGGGCGTGTGCGCGGGCATCACCGCGTTCAACTTCCCGGTGATGCTGCCGTGCTTCATGTTCCCGATTGCCGTGGCCTGCGGCAACAGCTTCGTGCTCAAGCCGTCCGAGCAGGATCCGACCTCGTCGTTGTTCCTGGCCCAGCTGGCGCTGGAAGCCGGCCTGCCGCCGGGCGTGCTGAACGTCGTGCATGGTGGCCCGGATACCGCCAACGGCCTGTGCGAACACCCCGACATCAAGGCGGTGTCGTTCATCGGTTCGACCCGCGTGGGCACCGAGATCTACAACCGCGCATCGGCGGCCGGCAAGCGCTGCCAGTCGATGATGGGCGCCAAGAACCACTGCGTGATCCTGCCGGACGCCGATCCGGAAGTCGCGCTGAACCAATTGGTCGGCGCCGCCTTCGGCGCGGCAGGCCAGCGTTGCATGGCGTCGTCGGTGGCCGTCCTGGTGGGCGATGCCCGCAACTGGCTGCCCGATTTCGTCGAGCGTTCGAAGAAGCTGAAGGTCAATTCCGGCACCGACCGTGAAGCCGACCTGGGCCCGCTGGTATCGCCCAACGCCAAGAAGCGCGTCGAAAGCCTGATCCAGAAGGGCGTGGACGAAGGCGCCAAGCTGCTGCTGGACGGCCGCAACCTGAAAGTGTCGGGCTTCGAGCAAGGCAACTTCGTGGGCCCGACGATTTTCGACGGCGTGAACGAAGACATGACCATCTACACCGAAGAGATCTTCGGGCCGGTCCTGTGCTGCGTCGGCGTGGAAACGCTGGAGGACGCGGTGGCGTTCATCAACCGCAACCCCAACGGCAACGGCGTGGCGCTGTTTACGCAGGACGGGGGCGCGGCGCGCTATTTCCAGAACAACATCGACGTCGGCCAGGTGGGCATCAACGTGCCGATTCCCGTGCCGGTGGCGTGGTTTAGCTTCACGGGTTCGCGCGGTTCCAAGCTGGGCGACCTGGGCCCCAACGGCAAACAGGCCGTCCAGTTCTGGACGCAGACCAAGACGGTCACCGCCCGCTGGTCGGCTCACGCCAAGACCGTGAACACCACGATCTCGATGCGCTGAAACAGGGACGCCTTGCCCCTAAGCTTATATAAATAAGTCATATAACGAGGCGTCCTTATTACTTATAATTGGCCCATCTATCAGGGGCCAATTGAATGAACCTCCAGCAATTTCGTTTCGTGCGTGAAACCATCCGGCGCGACTTCAATCTGACCGAAGCCGCCCGGATGCTCTATACCTCGCAGCCTGGAGTCTCCAAGGCCATCATCGAGTTCGAAGACGAGCTTGGCATCAAGATCTTCGAACGCCACGGCAAGCGCATCAAGGGTTTGACCAAACCCGGTCTGGCGGTTTCGCAGGTGATCGACCGCATCATGCGCGAAGTCGATAATCTGAAGAAAGTCAGCGATGAGTTCGCGCGCCGCGACGAAGGCGGCCTGGTGATCGCATGCACGCACACGCAGGCGCGCTATCTGCTGCCCCGCGTGATCCCCGCGTTCCGCAAGCAGTTTCCCAAAGTGCATTTGTCCCTGGCTGAAGGCAGCCCCGCGCAATTGGCCGAGATGGTGCTGCACGAGCAGGCCGACCTGGCGCTGGCTACGGAATCCCTGGCGCTGACGCCGGGTCTTGCGACCTTGCCGGTGTACGCCTGGGAGCACACCGTCGTAGTTCGGCCCGACCACCCGTTGGCGGAACTGACGTCCAGCGCCGCCAAGCGCCTGTCGTTGCAGCAGTTGGCGGAATACCCCATCGTCACCTATGACCGCGCGTTCACGGGCCGCAGCACGATTGACGAAGTCTTCGCCAACCAGGGCATTCATCCGGACATCGTGCTGGAAGCCATCGACGCGGACGTGATCAAAACCTATGTGGACGTGGGCCTGGGCATTGGCATCATCGCGGGCGTGGCCTACGACCCGCGGCGCGATTCCAACCTGGTCGGCCTGCCGGTCGGCCATCTGTTCGGCACGCACACGACCCGCGTCGGCGTGAAGTCGGGCGTTTTCCTGCGCGACTACGTCTATACGTTCCTGGAAATGCTGGCCCCGTCGCTGACCCGCGCGGTGGTGACGGAAGCGGTGCAGGGCGCACCGAAGTAGGCGGTCGGATCGGCCGCTGGCCACCCGAAAAAAAGCGCGACGTCTTCGGACGGCGCGCTTTTTTCTTGGACGCCCCGACGACAACGACCCCCTGGAAAGCCGCGAGTTCCTTGGCTGATAGCAAATCTCGCTATCCCTTTCGGCAAGCTCATTAATATTATTAAATAAGAACCGATCTCATTTAAGTTGACTAAAAAATAGGAATCATTATCATTACATCCAGGCTCAACGACCAGTGAGGTTCATCATGACGGCAGGACTCAGTGCAGTAGTGGTTGGCGCAGATCGACTGGGCAATATCCCGGATCTGCTGAAAGGACACAATATTTCGATCACGCACCACATCAGTGGCCGCGATCCCTCGCATCAGAAGAAAACGCTTCAACTCCCGTCGGGCACGCAGCTGGTCATCCTGCTGACGGATTTCCTGGGGCACAACGTCATGAAGACCTTCCGTAACGCCGCGCAGCGCGGTGGCATCCGGGTCGTGGCTTGTCGCCGTTCGGTCTGCAGCATGCAGCAGGCCCTGCAGCAATGCGGCCTGTGCCCGCGTGCAGGCACCGTGCACTGATTTTCCACTTGCCGATGGAACACAAGAACTGGGGAGGCCGGAAACGGCCTGCGGCGTGGGGCTTTGGCCCCTGACCCGCGAAGAGCAATGAAAAACGCCGTCAGACAAGAGTCTGGCGGCGTTTTGCTTTTGGGGGATGGTGTCCGGCAGCCGACTTATGCGACGATGCCGGTAGCGAGGTTCAATTCGCGGCGCGGGCGGACGCCATCAGGCTGTTGTCCAGGCGACGGGCGCCGTTGTAGCGCTTGGACCAGTAGGCCATGGTCATGCTTTCGACGCGGACCACGCCGCCGGCGCTGGGCGAGTGCACGAAGCGATCGTCGCCCAGGTAGATGCCCACGTGGGAATAGCGGCGGCCCATCGTGTTGAAGAAAACCAGGTCACCGGCCTTGAGTTCGTTCTTGGCGACGGAGATGCCTTGCTGGGCCATTTCCGCGGCATTGCGAGGCAGCTTCAGGCCCAGCGAACGCTCGGCCGAGTAAGTGACCAGGCCGCTGCAATCGAATCCGGTATCGGGGGAACTGCCGCCGAAGCGGTAACGGATGCCCAGGTAGTTCAGGGCTTCGCTGACCATGGCGTTGTCGCTGCCCACGGCCGCGCTGGTGCGGTTCTGTTGGCGATCGCGCTTGAATTTGTGGCTGACCAGCATGCCGATGGGATCATCGGCGGTGGCAACCCACTCCATTTCGTACGGATCAATCTCGGACGTTTGGGCGGTTGACTTCTGGCCAGTGCCAGCACAACCTGCCAAACCCGCCACACATGCCATCAACGCGAGCGTACGCAGACCCCGGTACGTTTGGCCAGTGGATGAATTGAATCGCGCGAGTATGGAGTGTCGATGCATTCGCCTGGGGATGACTTGCTGGATGACAGCGAAAACCACGGGATTAGCCGTGGATCGGGCCGAAATGTCAGCAAAATCAACAATTATCTACAACTTCGCGGGGATTCTACCAAACTTTCAAGACCGGTCGGTGACAGATCGGCTATTTATCCATGACGCTTGGATATTTGGTGGAATATTTTGACTTGTGGCAAGCCTCGTGCAAGGTTCGCCTACCAAAATGACCGAATGATTCGCAAGAAATCAATCCGCCTTAAGGCGTACGAACGATAACAGGAGACATAAATGCAAAAAACCCGGGATTTCCATTACAGATCATTGCATGACCGAGATGGCTTCTGGCGCGAAGAGGCGGGTCGCATTCACTGGGAGACGCCGTTTGAGTCTGTCCTGGATTTCTCGCGGCCGCCATTCGCCAAGTGGTTCGTAGGCGGGCAGACCAATCTTTGCTACAACGCCGTCGACCGGTGGTTGCCGACGCAGGCTGACAAGCCGGCGCTGATCTGGGTGTCCACCGAAGTGGAGCGCGAGCGCGTCTACACCCGCCAGGACGTCTATGAAGAGGTCAACGCGGCGGCCGCCATGCTGAAAGCGTTGGGGGTGGGGCGCGGTGACCGTGTGCTGTTGTACATGCCGATGGTGCCGGAAGCGGTGTTCACGATGCTGGCCTGCGCCCGGATCGGCGCGGTGCACTCGGTGGTGTTCGGCGGGTTTGCGTCCGTCAACCTGGCCCAACGCATCGACGACGCGGCGCCGAAAGTGGTGGTCTGCACCGACGGCGGCTCACGCGGCGGCAAGATCGTGCCGTATAAGCCGCTGCTGGACCGGGCGCTGAGCCTGGCCAAGACGCCGCCGGCCTCGGTGGTGGTGTTCGACCGGGGCTTGGCGCCGTTCGAACCCGTGGCCGGGCGCGACCTGGACTACGCCACGCTGCGCGAGCGCCATCGCGGCGAGCGCGTGCCGGTGCAATGGCTGGAATCGTCCGAACCCAGCTACATCCTTTATACGTCCGGCACCACCGGCAAGCCCAAGGGGGTGCAGCGCGATACCGGCGGCTATGCCGTGGCGCTTGCGTCGTCGATGGAATACCTGTTCAACGGGCGCGCTGGCGACACGTTTTTCTGCACCAGCGACATCGGCTGGGTGGTGGGGCATTCCTACATTATCTACGGCCCCCTGATTGGCGGGCAGGCGACGGTGCTGTACGAAGGCACGCCCGTGCGTCCTGATGGCGCGATCCTCTGGAAGCTGGTCGAGCAGTTCGGCGTGAATACCCTGTTTTCCGCGCCGACGGCGGTGCGCGTCCTGAAGCGCCAGGACCCCGCGCTATTGAAGCGCCACGACCTCTCCAGCCTGCGCGCCGTCTATCTGGCGGGCGAGCCGCTGGACGAACCCACCGCCCAATGGATATCGGAAGGCCTGGGCAAGCCCATCATCGACAACTATTGGCAGACCGAATCGGGCTGGCCCATCCTGTCCGCCCAGCCCGGCGTGGAGCGGGTGCCGACCCGTTTCGGCAGCCCGTCCTTTCCGGTGTATGGGTTCGATGCGCGCATCGTCAGCGAATCCACGGGCGAAGACCTGGGGCCGGACGAGAAAGGGGTGGTGGCCATCGTGCCGCCGCTGCCGCCAGGCGCGATGTCCACTATCTGGGGCGACGACGCGCGTTTCGTCCAGACGTACTTCACCTCGATTCCCGGCCGCCAGGTGTATTCGACCTTCGACTGGGGGCGGGTGGACGCCGACGGCTACTGGTTCATCCTGGGCCGTACCGACGACGTGATCAATGTGGCGGGCCACCGCCTGGGCACGCGTGAGATCGAGGAATCGGTCAACAGCCACAGCGGCATCGCGGAATGCGCGGTGGTCGGCGTGGCCGATGCGCTGAAGGGGCAAGTGGCGATGGCCTTCGCGGTATTGAAGAATCCCGCCAGCGCCGACACGCCGGAAGGGGCAAAGCAGCTGGAAGGCGATATCATGCGGCTGGTGGAAGATCAGCTGGGAGCGGTGGCCAGGCCCGCCCGGATCCGGTTCGTGGGCGCTTTGCCCAAGACCCGGTCCGGCAAGGTGCTGCGCCGTGCGATCGTCGCGGTTTGCGAAGGACGCGACCCCGGAGACCTGACGACCATTGAAGATCCCAACGCCCTGGAACAGATCAAGGAGTCGCTGCAATGAATACCAAACCCGTGCTGAGCGCCGAAGACGTCAAGAAGATCCTCGCCGCGGCCGAAGCACACGCCGTGCAGAACAAATGGGCCGTGACCATTTCGGTGGTCGATGATGGTGGCCATCTGCTTGGCATGCTGCGCCTGGACGGCGCGGCCCCGATTTCGGCACACATCTCGCCCTCGAAGGCCAAGACCGCCGCGCTGGGTCGCCGCGAATCGCGCATCTACGAAGAGATGATCAACACCGGCCGCGTGTCGTTCCTGTCGGCGCCGCTGATCGACGGCATGCTGGAAGGCGGCGTGCCGATCACCGTCGACGGCCATGTGGTGGGTGCCGTGGGCGTGTCGGGCGTGAAGTCCACCGAAGACGTGCTGATCGCACAAGCTGGTATCGCCGCGCTGGGCCTGTGAGCCAGACGCAGCCATCGGGACCGTCCGCGGACGGTCCCACGCCGAACGCCGGGGCAGGGGACGCAAGCCCCCTGAATCCTGGCGTGGCCAAACGCGAAGTCTGGGCCTGGGCCATGTACGACTTCGCGAATTCCGGCTACACCACCGTGATCCTCACGGCGGTGTTCAGCACCTATTTCGTCGGCGTGGTCGGCGGGCGCGCCCCGTGGGCCACGCTGGCCTGGACTGCGGCGCTGTCGCTGTCCTACCTGCTCATCATGCTGACCATGCCCACGCTGGGCGCCCGCGCGGACGCCAGCGGCAGCAAGCGCCGTTTGCTCTACACCAGCACCATCGGCTGCGTGGCCGCGACGCTGGTGCTGACGCAGGCCGGACCGGGCGACGTCTGGCTGGCGCTGGCTGCCATCGTCGTGTCCAACTACTGCTATTGCGTGGGCGAGTCCATGGTGGCGGCGTTCCTGCCGGAGCTGGCCAGGCCGGCCGCGCTGGGCCGCGTGTCGGGCTGGGGCTGGAGCTTCGGTTATTGCGGCGGCATGCTCACGCTGGGCCTGTCGCTGGTGGTCGTGACGCTGGCCGAAGGGCGCGGCATGACCGCGGAACACTTCGTGCCGTGGGTCATCGTTGTCACCGCCGCGGTGTTCGCGCTGGCGGCGCTGCCGTCCTTCTTTTTGCTGAAAGAGCGCACTCGCCCGCAGCAGGACAAGCCGAAGGCGCTGCACATGCTCAAGCGGCTGGCCTATGCCTGGCGCGAGACAGGTTTGCACTTTCCCGAATTCCGCCGGCTGCTGATGTGCATTGCCTGCTATCAGGCGGGCATTTCGGTGGTCATCACGCTGGCGGCCGTGTATGCGTCCGAGGTCATGGGCTTCACCACGCCCCAGATCATGCTGCTGGTCTTCACGGTGAACATCGGCGCGGCGGTGGGCGCATTTTCGTTCGGCTACGTGCAGGACCGCATCGGCCACAAACCGGCGTTGGCCATCACCTTGTGCGGCTGGATCGTGATGGTGCTGGTTGCGTATGCGGCGACGACGGCGCCGGTGTTCTGGGTGGCGGCCACGCTGGCCGGGCTGTGCATGGGCACGACCCAAAGCGCCGGCCGTGCCATGACGGGGGCGCTGGCGCCCGCCGGACGATTGGCCGAGTTCTTCTCGCTATGGACTTTCGCCGTGCAGCTGGCGGCGGTGATCGGGCCGCTGACCTACGGTCTGGTGACCTGGGTCACGCACGGCGACCACCGCCTGGCCATCCTGGTGACCGGCCTGTTTTTCGTGGGCGGCCTGGCCCTGCTGTCGCGCGTGGACATGAAACGCGGCCTGGCCCGCCGTCCCGCCGTCTGATCTTGCGCGGCCCGCGCGGGTCTGCGGCGGCCACCGCCCCCGGCCGGGCTGCTATCCTTATGAACTGCCTTTGATGCCTCGCGCGCCGCGCGAAGCATCAAGCGGATTGCTTTGCACCGCTATGCCGGTGCGTTGTCAGCTTGTTCGTGCCGTTGGGGTCGACGCCGTTCCGGTGTTTCCCGCCCTGAGCCGGCGCTGTCAGGTCTCTGCGGTCACGCACGCATGCGGGCTCCGGCCCGCATTTTGCGTAAGGTGCCCGTAAGAGCGCGGCGATACGGTGGCGGGTGGGTAATAAAACAGCAGCACAAACAAACAGAATCACCGATTGGAGACAAGATCATGTCGAATGCCATTGAGTCCGTACTGGTAGAAACCCGCGTCTTTCCGCCGCCCGAGCGTGCGGCCAAGGGCGCGGCGATTCCCAGCATGGACGCCTACAACGCGTTGTGCGCCCAGGTCGAAAACGATTTCGACGGTTTCTGGGCCGGACAGGCCCGCGACAACCTGACGTGGACCAAGCCGTTCACGCAGGTGCTGGATGAGTCGGACGCCCCGTTCTACCGCTGGTTTGGCGACGGTGAACTGAACGTCTCGGCCAATTGCCTGGACGTGCATCTGACCAACGGCAACGCCGACAAGACCGCCATCATCTTCGAAGGCGACGATGGCACGGTGAACAAGGTCAGCTACCGCGAATTGCTGGCGCGCGTGTGCCGCTTTGCCAACGGCCTGACCGCACTGGGCTACAAGAAGGGCGACCGCGCCATCATCTACATGCCCATGTCGATCGAAGCCGTAGTGGCCATGCAGGCCTGCGCGCGCCTGGGCGTGACGCATTCGGTGGTGTTTGGCGGCTTCTCGGCCAAGAGCCTGCAAGAGCGCATCGTGGATGTGGGCGCGTCGCTGGTCATCACCGCGGACGAGCAAGTGCGTGGCGGCAAGACCATCCCGCTGAAGCCGGCGGTGGAAGATGCCATCGCGATGGGCGGGTGCGAAGCCATTTCCAAGGTCATCGTGTACCGCCGCACGGGCGGCAAGGTGCAATGGGCCGAAGGCCGCGATCTGTGGATGCACGACGTCGAGGCCGGCCAGCCCGACACCTGCGAACCCGTGCCGGTCAACGCCGAGCATCCGCTTTTCATCCTGTACACCTCGGGCTCCACGGGCAAACCCAAGGGCGTGCAGCATTCATCGGCGGGTTACCTGCTGTGGGCGCTGCTGACCGTGAAGTGGACGTTCGACGCCCGCAAGGATGACGTCTATTGGTGCACGGCCGACGTGGGCTGGGTCACGGGCCATACCTACATCACCTACGGCCCGCTGGCCGCCGGCCTGACGCAAGTCGTGTTCGAAGGCGTGCCGACCTACCCCAACGCCGGCCGCTTCTGGGACATGATCGCGCGTCACAAGGTGACGACGTTCTACACGGCGCCCACCGCCATCCGTTCGCTGATCAAGGCGTCCGAGGCAACGCCCGACGCGCATCCGAAGAACTACGATCTGGACAGCTTGCGCATCATCGGCACGGTGGGCGAGCCCATCAACCCCGAAGCCTGGATCTGGTATCACAAGAACATCGGCCGCGAACGTTGCCCGATCGTGGACACGTGGTGGCAGACCGAAACCGGCGGCCACATGATCACTCCGCTGCCGGGCGCCACGCCGACCAAGCCGGGTTCATGCACGCTGCCGCTGCCGGGCATCGCCGCGGCCATCGTGGATGAAACCGGCGGCGACGTCGAAAAGGGCAACGGCGGCTTCCTGGTCATCAAGCGCCCGTGGCCCGCGATGATCCGCAACATCTGGGGCGATCCGGAACGCTTCAAGAAGAGCTACTTCCCGTCGGAACTGCGCGGCTACTACCTGGCGGGCGACGGCGCGCAGCGGGACGCGGACGGCTACTTCTGGATCATGGGCCGGATCGACGACGTGCTCAACGTGTCGGGCCACCGCCTGGGCACCATGGAAGTCGAGTCCGCGCTGGTGGCGCATGAACTGGTGGCGGAAGCCGCCGTGGTGGGCCGCCCGGACGATACGACGGGCGAAGCCGTGGTGGCGTTCGTGGTGCTGAAGCAGGCGCGTCCGGAAGGCGCCGAGGCGCAGGCCATCGCCAAGCTGTTGCGCGACTGGGTGGCCAAGGAGATCGGTCCCATCGCCAAGCCCAAGGACATTCGCTTCGGCGACAACCTGCCCAAGACGCGTTCGGGCAAGATCATGCGCCGGCTGCTGCGCGTGGTGGCCAAGGGCGAGGAAGTCACGCAAGACGTTTCCACGCTGGAAAATCCGGCGATTCTGGAACAGTTGGCCAAGCCCCTGTAAGCCCCGCCCGCCGCAAGCGGCGGCAAGCTTGCGGGAGGACGGGAGCATAATGTCAGACGCCCGCACCGGTAATTGCCGGTCCGGGCGTCTTTTCTTTGTTGTTCCTTGCTTTTTCACCCCCTTATCTACACGGAGCCACGGACGTGAGCCGCAGCAGTTTCGATCGCGCAGGGCTAGCCCTGATGCTCAGCACCATTGTGGTGTGGGCAGGCAGTTGGATCGCGATGAAACTGATCGTGCCTTACATCGGCCCGTTCGACTTCGTGGCGCTGCGCTATGTGACGGGCAGCCTGGTGTTGTTCGCGTTGGCGATCGCCACGCGGCGGTCGCTGGCCATGCCGCCATGGAAATTGACTTTGCTGATCGGGTTGACACAGACGGCCGGGTTCCAGGGTTTCGTGCAAACGGCGCTGGTGTCGGGCGGCGTGGGCAAGGTCTCGTTGATGGCCTACACGATGCCGTTCTGGGTGGTGTTGTTCGCCTGGTGGCTGTTGGGCGAGCGCCCATCGATCCGGCACGGGCTGGGCATTGGCCTTGCGGCGGTGGGCCTGGTCTGTTTCGTGGAGCCGTGGAACGGCCTGGGCGACATCCGCCCCGTGCTGCTGGGGTTGGGCAGCGGCCTGTGCTGGGGTGTGGGCACGGTGTTGTCCAAGCGGATGTTTGAACGCCATGCACCCGATGTCATGACGTTCACCGCCTGGCAGATGCTGTTCGGCGGACTGGTCATGGTGCCGGTGGCCTATCTGGTGCCGCAGATGACCGCGCAGTGGGATTGGCCGTTATGGACGGGCATGGCCTACATCGTGCTGATCGCGACGGCGGCCGGTTGGTTGCTGTGGCTGCAGGTTGTGCGCCGCGTGCCGGCGTCGATCGCGGGCTTGTCCAGCCTGGGCGTGCCCGTGGTGGCGATGCTGCTGGCGTGGGCGATCTTGTCCGAGCGTCCGTCGCTGGGCGAAGTGGGCGGCATGGTCTTGATCCTGGGCGGCATCTTCATCGTCAGCCGCGCGGCGCCCTCGGCGCGCGCTTCGTGATCCGCAACCCTCTGCATTCCTTCTCCGATTTCCGTTCCGGTTCCATTCCCTTTCCAAGGACTTCCCATGATCGATCTGCGTAGCGACACTGTCACACGGCCTTCCGCGGCCATGTTGCAGGCGATGGTTTCGGCCCCGTTAGGCGATGACGTGATGGGCGACGATCCGACCGTGATCCGCTTGCAGGCGGCCGTGGCCGAGCGCGCGGGCAAGGCGGCGGGCCTGTTCTTCCCGTCCGGCACGCAAAGCAATCTGGCCGCGCTGATGGCGCATTGCGACCGGGGCGACGAATATCTGGTGGGGCAACTGGCCCACACCTACAAGTACGAAGGCGGCGGCGCGGCGGTGCTGGGCAGCATCCAGCCGCAACCCATCGAGCACGCGGAAGACGGTTCACTGCCGCTGGAGAAACTGGCGGCGGCGGTAAAGCCGCTGGGCGATCCGCACTTTGCGCGCACCCGCTTGCTGGCGTTGGAAAATACCTTCCATGGCAAGCTGATCCCGGCCGCTTATATTCAGGCCGCGACGGACTGGGCGCGCGGGCAGGGCCTGGGCACTCACCTGGATGGCGCGCGCGTGTTCAACGCCGCCGTGGCCAGCGGCAAGCCCCTGGCCGACATGTGCCGGCCGTTCGATTCGGTATCCATCTGCTTTTCAAAGGGCCTGGGCGCGCCGGTAGGCTCCGTGCTGGTGGGCAGCCAGGAACTGATCGGCCGCGCGCGCCGTTGGCGCAAGATGTTGGGCGGGGGCTTGCGCCAGGCCGGCGTGCTGGCGGCCGCGTGCCTTTACGCGTTGGAGCACAACGTCGACCGGTTGGCACACGATCACGAAAACGCCCGCGCGCTGGCGGAGGGCTTGCGCGCCATTCCCGGCGTCAAGGTCTTGAGCCAGGACACCAACATGCTGTTCGTGGAATTCGAGCCGTCGCGCTGCGATGCGTTGACGGCTGCGCTGGCCCAGGAAGAGATCCAGATGCGCGCCGTCTATGGCGGCCCGACGCGGCTGGTGACGCACCTGGACGTGTCCGCGGATGATGTGCGGCGAGTCGTCCAGGCCGTGGCGCGCCATCTGGCCTGAAGCGGGGCGGGCGGGGGTCAGGCGCTGGCGCGCAGCACGTCCGCCAGCACGGTGAACAGCTCGTCGATCTGGGCGCGTTCGATGATGAGAGGGGGCGACAGCAACATCGTGTCGCCTGCCGAACGGATCAGGCACCCCCGTTCCAGGCACGCGTTGTGCACCGCATAGGCACGCTGGCCCGGCTGGCCTTCAAGCGGCGCCAGTTCAATTGCGGCCAGCAGGCCGATATTGCGGATGTCGACCACATGCGGCAGCCCCTTCAAGCTGTGTGCTGCGTCTTCCCAATAGCGTGCCAATTCCTGGCTGCGTTGGAAAAGGCCCTCACGGCGGCAGATGTCCAGCGTCGCCAAGCCGGCCGCGCATGCGACCGGGTGGCCCGAATACGTGTAGCCGTGCGCCAGTTCGATGGCGTTTTCGGGCCCTTGCATGAATGCGTCGTACACGTGCCGCTGCACCAGCGTCGCCCCCATGGGGATCGCGCCGTTGGTCAGTCCCTTGGCGCTGGTGATGATGTCTGGCTTGACGCCGAAGTAGGACGACGCGAAGGCGCCGTCAATGCGCCCGAAGGCGCAGATCACCTCATCGAATATCAGCAGAATGCCGTGCGCGTCGCAGATTTCGCGCAGCCGCTGCAGATATCCGCGGGGCGGCACGATCACGCCGGTGGAGCCAGCGACCGGTTCGACGATGACGGCGGCGATGGTCGAAGCGTCGTGCAGGGCCACGATGCGCTCCAGCGTGTCGGCCAGGTGGGCGCCCCAGTCGGGCTGGCCGCGCGTATAGGCCATCTGCTGCCGGTCATAGGTATGCGGCAGGTGGTCCACGAAGGGCAGCAGATTGCCGAAGGGCTTGCGATGGCCGCCGATGCCCGATACCGACAGTCCGCCGAAACCCACGCCGTGGTACGACCGTTCACGCCCGATCAGCCGCACGCGCTGGCCCTGGCCACGTGCCCGGTGATAGCCCAGCGCGATCTTCAAGGCGGTATCGACCGCCTCTGATCCCGAGTTCGAAAAGAAGACATTGGAGAAGCCCGCAGGCGCCTCGGCGCACAACGCGTCGGCCAGCTCGAACGCCAGCGGGTGCCCCATCTGGAACGAAGGCGCGTAATCCAGCTCGTAAGCGGTGCGCGCGATGGCCTCCACGATTTCCGGTCGGCGGTGGCCGGCATTCACGCACCACAGGCCGGCGATACCGTCCAGCACGCGGCGGCCGTCGGGGCGGATGTAGTGCATGCCTTCGGCGGCGCTGAACAGCACCGGATCCCGCTTGACGCGCCGGTTGGCGGTAAAGGGCATCCAATAGGCGTCGGGATTGGGAGCGGAAGAGGGAAGCGACGGCATGGGCGATCCTGCTGTGGGTAAGTTCAGGTTCGCTTATTTTGTATTAAATCAAATATAAATACAATGCGGGGCATGATCAGACCCTGCGTGGGCGGCACGGGACGCCGTTTGGGCGCGGCGGCCGGAGCCGGCGCGGCCTCAGGAGGCTTGCAGCGAGGCTTTCAGGTGGCGGCGCATCAGTTGCGCCGCCCATTCCTGGTCGCCCGATTCCAGGGCGTCGATGATCTGCAGATGTTCGCTGCTGGAGTTGACGAAGCGCGCGTCGCGATAGAAGGCGGCGTGCTCTTCCAGCCGGCGCAACTGGTTCTGTTGCTGCACCGCCTGCAGGATGTAGCGGTTGCCCGAGAAGCGGGCCAGCAATTCATGGAAGGACGCGTTCAGCGCGAAGAAATCCGTGGCCGAAATGTCGGCGTCGTCGCGTTGGATCAGCGCTTCGTGCGCGGCGCGCATGCGCGCCAGCGCGGGTCTGTCGAGGCGGAACGTGGGTTCCAGCAGCCCGGCGCATTCGATGGTCATGCGGAAGCGGTAGCTTTCGCTGAGCGCTTCGGCGCTTTCAAGCGAGGGAGCGAATTGCCAGCCGTGCCCTTTGCGCTTTTCGATCAGCCCGTCGGCGGACAACTGCAGAAGCGTCTTGGCCAACACGCTGCGCGGTGCGCCATAGCGCTGAAGCAGTTCGCGCTCCGTGAACGTTTCGGGCAGGCCGCGCGAGGCGCGGTCATCGATCAATCGGCGGTAGAGTTCGTTTTGCGTGGGCCCTGCGCTTTCGATCAGGAGCGTGCCCGCCGCCGCGTTGTCGGCGACGGTGTAGCCGCTGTTGGGGCGATGCGTGATCAGGCCCTGGGCGGCCAGCAGGCGCAACGCGCCGCGCACCGGCGTGCGAGACACCTTGTAGGCCGCGGCCAGGGTTTCTTCGGACAGGTGGTCGCCCGGCAGGTAGCGCCGCGCCACGATGTCTTCCGCGACATGACGCGCCAGATCGACTTGCAACGGCGTGGGGCGAGCGGGGGCGGCGGTGGACATGGCGCGTCGGCGTGGCGGAAAAAGGCGGCAAAGGGGGAATGGTACCGGAGAGCCGCCGGCCGTTGCTGAGGCGCATCGGCGCCATGGCATGGATTTTATGAAAAATTAATACAACCGTTCGCGGAGGCGGTTTTTCAACCGTGCCGGCTGCGGCTATCGGACGGCGCCTCGTCGCGCTCGGCCATGCCGTAGTCCCGCAGCACCTGCGCCACCCGCAGACGGTAGTTCTGAAACACGCCGCCGCGCCCCGCTTCCTGCGCGCGGCGGTGCGATTCCAGCGAACGCCAGCGCTTTACCGCGTCTTCATCGCGCCAGAACGACAGCGACAGCAGCTTGCCCGGCTGGGTCAGGCTCTGGAAGCGTTCGACGGAGATGAATCCGTCAATGGCCTTGAGCTCATCGATCAAGCCGGCCGCGATCTGCAGGTAGGGGTCCGGGTTGCCATGGGCGGGTTCGACTTCAAATATCACGGCGATCATGGGTTGGGTTCCTTTGAAAACGCAAACTGCGGCACGCGCGCATTGGGCAGCGGCCGATAACGGAAATGGGAGGCCAGGGCGGCCGGGGCGGCGCCCGCCCGCAGCACATGCGACAGCGCGTCCGCCGCGTGGCGGCGCGCCGGGCTCTGGCCGGGACAGGCGTGGCCGTGCGCCCCTGTGCCGGGCGCCCCTGTGCCGGGCGCCCCTTTGCCGGGCGCACCGAATGTCCAGCCGGCATCGGGCTGGACCGTCGCGGCAGCGGCCAGCACCAGCAACACGGTCTGGCCAGCTTCAATCCGCTGGCCGCCGACCGTGACCGCGTCCGCCAGGAACCGGCGCGTGTTGTGCAGCGGCGGATCGTGGCGGATGACATGGTCGATGATCGCGTCGGCGCCTGCGCAGGCTGCCTCGGCACCCAGGCCGCGCTTGCCGGCATGGATCAGCGCGTTGCCCAGCAGCCCGGCGCCGGCTTCGCAAGACTGGAATAGCAGGCCGGCCAGGTTCGCGGCCAGCACGGCCACGGGAATCTCCGCGCGGGCGCCCCTTTCGCGCAGTTGGCGCAGGGCCGGTGGGGCGTCGTGGGCAAGCAGCAGGGATTCCAGGCGTGTCTGCAGCGCGTCGGCCGCGGCATGTCCGGCCGCCACCTGGTCCGCCTCCGCGGTGGCGGGCAGGGCACACAGGAACGCCGCGATCTGCGCCGCGGTATCGGCGTGCAGCGCGGGGGCCAGCCCCAGGAAGGCCGCCTGCGCATGCACCGGCGCGGCGGTCAGATAGCGGTCCATGGCAACGGCGTCCAGGACCGGCAGCGCGGGCCATTGCGGGGTACAGGGCTGCGTGCCTTGTTCCTGGATGAATGCGGCCAGCAGACCTTTCAGGCGCGTGTGCATGGCGCTGTCGTTCATGCGCACGAAGCGTCCGAACAGCTCGGCTGCCGGGCCGGGGCACAGACCCCGCGGCACGGGCTCCGACGGCGGGCGGACGCGTGCCGCCGGGTCGCGCATGACGGCCAGGATGATGTCTGGATGGCTGGCGACCCAAAGGCCTAGCGCATCGTCGCGGTACAGCGGTTTTTCGCGCGCCAGCGTCGCGTAATAGGGATAAGGGTCGGCGTGCGTGACGGCAAGCAGGGGATGGGCGGGAAGCATGGCGTGGCGGGTGGTGAATACGGTTGCCAGTATCCGCCGCCCGCGCCCGCAACGATTCGATGCCGGGCGAACTATGCCGGCGTCGTGCCGGAGGGGCCGGCGCCGGCATCCGCCAACAGCGCGGCGTATCCCAGCCGGGAATCCGGCCACTGCAGTGTGAAGCCGCTGGCCCGCAACTTGGCATTGCTGAGCTTCTTGCTACCCACGTTCGCCGGGGCGGGCGCGACGCGCGGCGGGGGCGCGCCGACCATCGCCGCCAGATCGGCGTACAGGGCATGCAGCGGCAGCGGCGTGTCGTCGCAACCGATGTAGACGGGGTCCACGTCGGGCAGCAGCGCCAGATGCACGACCGCGGCGGCCGCATCGTCGATATGGATGCGGTTGGCCCAATGCTCGGGCTGTACGGGAGCGCCTGCCGCGCCACTGCGCAGACGTTCGATCAATTGCAGGCGGCCCGGCCCGTACAGGCCCGCCAGCCGCAGCGATGTGGACGACAGGCCGCGCGCGGCCAGCGCCGCTTCGGCTTCCAGCAGCACCTGGCCGTTGAATCCCTGCGGCGCGGGCGGCGTGTCTTCGTTCACCCAGCCGCCCTGGTGTTCGCCGTAGACGGCGCTGGACGACACGAACACCACGCGCTTGAGTCGTGAGACGTCCAGCGCGTCCAGCACCGCCTGCAGGCCGTCGACGAAAACACCCCGGTAGACCGATGCGTCGCGCGAGCCGGGGGCGGGCAGGTGGATCAGCCGGGTGACGCCTGCAGGCAGCGAAGGCAGGCTGGCGGGCGCCGTGATGTCGCCTTGCAGCCATCGGATGCCGCTGCCGTCGTCGGCGGGCGGGTGACGGCGAAGCGCGTGGACTTCGTCGCCACGCGCCAGGAAGCGCCGGGCGACACGCTGGCCCAGGTCGCCACAGCCAATGAGAAGTACGCGTTCGGTCATGCCGGTCACCTGAAAAATGAAAAAGCGCCCCAAGGGGCGCCTTGTGGCGGGGCGGGGCCCGGCCGGATCACATGCCGCTGTACACCGGCCCTTCGCCGCCCTGCGGCGCCACCCAGACGATGTTCTGGGTCGGGTCCTTGATGTCGCACGTCTTGCAGTGCACGCAGTTCTGCGCGTTGATCTGCAAGCGGTCGTCGCCGTGGTCGTCCTTGATGAATTCGTACACGCCGGCCGGGCAGTAGCGCGATTCCGGCCCGCCGTACTTGGCCAGGTTGACGCTGACCGGCACCGACGGATCTTTCAAGGTCAGGTGGATGGGCTCGTTTTCTTCATGGTTGGTGTTCGAGATGAACACCGAGCTGAGCTTGTCGAACGTGAGCTTGCCGTCGGGCTTGGGATAGTCGATGCGCGCGCATTCCGATGCCGGTTGCAGACAGGCGTGGTCGGGCTTGCTGTGGCGCAGGGTCCACGGCATCTTGCCTTTGAGCAGCAGCTGTTCGACACCGGTCATCACCGTGGCGATGGTGCGGCCCTTCTTGAACCACTGCTTGAAATTGCGCGCCTTGTTCAGTTCGGCGTGCAGCCAGGAAGCCTCGAACGCCTTCGGGTAGGCGGTCAGCTCGTCCTGGCGGCGGTCGGCTACAAGCGCGTCGAACGCGGCTTCGGCGGCCAGCTTGCCGGACTTGATGGCGGCGTGGCTGCCCTTGATGCGGGACGCGTTCAGGAAGCCGGCTTCGCAGCCGACCAGCGCGCCGCCGGGGAACGTCAGCTTGGGCAGCGACAGCAGGCCGCCCGCCGTGATGGCGCGGGCGCCGTAGGCGATGCGTTTGCCGCCTTCGAACGTGCCGCGAATGGCGGGGTGCGTCTTGTAGCGCTGGAATTCGTCGAACGGCGACAGCCAGGGGTTGGCGTAGTCCAGGCCGACGATCATGCCCACGGCCACCAGGTTGTTGTCCAGGTGATACAGGAACGAGCCGCCGTAGGTATCGGAATCCAGCGGCCAGCCCGCGGTGTGGATCACCAGGCCCGGCTTGGATTGCGCCGGGTCGACTTCCCACATTTCCTTGATGCCGATGCCATAGGCTTGCGGATCGCGGCCGTCGTCGAGCTTGAAGCGTTCGATCAGCTGGCGGCCCAGTTGGCCGCGCGCGCCTTCGCCGAACACCGTATAGCGGGCATGCAATTCCATGCCGGGCTGGTAGTGGTCGGTGTGCGAGCCGTCGCGGGCCACGCCCATGTCGCCGGTGGCCACGCCGCGCACGGCGCCGTTTTCGTCATACAGCACTTCAACGGCGGCAAAGCCGGGGAAAATGTCCACGCCCAGCGCTTCGGCCTGTTCGCCCATCCATTTGACGACGTCGCCCAGGCGGACGATGTAGTTGCCTTCATTGTGGAAACAGGGCGGCAGCAGCCAGTTCGGCGTGGAACGCGCGCCGGTCTGGGACAGGAACAGGAACTTGTCCTGCGTGACCGGCACGTTCAGGGGCGCGCCTTTTTCCTTCCAGTCGGGGATAAGCTCGGTCAGTGCCAGCGGGTCCATGACGGCGCCGGACAGGATGTGCGCACCCAGTTCCGCCCCTTTCTCAAGGACGCAGACGCCGATCTCCTGATTCTTTTCAGCGGCCAGCTGCTTTAGACGGATTGCGGTGGCCAGGCCGGCGGGTCCACCGCCAACCACGACCACGTCATATTCCATCGACTCGCGTTCAGACATTTGCAAAGCTCCCCGTATGTATTCCATATTTGGCTGGAAGTATTATCGGCGATTGTATTGCAGGCGGAGGCCATGCACGCCTTCGTATTTCTTTTAGCCTTCAGGAGTAATTGGTGAACCCGGACAATCTGTCTGCGCGGATTCTGGCGGTGGGCGATACCCATCAGGTGGAATTGCCTTTGCGGTGGGGCGACTCAGACGCCTTGAATCATCTGAACAACACGCTGTATTTCCGCCTTATGGAAGAGGCGCGCATGCAGATCCTGTACGACGCAGGCTTCGAGCTGCCGGCCGACAACGGCGCGATCCTGGCTCACGCCTCGTGCGATTTTCTGCGTCCGCTGACCTATCCGGCCACCGTCCGCGTCACGCACAAAGTCACCCGCATCGGCCGTTCCAGCGCCGAATTCGAGCTGCTGCTCGAGAAAGCCGGCGACGAGGCGGGCCCCTATGCGCGCGGACGCAACGTGCTAGTCTGGATGGACTACGTGGCCAATACGTCCGCGCCGTGGCCGCAGGACGTGCTGGCCAAGATGGCCACGCAGTTCAAGCCCGCTGCCTGAGGGCGGGCAATCCCGCAGGGACCCTCCACCGAAAGCCTGCGCGGAATTGCCCGTCATGCCGTTAAAATCAAGCGCAAAATCAAAACAGAAATAAAGGGGCGCGCCACCCTCGGCGCCGTGACCCAGGGGCATCGGGCAATGTCGCGCGATGCCGTTGGGCCGACGCCGGCAGCCGCGCTCCAAGGAAAGACAGGGCCCTCCCCGAATTTCTTGATCCCCTCGCGGGGCGGCTGCGCAAGCGGCGGGGCGGGCACTCTTCAGTTCTACCTTAACTAGGAGTTGGAGCGATGGACAAGGTTTTTGCAAGCGCCCAGGAGGCGCTGGCAGGCATCGTCAAGGACGGTCAGATGATCGCCGTGGGCGGTTTCGGCCTGTGCGGTATTCCCGAGGCCCTGATCGCCGCGCTGCGCGATTCGGGCGTGAAGGATTTGACTTGCATCAGCAACAATGCGGGCGTCGACGGTTTCGGCTTGGGCCAGTTGCTCAATACGCGCCAGGTTCGCAAGATGATTGCATCGTACGTGGGCGAGAACAAGGAATTCGAACGCCAGTTCCTGTCGGGCGAGCTCGAGCTTGAGTTCACCCCGCAGGGCACGCTGGCCGAGAAGCTGCGCGCCGGCGGCGCGGGCATCCCCGCGTTCTTCACGCGCACCGGCGTGGGCACTATCGTGGCGGACGGCAAGGAAATCCGCGAATTCGACGGCCAGCAATACGTGATGGAGCGTTCGCTGGTGCCGGACGTGTCGCTGGTGAAGGCGCACATCGCCGACCGCAGCGGCAACCTGGTGTTCCGCAAGACGGCCCGCAACTTCAACCCGAACGTTGCGATGGCCGGCAAGTTCACGGTGGTCGAGGTCGAAGAGATCGTTGATACCGGCAGCCTGGATCCCGACCAGATCCACCTGCCCGGCATCTATGTGCAACGGATCGTGCTGAACACGACGCCGGAAAAGCGCATCGAACAACGCACCACTCGCCCGGCCTAAGGAGAAGACGACATGGCATGGTCCCGCGATGAAATGGCGGCGCGCGCCGCGCGCGAACTGCAAGACGGTTTTTATGTGAACCTGGGCATCGGCTTGCCGACCCTGGTGGCCAACCACGTGCCCAAGGGCGTGGAAGTGTGGCTGCAATCCGAAAATGGCCTGTTGGGTATCGGCCCGTTCCCCACCGATGACGAAGTCGACGCCGACCTGATCAATGCCGGCAAGCAGACGGTGACGACGTTGCCGGGCTCGTCGATCTTCTCGTCCGCTGACTCGTTCGCGATGATCCGCGGCGGCAAGATCAACCTGGCCATCCTGGGCGCGATGCAGGTGTCCGAAAAGGGCGACCTGGCCAACTGGATGATCCCGGGCAAGATGGTCAAGGGCATGGGCGGCGCGATGGACCTGGTGGCCGGCGTTGGCCGCGTCGTGGTCCTGATGGAACACGTGGCCAAGAAGAAAGACGGCACGGAAGACATCAAGCTGCTGCCCGAATGCAACCTGCCGCTGACTGGCGTGGGCGTGGTCGACCTGATCATCACCGACCTGGGCGTGATGGAAGTCACCGAAAACGGCTTGAAGCTGCTGGAAACGGCGCCAGGCGTGACGGTGGACGAAATCCAGTCCAAGACGCTGGCCAAGCTGGACGTGTCGGCGGTCAAATAAACCGGCTGCCGTCCCGCTTACGAAAACGCCCCGCAAGGGGCGTTTTTTTGGGCGGAGGAAAGGGCGGCCCGGGGGGCGCTATGCCGCTTCGTCCAAGCGCATGCCCACGTGCGGGATGCCGTCTTCGATGTATTCCTCGGTGACCTGAACAAAGCCGTGTCCGCCGTAGTAGTTGCGCAGGCGAGCCTGCGCGCCCAGGTACATGGCGCGGCCAGGCCAGCGCTGGCGCACTTCCTGCATGGCGTGGCGGATCAATTCGTGGCCCAGGCCCTGGCCGCGCGTCCAGGGCGCGGTGATCACGCGCCCGATCTCGATCTGGCCATCCTTAAGCGACGGGTCCAGGATGCGGCAGTAGGCGGCAAGCTGGCCGTCCTGCCATGCCATCAGGTGCGTCGTCTGGCCGCTCAGGTCCTTGCCATCCATGTCCTGGAAGATGCACTGCTGTTCGATGACGAAGACTTCCGAGCGCAAGCGCAGGATCGCGTAGATCTCCGGCACGGTCAGGTCCTGGTGGGGTTTGCAGATCCAATCGGGCATTGCGTCAATCCAAGGCAATAGGTCAAAAGCGGGGTGAAAAACAGGCGCGGATAGCGTACCTCAAACCGGCCCCGTTTCTTTTGATGCGCTGTTACATAAATTCACGGGTATACCCTTACTATGAAAATGAATTTTCTTATCTAAAATTTGTGTGTAAACAGATTTACACAATCTCCCGCTAAGACCCTCCCCCGAATCGATGAACAAGGCCGCACTTACGATCGCTGATCGGATCGCCCGGGCCCAGCCCTCGCTGAGCCGGACGCAGCACAAGATGGCCGAATACGTGTTGGCGCACCAGTTCCGCGCCGCCACGATGACCATCGACGAGTTCGCGGCGGCAGTGGGGGTGTCGGTTGCCACGGCGAATCGCTTCGCGCGCGCCCTGGACCTGCCCGGCTACCCGCAATTCCGCGCCGAACTGGCGCGTGGGTTTGAAGCCGCGCTGGAACCGGTGGAAAAGCTGCGCACCGAACTGGCGCATTCCGCCAGCGCCGTGCAGATCTTCGCCGCCACGCTGGAAGAAGACATTCGCAACGCGCAGCGCAACCTGCAATCGCTGGACTCGGCCGCCTGTGAACAGGCGGTGGAAGCCATTCTGGCCGCCGACCGCGTGTTCATCATCGGTTTCGGCGCCAGCGGCTTCCTGGCTGGGCTGCTGCAACGCGGCCTGTGCATGCACCTGCATTCGGTCGAATCGCTGGCGGGCCCCGGCGGCGTGTCGCACGCGGCGCGCCAGATGTCGCGCATGACCGCCAAGGACCTGGTGATCGCCATCGGCTTTCCGCGCTATCTGGCCGACACCGTGACGCTGGCTGCCGCCGCCAAGCAGGCCGGCGTGCCGGTGCTGGTGCTGACCGACAAACCCACGTCTCCGCTGGCACCGACGGCGTCCGTCGTGCTTTACGCGTTTTCCGCGCGCCAGCTGATTCCCAATTCTGAAACCGCCGCGCTGGGCCTGATCGAAGCGCTTTCCGCCGCGGTGGCCTATCGGGCCAAAAATTCCGTCGCGGCCGCCGCTGGGGTGACCCAGTCCGTGATGCCGTGGCTTATCCATGGAGTAGGTAAACGATGATTCAACCCGTGATCGCCATTCACGGTGGCGCCGGCGCGATGTCCCGCGCGGCCATGTCGCCCGAGAAAGAACAGGAATACCTGGCCGCCCTGGAGTCCATCCTGACCGCCGGCCAAGCCGTGCTGGCCCGCGGCGGCAGCGCCCTGGACGCCGTCACCGAAGCCGTCCGCCTGCTGGAAGACTGTCCGCTGTTCAACGCCGGCCACGGCGCGGTGTTCACCAGCGCCGGCACCCATGAGCTGGACGCCGCCATCATGGACGGCGCCACGCTGCGTTCGGGTGCGATCGCCAATGTGAATTGCGTGCGCAATCCGATCTTCGCCGCGCGCCGCGTCATGGAAACCAGCAAGCACGTCTTTTTCGTGGGCGAGGGCGCCGAAACCTTCGCTCGCGATGCCGGCCTGGAAATCGTCGACCCGTCGTATTTCTCGACCGAGGCCCGCCGCGAGCAGTTGCTGCGCGTGCAGCGCGAAACGCCTGACGCCGCCGTGCTGGACCACGACGGCCAGGCCATGGTCGCGCGCGGCCAGCCCGCACCCGCCGATCCGCTGGATGCCGACAAGAAGTTCGGCACGGTGGGCGCGGTGGCTGTCGACGCGCAAGGCAACGTGGCCGCGGCCACGTCTACCGGCGGCATCACCAACAAGCAGGTCGGCCGCGTGGGCGACGCGCCCTTGATCGGCGCCGGCACCTATGCCAGCAACAAGACCTGCGCGGTCTCCACGACCGGCACCGGCGAGATGTTCATCCGCATGGTCTCGGCCTATGACGTGGCGGCGCAAATGGAATATTGCGGTGCGTCGCTGGAAGCAGCGGCGGATCGCGTCGTGATGGAAAAACTGCCCACCATCGGCGGCAAGGGCGGCCTGGTGGCCGTTGACGCCCAGGGCAATGTGGCTTTGCCGTTCAACACGGAAGGCATGTATCGGGGTTACGCCCGCGTAGGCGAAAAGCCGGTCACCGCGATCTATCGATAAGCGTGACGGGTTCTGTTTTGATTTTGGGGATTAATAAAGATGGTTGATCGCGCAAACAGCCTGGCGCTGCCGGAAAACCGCGTGGTCCAGGTCGACGACCTGACGGTGCGCTTCGTAGGATCGGAGCGCACGGTCGAAGCCGTGCGCAACCTGTCGTTCCATGTGGACCGGGGTGAAACCCTGGCCATCGTGGGCGAATCGGGTTCGGGCAAGTCGGTGACGTCCCTGGCGCTCATGCGTCTGGTGGAACATGGCGGCGGCCGCATCGCCCAGGGCAACATGGCCCTGCGCCGGCGCAACGGCTCGGTGATCGACCTGGCCAATTCCAGCCAGCGCGTCATGCGCAATGTGCGCGGCGCGGACATGGCCATGATCTTCCAGGAGCCGATGACCTCCTTGAACCCGGTGTTCACGGCCGGCGACCAGATCGCCGAATCGATCCGTCAGCACCAGGGCAAGGACGCCGCGGCCGCACGCGCCGAGGCCCTGCGCATGCTGGAGCAGGTGCGCATCCCGGAAGCCAAGTCGGTGCTGGACCGCTACCCGCATCAGTTGTCGGGCGGCATGCGCCAGCGCGTGATGATCGCGATGGCGCTGGCCTGCAAGCCGGCGCTGCTGATCGCCGACGAACCCACCACCGCGCTGGATGTCACGATCCAGGCGCAGATCCTGCAACTGATCCGTCAACTGCAGGACGAGATGCACATGGGCGTGGTGTTCATCACCCACGACATGGGCGTGGTGGCGGAAGTGGCCGATCGCGTGCTGGTCATGTATCGCGGCGACAAGGTCGAAGAAGGCCCGTCGGATCAGGTGTTCGCGGCGCCCAAGCACACCTACACCAAGGCGCTGCTGTCGGCGGTGCCGAAGCTGGGCGCCATGGAAGGCACCGACCTGCCCGCGCGCTTCCCGCTGCTGCAGGTGGAAGGCCAGGCACAACCCGTGGCCGAGCCCGCCGTCGCCAGCACGCAGGTCGTGCCCGGCGAGAAGCGCGAGCCCATCCTGAGCGTGCGCAACCTGGTAACCCGCTTTGACCTGCGTGGTGGCATCCTCAGCCGCGTGCAGCGCCGCGTGCACGCCGTGGAACAGGTCAGCTTCGACCTGTTCCCGGGCGAGACGCTGTCGCTGGTGGGCGAATCGGGTTGCGGCAAGTCCACCACGGGCCGGTCGCTGCTGCGCCTGGTGGAAAGCCAGGGCGGCGAGATCAAGTTTGGCGGCCGCGACATCGTCCGGCTGAAGAACAACGAGCTGCAATCCTTGCGCCGCGACATCCAGTTCGTGTTCCAGGATCCGTTCGCATCGCTGGATCCGCGCGTCACCGTCGGCTTTTCCATCATGGAACCGCTGCTGGTGCACGGCGTGGCGAAGGGGCGGGACGCGGAGCGCCGCGTGGCCGATCTGCTGGAACGCGTGGGCCTGCCGCCGGAAATGGCGCAGCGCTATCCGCATGAATTCTCGGGCGGCCAGCGCCAGCGCATCTGCATCGCGCGCGCGCTTGCCCTGAACCCGAAGGTTGTGATCGCGGACGAGTCCGTGTCGGCGCTGGACGTGTCGATCCAGGCGCAGATCGTGAACCTGCTGATCGACCTGCAGCGCGACATGGGTATTTCGTTCCTGTTCATTTCGCACGACATGGCCGTGGTGGAACGCGTCAGCCATCGCGTTGCCGTGATGTACCTGGGCCAGATCGTCGAGATCGGCCCGCGCCGCGCCATCTTTGAAAATCCGCAGCACCCGTACACCAAGAAGCTGATGTCGGCCGTGCCGATCGCCGATCCGGCGCGCCGCCATCTGAAGCGCACCTTGTTGTCCGATGAAATTCCCAGCCCCATCCGCAAGCTCGGCGACGAGCCCGTGGTGCAGCCGCTGGTGCAGGTTGGAACCGATCACTTCGTTGCCCGCCATGCGGTCGGCGGCGCGTATTGATTCCGTTGTCGTATCTATTTTTCTTCCACCAAACCCCCTAATTCCGTTTTGGAACCAGGAGTTGCAATGATGAAAGTTCTGCGCCCCACCAAGCTGATGGCCGCCGCCGCGGTGGCCTTCGGTGTGCTCACTTCGCCGTTGGCGTTTGCCGCCAAGGACGTGACGTTTGCCGTCTCCATCGCACTGGAAACGCTTGACCCGTACAACACCAACAGCACCCTGAACCAGGCGGCCGGCAAGGCCTACTACGAAGGCCTGTTCGAATTCGACAAGGACCTGAAGGTCCAGAAGGTCCTGGCGACCGACTACACCGTCAGCGAAGACGGCCTGGTCTACACGTTCAAGCTGCGTCCCGGCGTGAAGTTCCACGACGGCACCGACTTCAACGCTGAAGCGGTCAAGATCAACTTCGATCGTCCGGCCAACCCGGAAAACCGCCTGTCGCGCTACATCCAGTTCAGCGTCATCGACAAGACCGAAGTGGTTGACCCGATGACCATCAAGATCACGCTGAAGAAGCCGTTCTCGGCCTTCATCAACGCGCTGGCCCACCCGGCCGCCATGATGATCTCGCCCGCCGCCCTGGCCAAGTACGGCAAGGAAATCGGCTTCCACCCGGTGGGCACCGGCCCGTTCGAATTCGTCGAATGGAAGCCGGCTGAATACCTGAAGGTCAAGAAGTTCGACGGCTACTGGAAGAAGGGCTACCCGAAGGTCGACACGCTGACCTTCCGTACCGTGACCGACAACAACACCCGCGCCGCCGTGGTGCAGACGGGTGAAGCGCAGTTCGCCTTCCCGGTGCCGTTCGAACAAGCCGCCGTGCTGAAGAAGAACGACAAGCTGGACGTGGTCGATCACCAGAACTCGATCATGGCCCGCTACCTGTCGATGAACACGCAGCAAAAGCCGTTCGACAACCCCAAGGTGCGCGAAGCCATCAACTACGCCATCAACAAGGAAGCGCTGGCCAAGGTCGCCTTCTCGGGTTACGCCACCATCGTGGACGGCGTCGTGCCCAAGGGCGTGGACTTTGCCCACAAGACTGGCCCGTGGCCGTACGACATCAAGAAGGCCAAGGCCCTGCTGGCCGAAGCCGGCTACCCCAACGGCTTTGAAAGCCAGCTGTGGTCCGCCTATAACGACGGCACCTCGGTGAAGGTGGTTCAGTTCCTGCAACAGCAGCTGGCGCAAGTCGGCATCAAGGTGCAGGTTGAAGTGCTGGAATCGGGTCAGCGCGTGCAGCGCGTTCAACAGGTGCAGAAGCCTGAAGACGCCAAGGTTCGCATGTACTACGCCGGCTGGTCGTCCTCGACCGGTGAAGCCGACTGGGGTCTGCGTCCGTTGCTGAGCACCGCCGCGTTCCCGCCGGTGCTGAACAACGTGTCGTACTACTCGAACAAGTCGGTCGACGAGGGCATCCAGCTGGCGCTGGCCACCACCGATCGCGCCAAGAAGACGGAAATCTACAAGAACGTTCAGGAAACCATCTGGAAGGACGCCCCGTGGGCCTTCCTGGTGACCCAGAACAATCTGTACGTGAAGTCGAAGAATCTGTCGGGCGTGTACGTGGAGCCGGACACCTCGTTCTGGTTCGGCGACATCGAACTGAAGCAGTAAACCTAGCAGTCACTCTCGGGGCCTTCGGGCCCTTGTAAGGCCACATACGGCGGGGACGCGGTGTCCCCGCCGATGTTGCAGGAATTTCAATGCTGACCTACATCGTCAAACGTCTTTTGGGCATGATCCCCACGCTGCTGCTGGTAGCCGTGGTCGTGTTCCTGTTTGTGCACATGCTTCCGGGCGACCCGGCGCGACTGGCCGCGGGCCAGGAGGCCGACCAGCAAACGGTCGAGCTGGTGCGTAAGGAACTTGGGCTGGATCTGCCCCTGCCGCAGCAGTTCGTGCGCTATTTCAGCCATATGCTGCAAGGCGACCTGGGTACCTCGCTGCGTACCAAGCGCCCCGTCTCGACCGAGATTTCCGACCGCTTCATGCCCACCTTGTGGCTGACGATGGCCAGCATGGTGTGGTCAGTGACCTTCGGCATGATCATCGGGATCGTGTCCGCCGTCTGGCGCAACCGCTGGCCCGACCGCCTTGGCATGACGCTGGCGGTGTCGGGCATCTCGTTCCCCGCGTTCGCGCTGGGCATGATGCTGATGCAGGTGTTCTCCGTGAATCTGGGCTGGCTGCCGACCGTCGGCGCCTCCAGCTGGAAGCACTACATCCTTCCGTCAATTACGCTAGGCGCCGCGGTGGCTGCCGTGATGGCGCGCTTCACCCGCGCGTCTTTCGTGGAAGTCATCCAGGAAGACTTCGTGCGGACCGCCCGCGCCAAGGGCCTGACCGAACGCCGCGTCGTGATCAAACACGCGCTGCGCAACGCGCTGATTCCCGTCGTGACCATGATGGGCTTGCAGTTCGGCTTTCTGCTGGGGGGCTCGATCGTCGTCGAGACCGTGTTCAACTGGCCCGGCCTTGGCCGTCTGCTGGTCGACGCCGTGACCCAGCGCGACTATCCGGTGATCCAGGGCCTGGTGCTGCTGTTCTCGCTGGAATTCATCCTGATCAACCTGATTGTCGACGTGCTCTATGGCGTCATCAATCCCAGCATCCGTTACAAGTGAGGCGGCCATGAGCAATACGACACCCGCCACGACCATCGCCGCCGCTTCCAAGAACGACGTGCGCACGCCCGCCACCGAGTTCTGGCGCAAATTCAAGAAGCAGAAGCTGGGCGTGGGCGCCGGCATCTTCGTCCTGCTGCTTGTCGTGATCGCGGTCTTCGCGCCGTGGATCGTGCCGTTCGACGCCGAGAACTTCTTCGACTACGACGCGCTTAACGCCGGCCCGTCCCTGACCCACTGGCTGGGCGTGGATTCGCTAGGCCGCGACATCTTCAGCCGCATCGTCATGGGCGCGCGGATCTCGCTGGCCGCGGGCTTCCTGTCCGTGGCCATGGGTGCCATCGTCGGCACCTTCATGGGCTTGATGGCCGGCTATTACGAAGGCTGGTGGGAACGCATCACGATGCGGATCTCGGATGTGCTGCTGGCGTTTCCCGGCATGCTGCTGGCCATTGGCGTGGTCGCCATCCTGGGTTCCAGCATGGTCAACGTGATCGTGGCCGTGGCCGTGTTCAGCGTGCCGGCGTTTGCCCGCCTGGTGCGCGGCAACACGCTGTCGATCAAGCAGATGACGTATGTCGAAGCCGTCAAGAGCGTGGGCGCGTCCGACTGGACGATCATCATGCGCCACATCCTGCCCGGCACGATCTCGCCGATCGTGGTGTACGGCACGATGCGCATCGGCACGTCGATCATCACCGCCGCCAGCCTGTCGTTCCTGGGCATGGGCGCATCGCCTCCGACGCCGGAGTGGGGCGCCATGCTGAACGAGGCACGCGCCGACATGGTCATCGCCCCGCACGTGGCCATCTTCCCGGCCCTGGCGATCTTCCTGACGGTGCTGGCGTTCAACCTGCTGGGCGACGGCCTGCGCGACGCGCTCGATCCGAAGATCGACCGCAAGTAACGCGTCGCTTTTTCTCGCCGCCGCCCTCGTTCCACGCGCCTATCGAATCGGTTGCGCGTGAGCCGAACGAAGGGCGGCGGCGTTTTGCATTTAGGACCTTGGCGAAAACCATGGACAAACAAGCGCTGGATCTTCCCCGCATCGGCGTGCTGCCGTCGGGACCGTTGGATTCGATTTGCGACGTGGGTGACGTCACCGTCGGGCACTGCACGCTGGCCGACGGCGCGCAACAGACCGGCGTCACCGTCGTGCGCCCACATGCCGGCGACCCTTTTCTGGACAAGGTTCCTGCCGCTGCGACCGTGTTGAACGGCTTCGGCAAAAGCACCGGCCTGGTCCAGGTGCAAGAGCTTGGCGTGCTGGAAACGCCCATCGCGCTGACCAACACCTTTGGCGTGGGCACCGTCGCCAACGCACAGATCCGCCAGGCCATCGCGGCCAACCCCGAGATCGGGCGGGGCATGGCCACCGTGAACCCGCTGGTGTTCGAATGCAATGACGGCTATTTGAACGACATCCAGGCGCTGGCGGTAGAGGAAGCGCATTACGCCGACGCGTTCGCCAGCGCGGCCAAGCCGTTCGCACAGGGCGCGGTGGGCGCCGGGCGCGGCATGTCGTGTTTTTCATTCAAGGGCGGCATCGGGTCGGCGTCCCGCGTGGCATCCATCCAGCCCGGCGTGCGTTATACCGTCGGCGCGCTGGTGCTGGCCAACTTCGGCCGCTTGCCCAATCTGACCGTGGCCGGCCGCCCGTTTGGCCGCCGGCTGGCGGACCAGTTGGACCGGGGCCTGGCGCAGCAGGGCGAGAACGCGGTGATCGTGCCGGAGAAGGGCTCCATCATCCTGTTGCTGGCAACTGATGCGCCGCTGGATTCGCGCCAGTTGCGGCGCCTGTCGCTGCGGGCCGGGGCGGGCCTGGCGCGCACCGGCTCGGTGTTCGGCCACGGCAGCGGCGACATCGTGCTGGCCTTTTCCACCGCCTACACTGTTCCGCAACTGGCCGAGCAGCCGATGCCTTCGATTGCGATGCTGCATGAAACGCGCATCGATCCCTTGTTCGAAGCGGCCGCCGAGGCCTGCGAACAAGCCATCATTTCCGCGCTCTGGCACGCCGACGGCGTGACGGGGCGCGATGGCCATCACCGTGCCGCGATCCGCGACGCGGTGCCGCAGTGGCGTCAATGGCTGTCCGACACCGCATTCTGAATTCCTTGAAGGCTGATCCCATGAAGATCCTGATTTCCACCGATATCGAAGGCGTCGCCGGCGTCTTCCATGCAGAACAAGTCCGCGCCGGCAACGGCGAATACGAGCGCGCCCGCGCCTGGATGACTGCCGAGGCCAACGCGGCCGTGCAAGGCGCGATTGCGGGCGGGGCCGAAGAAATCCTGGTCAATGATTCGCACGGCGGCTTTCGCAACCTGTTGCCCGACGGCCTGGACGAGCGCGCTCGCCTGGTGCTGGGCAAGCCGCGCTACCTGGGCATGATGGGCGGGCTGGAAGAGGGCTGCGACGCCGTTTTCATGGTCGGCTACCACTCGCGCTCGCAAGGGCGCGGCATCCTGGCCCACACGATCAACAGCTTTGCCTTCGCGCGCGTGCTGATCAACGGCATGGAGCTGGGCGAAGCGGGCCTGTATGGCGCGCTGGCCGGTGAAATGGGCGTGCCCGTCATCCTGGGGACGGGCGACGACGTATTTATCTCGGAAACCCGCGACACCTTCCCGGGCGCCGAATGGGTGCAGACCAAGGTCGCCCACGGCCAGGGCAGCGGCATTACGCTGTCGCCGGCCGCGTCGCGCCGCGCGATCGCCGCCGCGGCCGAAACCGCCGTGCGCAACCTCAAGAAGCAGGCCCCGGTTCCTTTCCGCATTGCCGCCCCTATAGAATGCCGGTTGCAGACGCAGAGCGCGGCGCTGGCCGACCTGTTCTGCATGTGGCCCACGCTGGAACGCGTGGACGGCGTCACCTTGCGATTCACCACGGATAGCATGCAGGCCGCTGTCCGCACGTTGAACAGCCTGGCCGCCATGTCTTTCATGTTGCGCTAAGGATCCCATCCCCCATGTCTAGCACCGACGCCCGTATTGCCCAATTGCGGCAGGCCATGAGCCGCCGCGGCCTGTCCGCCTATATCGTTCCGTCCTCGGACCCGCACCTGTCCGAATATCTGCCGGCGCGCTGGCAAGGACGGCGCTGGCTGTCGGGCTTCACGGGGTCGGTGGGAACCCTTGTCGTCACGGCAGATTTCGCCGGCCTGTGGGTGGATAGCCGCTACTGGGTGCAGGCCGAGGCGCAACTGGCTGGCACGGGCGTGCAACTGATGAAGATCGCGCTGGCGTCCACGCCGGGCCACGTCGACTGGCTGGCCGCCAACATGCGGGCGGGCGACGTCATCGGCGTGGACGGCCAGGTGCTGGGTCTGGGCGCCTTCCGCGCCTTGTCGGTGGCCGCGGCCAGCGCCAGCGCCACGCTTGAGATCCGGGCGGACCTGCTGGACGAGGTCTGGACCGACCGCGCCGGCCTGCCGGACGCAAAGATCTATGAGCACGTTGCCCCCGAGGCCTGCGTGACCCGCGCCGACAAGCTGGCGCAGGTGCGCGATGCCATGCGCACGCACGGCGCCGATGTGCATTTCATCTGTACGGTGGACGATATTGCGTGGTTGCTGAACCTGCGCGGCGCCGACGTGGACTACAACCCGGTGTTCGTCGGCCACGCGCTGATCGGCCTGGACCACGCCACGCTCTTCGTGGCCGACGGCAAAGTCGACGAGGCGCTGCGGGCCACGCTGGCCGCCGATGGCGTCGAGGTGGCGGGTTACGCCCAGGCCGCCGATGCCCTGGCCTCGCTTGAACTGGACCAGAAGCTGCTGATCGATCCGGCGCGCGTGACCTGCGGCGTGTTTCACGCCATGGATCCGGCCGTGCCGCGCATCGAAGCCATCAACCCGTCCACGTTGCTGAAGTCCCGCAAGACCGATGCCGAGCTGGCGCATGTGCGCCAGGCGATGGCGCAGGACGGTGCGGCGCTTTGCGAATTCTTCTCGTGGTTCGAAGGCGCGCTGGGCAAGGAAACCATCACAGAACTGACGATCGACGAGCAGATCACCGCCGCCCGCGCGCGCCGGCCCGCCTATGTCTGCCCCAGCTTCGCCACCATCGCGGGTTTCAACGCCAACGGCGCCATGCCGCACTACCGCGCCACGCCGGAATCGCACGCGACGATCGAAGGCGATGGCCTGCTGCTGATCGATTCGGGCGGCCAGTATCTGGGCGGCACCACCGACATCACCCGCGTGGTCGCGGTGGGCACGCCCAGCGCGGACCAGAAAGTGGATTTCACGCTAGTGCTCAAGGGCATGATCGCGCTGTCGCGCGCATCGTTCCCACGCGGCACGCCGTCGCCCATGCTGGACGCCATTGCCCGCGCGCCCATCTGGGAAGGCGGTGCGGAATACGGTCACGGCACCGGCCACGGCGTGGGGTACTTCCTGAACGTGCACGAAGGCCCGCAGGTGATTTCGTACCGCGCCATGCCGGGCCCGCACACGGCGATGGAACCGGGCATGATCACGTCAAACGAACCGGGCATCTATCGTCCGGGCCGTTGGGGCGTGCGCATTGAAAACCTGGTGGCCAACCGCAGCTGGCTGACGTCCGAACTGGGTGAATTCCTGTGTTTCGAGACGCTGACCCTGTGCCCCATCGACACCCGCTGCATTGAACCGTCGCTGATGCGCGCCGACGAGACCGCCTGGCTGAATGACTATCACAAGACGGTATTCGAGCGTCTGTCGCCGCTGGTCGAAGGCGAGGCGCAAGCCTGGCTTGAGCGCCGCACCGCAGCGATCTGATCCACCGCGCAGGCGCATGAAAAAAGGCCGCGGGCGTCAT
>NZ_JBHFII010000047.1:186043-198715 GCF_057334215.1 Achromobacter maghribensis | reverse complement strand
GCGGCCTTTTACTTTGTCGCGACCCGTGGCTCAGGCCTGCGGCGCAGCGGTCTTCGCGCGCGGGTACAGCGCCTGTCGGCCGATGACGCAGGCCAGGGCCAGCAGCAACCCGTAGGCCAGCAGCGCCACCCATGCCGTCACCGAGGAGGATGCGGCGCGAATGAGTTGGTCCCAGCTCATTGCCCGGACGGCCAGGAAACCCAGGCCGACGCCCAGCGCCTGGGCCAGCCAGAACGCCAGCGTGCCGTGGGCCACCGCCCGGCCCAGCCGCGCCGCGCCGATCGCGCGCGGCAGCAGGTTCAGGCAGAGCAGCACGCACATCGCCAGCACTATCGCGGGCAGGGCCAGATAGCCCAGCGTGAAGGCCGTCCAGCCCGCATCGCGGGACTGCATCTGCAGGACGCCGCCCAACGTGATGGAGACGCCCAGTTGCCAGATCAGCACGGTCAGCCCGGTGATCCAGGCCGCGTGCCGCTGGTCGTACGGCGGACCACCGGCGGGGCCGGCGGGCTGCACGGTCCAGGTGGCAATGCGCACGACAAGGCAGACGCCGATGATCTCCAGCAAGATGGTCGCGACGCGCACGACGATGCCCAGCGTCAGGAACTGGCCGATCACGCCGACCCCGGACCATTCCTCCAGCGTGCCGCGGTGGGTCATGACGAACTGCATCAGCACGTTGTGCAGGAAGGCCATGCCGGCGGCCACGGCCAGGGTGTAGACCAGGAGCAGGGCGATGAAAGTGCCGAAGAGCTTGCGGGGTTCGTCCACCGCCATGGTGTCGTGGCGCGCGAGCCAGCGGCGCATGGCGCCCCAGGTCGTCAAGCCCGCGATCACCGCCCCCATGACGATATGGGCCAGCAGCGGGGCCAGGTACTCGGGTTGGGTATGTAGTTCCCGCATTTGCCGGGTGTCGGGTAAACCGAACAGCATGAATCCCTGGACCACGGCCGAGTAGGCCAGGCGCAGGAAGACGGCGGTCAGCGCCAGACGCCAGGCGAGGGAAGAGGGGGACCGGACGGAATCGATCATCGGCAAGGGCGGCAAGTGTTGAGAAAAAGCAGCAGTCAAAAAATTAGGGATCGAACATAGCATGACGCTGCGCCGCGCCATGCAACGCGCTTGCCGTCAACGCGTTTCGAGTGCTGCCAAATGTTACGCGTCATCGCTAGGGGAAAACCCAAATAACCGCCGCCTCCCGGCTATAATCCAAATTTCCCGCACGCGCCCGCTCGTCCCGGGTGCTCATTACGATGACCAAATACGTATTTGTCACCGGCGGAGTGGTGTCTTCCCTGGGCAAGGGCATCGCCGCTGCGTCGCTTGCCGCCATTCTCGAGTCGCGTGGTTTGCAGGTCACCATGCTGAAGCTCGACCCGTACATCAACGTCGATCCGGGCACGATGAGCCCCTTCCAGCACGGTGAAGTGTTCGTCACGGAAGACGGCGCCGAAACCGATCTGGACCTGGGCCACTACGAGCGCTTCATCTCCGCCCGCATGCACAAGGTGAATAACTTCACCACGGGCCAGATCTACGAATCGGTGCTGCGCAAAGAGCGTCGTGGCGACTACCTGGGCAAGACTGTCCAGGTGATTCCGCACATCACCAACGAAATCCAGGACTTCATCGCCCGTGGCGCCGAAGCCGGCTGGAACGGCAACACGGACGTCGCCATTGTCGAAATCGGCGGCACCGTGGGCGACATCGAGTCCCTGCCTTTCCTGGAAGCCGCGCGCCAGATGAGCCTGCGCATGGGCCGCAACAACGCGGCCTTCGTGCATCTGACCCTGGTGCCCTTCATCGCCTCCGCCGGCGAACTGAAGACCAAGCCCACCCAGCACTCGGTGCAGAAGCTGCGCGAAATCGGCATCTATCCGAACGCGCTGTTGTGCCGCGCCGACCGTCCCATCCCGGACGACGAGCGCGCCAAGATCTCGATGTTCTCGAACGTGCCGCTGGACGCCGTCATTTCCGTCTGGGATGCCGATTCCATCTACAAGATCCCGGCCATGCTGCACAAGCAGGGCGTGGACAACATCGTCTGCGAAGCGCTGGGCCTGACCCCGCCGCCGGCCGATCTGTCCATGTGGGACAACCTGGTCGAAGCGCTGGAGCATCCCCAGCACCAGCTGACGATCGGCATGGTCGGCAAGTACGTCGACCTGACCGAGTCGTACAAGTCGCTGACGGAAGCGCTGGTTCACGCCGGCATCCACACGCGCTCGAAGATCAACATCGAGTACATCGACTCGGAAGACATCGAAACCCGCGGCACCGACCAACTGAAGCACCTGGACGCCATTCTGGTGCCGGGCGGCTTCGGCAAGCGCGGCACCGAAGGCAAGATCGCCGCGATCCGCTACGCCCGTGAAAACGGCGTGCCGTATCTGGGCATCTGCCTGGGCATGCAGTTGGCCGTCATCGAGTTCGCGCGCCACGTCGCCGGCCTGGGCGGCGCCAACAGCACGGAATTCGATCCGTCCGCCCCGCACCCGGTGGTGGCCCTGATCACCGAGTGGATGGACCGCGAAGGCAAGGTCGAAAAGCGCGACAACACGTCCGACCTGGGCGGCACCATGCGCAAGGGCGCGCAACGCGTGCCGATCAAGGCCGGCACCCGCGCGCAGACCATCTACGGCGACGAAGTGAACGAGCGTCACCGTCACCGCTACGAGGTCAACAACGTCTACGTGCCGCGCCTGGAAGAGGCCGGCATGGTGATCAGCGCCCGCACGCCGACCGAGAACCTGCCGGAAATGATGGAATTGCCCGACCACCCGTGGTTCGTGGGCGTCCAGTTCCACCCGGAGTTCACGTCGACGCCGCGCGACGGCCACCCGTTGTTCTCCAGCTATATCCGCGCCGCCATCGAGCAAAAGGCTCGCCGCGGCCAGGGGGCGTAATGCGCGCCTGCGGTCTCGAGTTCCGTAAGCGGATCCTCGGGGCCGCGGGCCCGTCCCCCAGTGCCGCGCTATACGGCGGCGCTGCTTTCGGATACAACCAATTAGCATCGGATATGCGTCGCCAGGCGGCTTGGGCCACACTGGCGGCGTTGTCGTATCCGAAATCAGATACCAACCCACGCAACTGCCCTGAAGGAACCCCATGAGTGCTTACCTCATCGCCGACGTCACGGTGACCAAGCCCGCGCAATACGAGGACTACAAGCGTCTGTCCACGCTCGCCATGCGCGCGTACGATGCCAAGATCCTGGTGCGAGGCGGAGAGTCCAAGCACCTTGAGGGCCGTGAGCCGGGCCGCACCGTCGTCATGGAGTTTCCCTCCATGGCGGCCGCCCAGGCCTTCTACGACTCCTGGCAGTACCGCCGTGCCCGCAACGCCCGCGAGGGCGCGGCTGTCATGAATATGTTTATCGTTCAGGGAATGTAAAGTCATGAGTGCAATCGTCGATATCATCGGCCGCGAAATTCTGGATTCGCGCGGCAACCCCACCGTGGAATGTGATGTGCTGCTGGAGTCCGGCGCCATGGGCCGCGCGGCCGTGCCGTCCGGCGCCTCCACGGGCGCCCGCGAAGCCATCGAGCTGCGCGACGGCGACAAAAGCCGTTATCTGGGCAAGGGCGTGCTGCGCGCCGTTGAAAACCTGAACACGGAAATCTCCGAAGCCCTGATGGGCCTGGACGCCCAGGAACAGACCTTCGTCGATCGCACGCTGATCGAACTGGATGGCACCGAGTCCAAGGAACGCCTGGGCGCCAACGCGATCCTGGCCGCCAGCATGGCCGTGGCCCGCGCCGCCGCCGACGAGTCCGGCCTGTCGCTGTACCGCTATTTCGGCGGCAGCGGCCCCATGAGCATGCCCGTGCCGATGATGAACGTCATCAACGGCGGCGCGCACGCCAACAACACGCTCGACCTGCAAGAACTGATGATTCTGCCGGTCGGCGCAGGCAGCTTCCGCGAAGCCCTGCGTTGGGGCGCTGAAGTCTTCCACATGCTGAAGAAGCTGATCCACGGCCAGGGCATGTCCACGGCCGTCGGCGACGAGGGCGGTTTTGCCCCCAACGTGCCCAGCCATGAAGCCGCCATCCAGCTCATCCTGAAAGCCATCACCGAAGCCGGCTACGAGCCGGGCACGCAGATCGCCCTGGGCCTGGATTGCGCCAGCTCGGAGTTCTACCGCGACGGCAAGTACACGCTGGCCGGCGAAGGCGGCATTTCGCTGTCCTCGCAGGAATTCACCAACCTGCTGGCCACGTGGTGCGACAAGTACCCGATCATCTCCATCGAAGACGGCATGGCCGAAAACGACTGGGACGGCTGGAAGCTGTTGACCGACCAGTTGGGCAAGAAGGTGCAATTGGTGGGCGACGACCTGTTCGTCACCAACACCAAGATCCTGCGCGAAGGCATCCAGAAGGGCGTCGCCAACTCGATCCTGATCAAGATCAACCAGATCGGCACGCTGACCGAAACCTTCGCCGCCATCGAAATGGCCAAGCGCGCCGGCTACACCGCCGTCGTGTCGCATCGTTCGGGCGAAACCGAAGATTCCACCATCGCCGACATCGCCGTGGCGACCAACGCGATGCAGATCAAGACGGGTTCGCTGTCCCGTTCGGATCGCATGGCCAAGTACAACCAGCTCCTGCGCATTGAGGAAGAGCTGGCCGAAGTGGCGTCGTATCCTGGCCTGGAAGCTTTCTACAACCTGCGTTGATGGGAAGCGCGGTGGCGGCGCCTGGCGCCGCTTCCGCATCCGCGCCACGACTGCTCTGAGGGTTCTCGCGTATGCGCCTGTTGTTCCTGGTGCTGTTCGTGCTGGTAGGCTTGATCCAATACCCGCTGTGGCTGGGTAAGGGCGGCTGGTTCAAGGTCTGGGATCTGCAACGCCAAGTGGCGGAGCAGCGCGAGACCAACGAAGGCCTGCGCGCGCGCAATGCCGCGCTGGAAGCCGAAGTGCGGGATCTTGAAGGCGGCACCGGCGCCGTCGAAGAGCGCGCCCGCGGCGAGCTCGGCATGATGCGCGAGGGCGAGGTCTTCGTGCACATCCTGCCGCAAAACACGCAACCTCCCGCTGCCGGCGCCGCGTTGACGGCCGACCCCGCAGCCCGGCCGGCCGCTGCCACGCGCGCCAACGTACCGGCAGCCGCCAAACCGCCCGCCAGCCGCGCGGCGGCTCCCGCCGCACCCAAACCCGCCAATTCCGCGAATAACGCCACGACCCGGCACTGAGGCATTCCTCAGCGGCAGCGAGTGTCGCGGCACGCACCCACCACCATTCCCACCGGCCAGGGCGTCTTGTTCGCCCAATCGACCGGGTGCGAGTGCATTTCCATTTCCAGTTCTACCTGGATCGGCAGCAAACCGTTTGCGCGGGCCACGCCCGCGTAGCTGGCGTCGTCGCGCCCCATGACGGCGAGCAGCGCGCGCAAGGGCGGCAGCCAGGGGCGATGCAGGTAGGTCAAGCGCAGCTTCAGCGTGTTGGCCTCGAAGATGCTCATGCCCCCCGGCCGCGGAGGCCTGCGCGCATGTTGAAGGTCTTGGTAGTCGTTGTCGATCGCGCGCATGCCCGGCGCCACCGCGACCGCCAGGCCGGCGCGGCCGTGTTCGCGGAACGCGCGGGCGTCGGGCTGCAGGATTTCGATGCGCCAGGGCGTCAGGCCGGCAAGCGCCGTGATCCCGACCTGGGCACGCTGCTGCCGGCGCCGCGCACCGGTCTTGCGGGCGTCGTCGTCCGCGCCGGCGTGCAACGGCAGCAACGCGTGTTGAAAGGCTTGCCGCATGCGGGCGGGGTCGCCGTGAGCGGTCGAGCCGGCGCGGGCCGCTTCAATCAGCGCCAGGTGCGCCATCTGCCGCACCGCCTGCCAACGGGCGGCGTCGATCGCCAGCAGGCCCAGCATCAGCCCGACCGCGCCGGCCACGGCGAATTCGATGGCGGCGGCGCCCCGTTGACGAGGGCTGGCAAAGAAAAAGGCGGTCATGGCTGCGCAGTGTGGCGCGGGCATGACTGCCTGTCGATACGGACTGTCCGAAGGGACGAAACCGACCCTTGTCGCGGGCCGGCGAGGAATCAATGCACGGTCGGCGGGGCGTCGTCGGCCGGCGGTTGGTGCGGCGCGAACAAGGTGGCGCAGTCGACGGCGTCGAACTTGTAGGGCTTGCCGCAGAAGTCGCAGGACACGTCCACCTGACCGCGCTCGGCCAGCACGCTGTTGACTTCCTCTTCGCCCAGCGAACGCAGCATGCTTGCCACGCGTTCGCGAGTGCATGGGCAGTGCCAGCGCACCGTCACGGGATCGAACGCCAGCAGGGTGTCTTCCCAGAACAGGCGATGGATCAGCGTGTCGATTTCGGCTTCCAGCACTTCATCGCGCTTGAGGGTACTGGCCAGCGCGTTGGTGCGGTCCCAGGTTTCCGCCGCGGCCTGTTCGGTCAGCAGCGGCGCATCCGAGCCGCCGTGATAGGGCAGGCGCTGGATCAGCATGCCGGCGGCATGGTCGGCGTCGGCCGCCAGCCACAGGCGGGTGTCCAGTTGCTCGGAGGCCTTCATGTAGTGTTGCAGGGCTTCGGCCACGGTTTCGCCTTCCAGCGGCACGATGCCCTGGTAGGCCTGTTGGCCAGGCAGCTTGCGCTGCGGGTCCAGCACCACGATGAAGCGGCCGTTGCCGCCCGGGTTCAGCAGGCTTTGCATCGTGCCGTCGGCGGGAACCTCGTGGCCTTCGCGCACTTTGACGGTGGCGCGCAGGCTCAGGTCGGAACGGCATTCCACCACCAGCAGGGCGATGGGGCCATCGCCCTGGATCTGGAGCACCAGCGAGCCTTCGAACTTGATGTTCGCGGCAAGCAGGGTGGATGCGGCCACCAGTTCGCCCAGCAGATGGGTGATGGCGGGCGGGTAATCGTGGTTGGCTTGAACGGCCTTCCAGGTCGTGTCCAGGCGCACGGCCTGGATACGGACGCTGCGGTCTTCGGTAAGGTATTTTTTAAGCTGATCGGTCATAGCGGAATGTTAGCCGATCAGGCGCCCGATTCCCCCTGCTGGCAGCAGGGGGTTGGGCGGTTCCCCACGGGGGTCAGGCAAGCCGTTTCAGCGCGGTCTTGTAGTGTTGGCCCCGCGCCACGTAATAGGCGGTGTTTTTGTGCAGATTGGCGATTTCGTCTTCCGAGAGTTCACGCACGATCTTGCCAATGCCGATCACCAGGGAATTGTCGGGAATGACCCGGTCTTCGGGGATGATCGCGCCCGCGCCGATCAGGCAATTGCGCCCGATGACCGCATTGTTCAGGACGATCGCCTGCATGCCTACCAGGGCGCCTTCGTGGATGGTGCATCCGTGCAGCATGGCCTGGTGGCCCACCGTCACATTGGGACCGATCGTCATGGGACAGCCGCTGTCCACGTGCAGGACGCTGGATTCCTGGACATTGGTGCCGTGGCGGATCAGGATGGCGTCGTTGTCGCCGCGGATCGATACGTTCGACCAGATGCTGACGCCCGCCTCCAGGGTGACATTGCCGATGATGTCGGCACTGTCGGCCACGTAAGCGGCGGGGTCGATGCGGGGGATCAGATCGTCAAGCTGGTAAATCGGCATGGCTTCAGGTCTCGGGTTGCTTCTCGGGGGCGCCATGGGCCGCGTCGGCGTCAACGGCGGTTGCCGCGGCGGGCGTGGCGGTTGCCGCCGGGGGCGTGGCGGCGGGGACCGGGGCAGAGGCCCGGGCGCGCTCTTCTTCGCGCAAGCGCAGGATGCGGCGCTGGATTTTGCCCGTCGTCGTCATGGGCAGTTCATCGACGAATTCGATCTCTTTCGGGTACTCGTAGGGCGCCAGGCGCTCGCGCACGTATTCCTGGAGGTTCTCGATAACGTCGGCGCGCTCGCGGTGGGCGAATTCGGGCGTCAACACCACATATGCCTTGACCAGGGCGCCGCGCTCGGCGTCCGGCTTGGGCACCACGGCGGCGTTGGCCACCGCGGGATGCCCGATCAGGCAGCTTTCGATTTCGCCCGGGCCGATCCGGTAACCGGACGACTTGAACACGTCGTCAGCGCGGCCGGCGTACCAAAGGTAGCCGTCGGCATCGACGGTGGCGAGATCGCCGGTCAGGCACCAGTCGCCCTTGTATTTGGCCTGGGTGGCGGCTTCGTTGCGCCAATAGCCCAGGAACATCACCGGGTCGGGATAACCGTGGATGTCCAGGCGGTTGACCGCGATTTCGCCGGTTCCGCCCGCGGCGACGGGCTTGCCGTCATCGTCCAGCACCGCGACCTGGTGGCCGGGGTAGGGGCGGCCCATGCTGCCCGGCCGGGCGGGCCAGCGTTTCTGGCTGTTGCCCACCACATAGTTCATTTCGGTCTGGCCGAACATCTCGTTGGGTGTTACGCCCAGCGCCGACTGGCACCATTCAAAGACGGTCTCGCCCACGCTTTCGCCGGCGCTCATGATGGAGCGCAAGGCCAATTGGTAGTGATTGCGGGGGTCCGGCACCGCCTTCATCAACATCTTCAGGGCCGTGGGGAAGAGGAAGGTGTTGGTGACCTGATAGCGCTCCATGAGCTCGAACGCGCGTTCAGCGGAAAAACGGCCGCGCGTGCCCACGATGGGGTGTCCGAAGTACAGCGTGGGCAGCAGCGCATCCATCATGCCGCCCGTCCAGGCCCAGTCGGCCGGCGACCAGAACACGTCGGCAGGCTTCGGGAACCAGTCCTGCGACGCCACGAAGCCCGGCAGGTTGCCGATCAGCACGCTGTGCGGCAGCAGAGCGCCCTTCGGCGCGCCGGTCGTGCCTGACGTGTAGAGCAGGATGGCAGGGTCGGACGAGCGCGTCGGGATGGCCTTGAATTCGCTGGGCTGGCGGGCCAGCAGGCTGCGCCAAGGCAGCACACGCTCGTCGGCGAAGCCGATGCCGATGATTTGCTGCAGGTTGGGGCAGTTGTCGCTGACGGCAAGCAGATTGGCGCTGGAAGCGTGGTCCACGATGGCGACCCGCGTTTCCGAGTCGCGCAGGCGGCTTTCCAGGGCTTCGGGGCCGAACAAGGCCGACAGGGGCAGCACGACGCCGCCCACCGTGTAGATGGCCATGTGGGCGACGACGGTTTCGGGGCGTTGCCCCAAAACGACACCGACCCGATCACCCCGGCCCACGCCCATTTTCACCAGGCCATTGGCCAGTTGATTGACGGCCTCGGCCAGTCGGGCATAGGTCCAGACCTCGCGGTTGCCGGACTCATCTTCGTAGTAGATGGCAATGCGCCGCGCATCCGGACTACTGGATGCCCAGCGGTGGCAGCACGCATCCGCAATGTTGAACTGGGTCGGTACCAGCCAGCGGAATGATTGGTAGAGCGCCTGATATTGGTCGTTCATGGCCCTATGTTGTAAGCATGTTGCAGCTGCGTGAACGGGCCAACTCGCCCGTTGCCTCAGATGCAAGCATGACCTAGAGGGCCGTGAACTGCAATATCCCCGTTGCGTAATGGGGACGCATACGGGTTATCACGGGTGTTTGCTTTGGCGGCGCAGTGCGGAGGGCAGGGCGGGCAGGGAGAGCGAACGCGGGGGGCGCACGGTCGGTTCCGCCTGTCTTTCCGCCTGGATGGCGGCCCAGTCCAGCAGTTGGAGTTGGCCGTCGTGCGTTTCCGCCAGGGCGGACAGGCTTTCGACCCAATCGCCGTCGTTGCAGTACAGGATGCCGCCCACGTCGCGCAGTTCGGCCTTGTGGATGTGGCCGCAGACCACGCCGTCCAGGCCGCGCCGGCGCGCTTCGCCTGCGAGCGCTTCCTCGAAATCCGTAATGAAAGAGACGGCGTTCTTGACCTTGTGCTTCAAGTATTGCGACAGGGACCAGTAATGCAGGCCCAGGCGATGCCGCAGCCGGTTGAAATGGTGGTTGATCCACAGCGCCAGCTGGTAGAGGCCGTCGCCAAGATGGGCCAGCCAGCGGCTGTGCTGGATCACGCCGTCGAACTGGTCGCCGTGCAGCACCAGCAGGCTCAGGCCCTTGGCCGTGACGTGCACGTCTTCGTCCAGGATTTCGATGTCGCCGAACGCATAGCCGGCGAACTCGCGCGCGAATTCGTCATGGTTGCCGGGGATGAAGACCACCCGTGTGCCGTTGCGCGCTTTGCGCAGGATGCGCTGGATGACGTCGTTGTGCGCCCGCGGCCAGTGCCAATGCTTGCGCAGTTGCCAGCCGTCCACGATATCGCCCACCAGATACAGCGTGTCCGAATCGTTGTGGTCCAGGAAATCGAGCAGGAATTCCGCCTTGCACCCGGCAGTGCCCAGGTGAATATCGGAAATCCAGAGAGCACGCCAGTGCACGGGTCGGATTTCGTTCACGGTCGCTTCCATGTGGGCTGTCGTCATGCCTCAGGATCAAATCATCCGGCGATGACGGGCGTGTGAAGAATCCGTGACGCTGTTGTGACGGCGGGGCGGTCTTGCGTGGCGCCGCCGTCACGGGAGAATGCTCAAGGCTGCTGCGCGTCGGCCTTTTTGCCTCGCAGGCGCTTCCACAACCCACCGCCCAGGGCGGCGGCCGCCAGGATGCCGACCTTGGCGAACTTGGCCAGGAACGCGGCGATGACGGCGAAAAGCCCCAGCTTCTTCGCGGCCACGCCGGCCACCAGCGCGGCCAGCCCGTATTCGGCGACCTTGTCGGTCGAGGAATCGAAATCGGCGTAGCGCTTGCCGTCCACGTAGTTCAGATTGTCCAGCAACGCCAGCACGGCGGTCTTGTCCTTGGGCACCAGGCTTTGCTGGGTGATCAGGTCCAGCGTGATGTAGCCGTCGCGGCCCAGCGCATAGGTGTTGTAGTTCACTGTCGGGTCTTCGCCGGCGTCGACGCCCTTGTGCTTGGCGGCCACCGACCAGACCAGCCGTTGCGTGTTGCTGTCGTACTTGGGGGCTTCGACCCAGCCGTCCACGGTCAGCTCGGGGAAGCCGCGCTTCTTGCGTTCTTCGTTGGACTGTTCGGTGCCTTCGCGCAGGCTATCCAGCAATTCGCTGACATCCCAGTTCCGCGCGTCGTCGTCCTTGATGTAGCCCGCCTTGTCGAAATTGACGGTGACGACCCAGTCGTCGTCATCGCTCTTGGGCATCACGACGCCCAGCAGCGAGGGGTCCTTGCCGTTGCCGTAGGCCTGCATCAGGCGTTCGGCCTGCAGGCGGGGAACGAAGAACATGTTCTGCGGCAGGTGCACGACCGCCTGCTCGCCCAGCTTCACATCGGCCGGCCCTTGCTGAGCGGCGGCGAAGGCGGCTTTCGTAGCCGATTCGATCTCTTGCTGGGCGGACGCGTTCTGGGCCAGGGCGCCGGCAGGCAGAAAGCAAAGCGCGCTGGCGGCGGCCAGCGACAGAAGGGAAAGGAAAGCGCGCATGAAAGGTCCGGGAGGCGTCTGTTTAAGGGGGCCTCATTGTCTTTGCGAGCGACTTTCAATTTTCTGAAAGCACGCGATGAATTCGCCGCATGCTTTTGCTGTTTGTAATATTTTGTGTGTGCCGAGGGGGCGTCAGCGCGATTTCTGGCGCTGCGGCGCGTTGCGCAGGCGCGTGCCCAGGATGCGGTCATGCAGAAACTGCCCGTCGGGGTCGAACCAGGACCAGATGAAAATGGTGAAGGGCGCGGCGACGATGAACATGTCCATCGAGGCCCAGCCCGTCAAGCTGGCGGCCCCCCACACCACGGCAGCCCCGGCCAGCACCAACGGCCAGACCAGCACGTAGCGCAGGATCAACCGAAACGTCGGCGGCGTGTTGCCGTCGCGGTCGACCAGCCGGATGTTCCAGGTCTTCATCGGCAAGGTCTGGCCCCGCCGGCGCCAGCACAACACGAAGTAGGCGCCTATCGCGATGAACAACCAGGCTTGCCGGGCTGCCCGCAGTTCCAGCGCGTTCTTGCTCTGGGTCAGTGTGTCCAGCAGGTAGCCCGCCAGGAACACCACGCCGAACAGCAGCACGGCTTCGTACATCATGCAGGCAAACCGGCGTAGCCGGTTGGGGGTCTGGTCAAGGGCGTCTGTCGTCATGGGTGGGCATTATCCGATAAAGATTGCCCCCACGGTGCGCCCTTCGGGCTTCCTGCCCCCCGAGGGGGCTCTCCCCCCTTGGGGCGGCCCGGCGGGGGGAGGTGCCCCCACGCTTCACGCACTACGTGTGCTCTGCCCCCAAGGGAGGAAAGGCCCGACGAAAAAAAACCCGCCGGTAAGGGCGGGTCTATAAAAGGGGCTATGCAGCCCCCAAGGGGAAAATCTTTCGGGCCTTAGCGCTTAAGGCCCAGGCCTGTCTTTAGGCTGCTGAGTGCGCGTTCTTGGCGCTCGTCTTGCCAGCCAGGGCCTTCACGCCGTGGGCCAGCTTACGCAGGCCGGCGGCCAACGCCCGCATCGGGTGCGGACGGAATTGTTCTTCAATCGCCTGGAGCATCAGTTGGCGCTCGAGTTCGTCGGTCAGGCGGATGGTGTTGTTCGGGTTGATCACAATAGCCTCCACGGGCTTGCACAGTTGTTTGCTACTAGGGATAACCCGAATTATAGGGTTTACCCTGAAACTGTGCAAGGGGAAGGTGCAAGCAGGTGCAACTTGGCAACACCCTGGTGCTGATAATGCCCCAAAACCGCGCGGCGGGGCACCATAAGCAAAGATACGCGCACCATATTGCGGCGCTTTTACAACGCGCTTTCGTGCGGAAAATGGGGTTGAGGGCCC
>NZ_JBHFII010000047.1:182295-185985 GCF_057334215.1 Achromobacter maghribensis | reverse complement strand
CCGGGGGCGTCGCGCGATCAAGCGTCGCGGTAGCCCGCAGCGACCAGTTCGAAGCCGAACAGGCGGCAGTCCAGCGCGCCGTTATGCAGCGGCACGCGGCGCTTGGGCTTCAAGCGCATCTGGTTGGGCAGCGTCAGGTCGCTGGTGATGACATGCAATTGCCAGCCGGCGAAATTGCGCTTCAGGCAACTGGCCCAATCGCGCCACAGGTCCGCGTCCGGCTCGGTCAGCATGCGCTCGCCATAAGGCGGGTTGGTGACGATCCAGCCGTGGTCGGCGGGCGCCGCGATCTCGCGGGCATCGCCGATTTCAAAGCGGATGGAATCGGCCGTCAGCCAGGCGCGTTCGGCGTTGTTCTGGGCGAATTCAATGGCTTGCGGGTCCAGGTCGTAACCAACCAGGGGCGCCTCCAGCTGCGGCAGGATGCGCGAGCGGGCATCGTCCTTCAGGTCGCGCCAGCGATAGGCGTCATGGTCGCGCAGGCGTTCGAAGCCGAACGGGCGCGAAATGCCCGGGGGCACGCCCAACGCGATCCAGGCGGCTTCGATCAGGATGGTGCCCGACCCGCAGAACGGGTCGAGCAACGGGGCCGCCGGGTCCCAGCCCGCCAGGGCCAGCATGCCGGCCGCCAGGTTTTCACGCATCGGGGCTTCGCCCTTGTCCAGGCGCCAACCGCGCTTGAACAGTGATTCGCCCGAAGTGTCCAGGTACAGGGTGGCGGTGTGGCCCGTCAGGAACAGGTGGACGCGTGCATCCGGTCGCACCGTGTCGATGCTGGGGCGTTCGCCTTCCAGTTCGCGCAGGCGGTCGCAAATGCCGTCCTTGGCGCGCAGATTGCAGTACTGCAGGCTTTGCACCGGGCTCTTGATGGCCGAGGTGTCCACGCGCAGCGTCTGCTCGGCGCCGAACCAGCGTTCCCAGGGGGTGTCGCGGGCCAGGTCCAGGATGTCGTCTTCGTGCGAGATCTCGGCGTGCGCGACCTGCACCAGGATGCGGGTGGCCAGACGCGAATACAGGTTGGCGCGCTGCACGCCGGCCCAATCGGCCGTGAACGAGCAGCCGGCGCGGCCCGCCTTGGCGTCTTCGTAGCCCAGCGCCTGCATTTCCGCCGTCAGGGCCTCTTCCAGGCCTTGCGGGCAGGGGGCGAATATCGTGAACACTTCCGCCTGGCGAGGTTCGCGCGGGCGGCGGCTGCGGGTCTCGACCGTCGGGGCGCGGTCGCGGGAATCGTCGCGTGCTTCGGCGAAGTCCGGCTGGGCGTCCTGGCCTTGATCCGGCACGTGTCCGTGGTCGGTCTCGGCGGCGTACTCCGGCGCGGGACCGTCGTCTTCAAACGGATCGTAGAAGCGTCCCGCCGGCGTGGCGGGGGCGATGTATTGGTCGTCGCGCAGGCGCGGCGCGCGCTGCTGCGGACGCGGCGGGCGCGAACTGGCGCTTGCGCCGGCGTCGCGGCGCGTGTCGTCGGAACGGCTGCGGGCCGCGGGGGCGCGGCCAGAAGACGTGCGATCGGACGGTGCGCGATCAGACGAGCCGCGGCTGGATGCGCCGCGCTCAGACGAGCTCCGGCTAGGGGCGCTGCGCTCAGACGAACCTCGGCCAGGCGCGCCGCGATCATATTGACCGCGCTCGGACTGGCCGCCGCGCGGCGCCTGCCCGCGGGGAGCGGCGCCGCGGCCGCCCGCGGCCGGTTTGCGAGCGTAGCGCGCCTCTTCTTCCTGGCGGCGCTGGTAGCCTTCAGGGTCTTTCTGGCGTTCGACGTTTTCGCGGGTGCGCTCGATCTGGGCAACCAGCCGGGCGCGGGCGCCCGTGCGGGTGCGCTTGGGCGCTTCTTCGGCGTGGGCGTCGCGCGCCGTTTTCTTGATCGTCAGCGTCTTGCGCGGACGGTCGTGTTCATCAGAGGACATACGAATCCTGGCGAATGTGCAAAGGTAGGGGGAATCAGAAGGGTTTGACGACGACCAGCGCCACCACCACCAAGAGCAGCAAGACGGGAACTTCGTTGAACCAGCGATAGAACTTGTGCGAACGGGTATTTTTGCCCTGTTCGAATTTACGCAGCATCAAGCCACAGGCGTGATGGTAGCCGATGACGAGCAGGACGAAAAAGAGTTTGGCGTGCATCCAGCCATTGCCGGGGCCCACGCCGATGCGATAGCCCAGGTACAGCCACATGCCGAACACGATGGCGACCACGGCAAGGATGGTGGTGAAGCGGTACAGCCGGCGCGCCATGCCCAGCAGCGTGGCCTGTACGGAGGCGTCCGTCTGCTGCGCCAGGTTCACGAAAATGCGCGGCAGGTAGAACAATCCGGCAAACCAGGAAGCGATAAAGACAATATGGAAGGTCTTGACCCAGAGCATGGCCATGGCGCGATCCGATTGAGGAAAGCCGCATTGTAAGGCCGGCGCCGCGGCGAGCTTTCCGTGGGCCGGCGCGTGAACTCAGATGACGTACAGGTCCACGTATTCGTGTACCGGCATGGCCTCCAGCGCCTGCTGGTCCAACGATACATCCAGGATGCGGCGCTGCTGCCGGGCCGGGAACATGCGCGCCAGGTTGGTCCGGAACTTGGCTTCCAGGAGCGGAATGCCGTCTTGCCGGCGGCGCTTGTGGCCGATGGGGTATTCGCAGACGATCTCTTCAAACCGCGAGCCGTCGGTGAACTCGACCGTCAGCGCGTTGGCGATCGAGCGCTTGTCGGGATCGTGGTAGTCGCGGGTATAGGCCGGATCCTCCACGCAGACGATCTTGTCGCGCAACGCGTCGATGCGCGGATCGCGGGCGATGTCGTCTTCGTAGTCGGCGGCCGTCAGGCGGCCGAACAGCACGGGCACCGCCACCATGTACTGGATGCAGTGGTCGCGGTCGGCGGGATTGTTCAGCGGGCCTTTCTTGTCGATGATGCGGATGCAGGCCTCGTGCGTGCGGATCGTGATGGCCTTGATGTCTTCCGCGCGCTTGCCTTCGGCGCGCAGGCGGTCGTGGATCTGCATGGCGCATTCCACGGCGGTCTGCGAATGGAATTCGGCAGGAAACGAGATCTTGAACAGCACGTTCTCCATCACGTAGCTGCCATAAGGCCGTTGGAACCTGAACGGCTGCCCCTTGAAGAGCACATCGTAAAAGCCCCAGGTCTTGGCGGTCAGCACCGACGGATAGCCCATTTCGCCGGTTTTGGCGATCAGCGCCAGGCGCACGGCGCGGCTGGTGGCGTCGCCGGCGGCCCAGCTTTTGCGGCTGCCGGTATTGGGCGCGTGGCGGTAGGTGCGCAGGCTTTGGCCGTCGACCCAGGCCAGCGACACGGCGTTGATCACTTCATCGCGGTCCAGTCCCAGCATCTGCGCCACGACGGCGGTGGACGCCACCTTGACCAGTACGACGTGGTCAAGCCCGACGCGGTTGAAGGAGTTTTCCAGCGCGATGCAGCCCTGGATCTCATGCGCCTTGATCATGCCCGTCAGGACGTCGCGCATGGTCAGGGGCGGCTTGCCGGCGGCGACCGCGGTGCGGGACAGCCAGTCGGCGGTGGCCAGGATGCCGCCCAGATTATCCGACGGGTGGCCCCATTCGGCGGCCAGCCACGTGTCGTTGAAATCCAGCCAGCGGATGATCGTGCCGATGTTGAACGCGGCCTGCACCGGGTCCAGCTGGAACGACGTGCCGGGCACCTTGGCGCCGTGAGGCACCAC
>NZ_JBHFII010000047.1:179644-182275 GCF_057334215.1 Achromobacter maghribensis | reverse complement strand
CCTTGGCGCCGCCCCCCCCCCCCCCCCCCCCCACGACCGGACCCAGCAATTTCTTGCACGCCGGGTACTCCAGCGCTTCCAGGCCGCAGCCCAGCGTGTCGATCAGGCAGTTGCGGGCGGTTTCATACGCCAGGCTGCTCTTGATGTCGTAGTTCAGAACGTAGTCCGCGATATCGACCAACACCTGGTCGGGCTCGGGACGTACGTTGGAGATTGGGGCAGACATAGCGGTACCTCTTCATGGAGTGAATACAGGTAGCCATGCTGCGCCCTTGCTCTCGTCTGGCTTGCGCCGGGCCTACTTGCGCTTGTCCAGCGGCACGAACTTCTGATCTTCCGGGCCCACGTAGTTGGCGGTGGGGCGGATGATCTTGTTGTCGATGCGCTGCTCGATGATGTGAGCCGACCAGCCTGCGGTGCGCGCAATGACGAACAGCGGGGTGAACATGGCGGTGGGCACGCCCATCATGTGGTAGCTGACGGCCGAGAACCAGTCCAGGTTGGGAAACATCTTCTTGATGTCCCACATGACCGTCTCAAGGCGTTCGGCGATGTCGAACATCTTGGTGCTGCCGGCCTTTTTGGACAGTTTCTTGGCCACGTCCTTGATGACCTTGTTGCGCGGGTCGGACACGGTGTAGACGGGGTGACCAAAGCCGATGATAACTTCCTTGGCCTCGACGCGGCGGCGGATGTCGGCTTCGGCCTCGTCCGGCGTTTCATAGCGCTTCTGCACGTCGAACGCCACTTCGTTGGCGCCGCCATGCTTGGGGCCGCGCAGCGCGCCGATGGCGCCGGCGATGGACGAGAACATGTCCGAACCGGTGCCGGCGATGACGCGCGCAGTGAACGTGGATGCGTTGAATTCGTGTTCGGCGTACAGGTTCAAGGAAATGTGCATCGCCTTGACCCATTCGTCGCTGGGCTTTTCGCCGTGCAGCAGGTGCAGGAAGTGGCCGCCGATGCTGTCGTCGTCCGTCTGCACGTCGATCATGTGGCCGTTGTGGCTGTAGTGGTACCAATACAGCAGGGCCGAACCCAGGTTGGCCATCAGGCGGTCGGCGATGTCGCGCGCGCCCGGGGTGTTGTGGTCGTCTTTCTCGGGCAGCACGCAGCCCAGCACGGACACGGCGGTGCGCATCACGTCCATCGGGTGGCTCGAGGCGGGCAACGCTTCCAGCGCCACTTGCAGTTGCGCCGGCAGGCCGCGCAGGCTCTTCAGCTTTTGCTTGTACGCGGCCAGTTCGGCTTTGTTGGGCAGCTTGCCGTGGACCAGCAGGTGGGCGATTTCCTCGAACTCGCTGGTGTGCGCGATGTCCAGGATGTCATAGCCACGGTAGTGCAGGTCGTTGCCGCTGCGGCCCACGGTGCACAGCGCGGTATTGCCTGCGACCACGCCCGACAGGGCGACGGACTTCTTGGGTTTGAAGCCGGCTTTCTCTTCCGGCTTGGCGTCCGGTTTGGCTTCTTGCTTCTTGGGAGCCGTGCTCATGTCTCTACTCCTTTCCTTTCGCGATTGACGATATGGGGGGAAAGCGTGACGCCCCGGGGTGGCCGCGGCGCCGGATACAAAAGGCGTTGCGGACTTACGCTTTGCCCTTTTGGAAGAGCGCATCCAGTCTGGATTCGAATTCGTGGTAGCCGATGCGGTCGTACAGTTCTTCGCGCGTTTGCATCAGGTCCACCACGTTTTTCTGGTGGCCGTCGCGGCGGATGGCGGTGTAGACGGCTTCGGCGGCCTTGTTCATGGCGCGGAAGGCGGACAGGGGATAGAGCACCATGCCCACGCCCACGCTTTTCAGTTCTTCGACGGTGAACAGCGGCGTCTTGCCGAATTCGGTGATGTTGGCCAGGACCGGCACCTTGACGGCCTTGACGAAGCGGTCGTAGGTGGGCAGGTCATAAGCGGCTTCGGCGAAGATCGCGTCGGCGCCGGCTTCCACGCAGGCCAGCGCGCGTTCGATCGCGGCGTCCACGCCATGCGAGGCGATGGCGTCGGTGCGGGCGATCAGGTAGAAGTCGCTGTCGGTGCGGGCGTCGGCGGCCGCCTTGACGCGATCGGCCATTTCTTCGGTCGTGACGATTTCCTTGCCGGGGCGGTGGCCGCAGCGCTTGGCGCCGACCTGGTCTTCGATGTGGCACGCCGCCGCGCCGAACTTGATCAGGCTCTTGACGGTGCGGGCGATGTTGAAGGCCGACGGACCAAAGCCGGTGTCGATATCCACCACCAGCGGCACGTCGCACACGTCGGTGATGCGGCGCACGTCGGTCAGCACGTCGTCCATGGTGTTGATGCCCAGGTCGGGCAAGCCCAGCGATCCGGCCGCCACGCCGCCGCCCGACAGGTAGATGGCGCGGTAGCCGGCGCGCTTGGCCAGCAAGGCGTGGTTTGCGTTGATGGCGCCAATGATCTGCAGCGGGCTTTCTTCGGCGAGGGCGCGGCGGAAGAGGGCGCCGGGCGATTCGGGTCTGGACATGGAGGTCTCCGTTCTTTCTTATGGCTAGCCCACGACCTTATCGCGGGTCCGGAATATAAATCTGTCCCCTCCGCGACATTCGCAGGCAGCGGGGCGAAGGGACAGGTTTATGCGCCGGTCTGGTGTTCCGGTCCTGCTTAGGAATTGGGGCCGC
>NZ_JBHFII010000047.1:162027-179617 GCF_057334215.1 Achromobacter maghribensis | reverse complement strand
GCATCAACGGCCCCAATTCTTCATTCAAACGCTGCTTACTTCAGCAGGTCCTTGACGCCGTCGCGCTCTTCCAGGAGCTCTTTCAGCGTGAAGTCCAGGCGTTCGCGCGAGAAGGCGTCGATTTCCAGGCCTTCGACGCGCTTGTATTCGCCATTTTCGGTCGTGACCGGCACGCCGTAGATGATGCCTTCCGGGATGCCGTAGGAGCCGTCCGACGGGATGCCCATCGTGACCCACTTGCCGTTGCTGCCCAGGACCCAGTCGCGGACGTGGTCGATGGCGGCGTTGGCGGCCGAAGCGGCCGAGGACAGGCCACGGGCTTCGATGATGGCGGCGCCGCGCTTGCCGACGGTCGGGATGAACGTGTCGCGGTTCCAGGCGTCATCGTTGATGAGCTTGGTCAGCGACTCGCCGCCGACGGTGGCGAAACGGAAGTCGGGATACATCGTGGGCGAGTGGTTGCCCCAGACGATCAGGTTTTCGATATCGGCAACCGGCTTGCCCGACTTGGCCGACAACTGCGACAGCGCGCGGTTGTGGTCCAGGCGCAGCATGGCGGTGAAGTTCTTGGCCGGCAGGTCCGGGGCCGACTTCATGGCGATGTAGGCGTTGGTGTTGGCGGGGTTGCCGACGACCAGGACCTTGACGTTGCGGCTGGCCACGTCGTTCAGGGCCTTGCCCTGCGCCGTGAAGATCTGGGCGTTGACGGACAGCAGGTCCTTGCGTTCCATGCCGGGGCCGCGCGGACGGGCGCCGACCAGCAGGGCCACGTCGGCGTCCTTGAAGGCGGTGCGCGGGTCGCTGTGGGCGGTCACTTCCTGAAGCAGCGGGAAGGCGCAGTCATCCAATTCCATGATGACGCCCTTCAGGGCCTTTTGCGCTTTCTCGTCGGGGATTTCCAGCAGTTGCAGGATGACGGGTTGATCTTTACCCAGCATTTCGCCGGAGGCGATGCGGAATAGCAGTGCGTAACCGATTTGGCCGGCGGCGCCGGTGACGGCGACACGCAAGGCAGGCTTGGACATGGACGTTCTCCGTAATGGTTTGGCGAGAAAAATCTCACCAATCAGTGTAATCGTTGAGGGGGCCAAAACGGCGCGTGCGGGCAAGCCTGCGCGGGCCCCTGACAGCCGTGAATCCTAGATCGATTTTACGGGTGCGTCAAACGCTCTTCTATCTTATATAAGACATAAGACGTTGGACAGCTTCCCGCCCGATATGCCACAATAGAGCGTTTATTCGAATGCGTTGCAGCACAGTCCGCTGTGCCTTTGCGGGCGCATTTTGGATATGGGTCTGCACCCTGTTTTTGAGCTGCCTTCCCATCATCCGGATGAACATGACACTTTCAAGAAGATCCATGGCAGAGCCTCGGCCCGAAACCTCCTTACGCACTCGCGCCGCCCGTTCAACGGGCGAGGGAGCCGCTTTCAGTCCGCTCTACCGCCAGATCAAGGATCTGCTCGTTCAAAGCCTTGAGCGCGGCGAATGGAAGCCCGGTGAACTCATCCCCAGCGAAATCGATCTGGCCGCCCGTTTCCAGGTGAGCCAGGGCACGGTGCGCAAGGCGGTCGATGAGCTTGCGGCCGAGCACATGCTGCTGCGCCGCCAGGGCAAGGGCACCTTTGTCGCCACCCATCACGAAGCCCGCGTCCGCTACCGTTTCCTGCGCCTGGCCGCCGACGAAGAAGGCGAGCCCGGCCGTGCCGAAAGCCGCATCCTGGAATGCCGGCGCCTGAGGGCGCCCGCCGAGATCGCGCGCGCCCTGGACCTTCGAGCGGGCGAAACGGTCGTCATGATCCGCCGCCTGCTGTCCATGGGGCAGACGCCGACCGTCGTGGACGACATCTGGCTGCCTGGCACCATTTTCCGTGGACTGACCCTCGAGCTGCTGACTGCCAACAAGGCGCCGCTCTATGGTCTGTTCGAATCCGAGTTCGGCGTGAGCATGGTGCGCGCGGACGAAAAGCTGCGCGCGGTGATCGCGCCAGCCGAAGTCTGTCCGCTGCTTAATGTTCCCGCCGGCACGCCGTTGTTGCAGGTGGATCGGGTGTCGTACACCTATGGTGACCGCCCCATGGAAATTCGCCGGGGGTTGTACTTGACCGATCGATACCACTACCGCAATAGTCTGAATTGATGAGCTTTTACACTACGATTTGATACCAACCCTATCTCTGGGCGAAAATACCGTGTTTGCCCGCAAGGGCCACGGCATTTCCGCCGTCACGATTCCCTAGTTCCGAAACACCGAGGCCGTCATGTCCGACACCGCTGCCAAGCCACGTCCGCAGTTTCGCAATATTGGGCTTGCCCAAGTTGCGTTCTCCTATCGCCTGCCCCTGGCCGGCAAGCTGTCCATCCTGCACCGCATCAGCGGCATTTTGCTGTTCCTCTGTTTGCCCTTGGTCATCGTGCCGCTGTTCGCAGCAAGCGTGGCCGCACCGCAGTCGTTCGCCTGGATCGCCTCCATCGCGGCCAACCCGATCGTCAAGCTTGTCTTCCTGGTCCTGATCTGGGGCTACCTGCACCACTTCTGTGCCGGCATTCGCTACCTGCTGCTGGACCTGCACATCGGTATCGACAAGCTGTCGGCCAAGAAAAGCGCCGGCGTGGTCTTCGGTGTCAGCCTGGCGCTGACGCTGGTGTTCGGTCTCAAACTGTTCGGAGTGCTGTAAATGGCCGCCGCTAAAAACTACGGACCCAAGCGCCTGGTCGTCGGCGCCCACTATGGGGTCATGGATTTCATCATCCAGCGCATCACCGCCGTCATCATGGCCGTGTACACGCTGGTGCTGCTTGTCGGCATCCTGACGATGCCCGCCTTCACGTATGAACATTGGGTCAAGCTGTTCAATTTCTACGTGGGCTTCATTCCGGTAGGCCAGATCCTGGCCTCCCTTGCATTCATTGCGTTGGCCTGGCATGCCTGGATTGGCGTGCGCGACATCTGGATGGATTACGTCAAGCCTGTGGGCCTGCGCCTGCTGCTGCAAGTGCTGACGATCCTCTGGTTGATCGGTACGGTCGTTTACTTCGCGCAAATCCTCTGGAGCATTTAAGCCGTGGTCTCTGTCATGAAATCCTTGCCGCGCCGCCAGTTTGATGTGGTGGTCGTTGGCGCCGGTGGAGCCGGCATGCGTTGTTCGCTGCAACTGTCCCAAGCGGGCCTGTCGGTTGCCGTGCTGTCCAAAGTGTTCCCCACGCGTTCGCACACCGTTGCCGCGCAAGGCGGCGTGAGCGCCTCGCTGGGCAACATGAGCGAAGACAACTGGTACTGGCACATGTACGACACCGTCAAGGGGTCGGATTGGCTGGGCGACCAGGACGCCATTGAATTCATGTGCCGTGAAGCGCCGAACGCCGTGTACGAGCTTGAACACTTCGGCATGCCGTTCGACCGCAACCCCGACGGCACGATCTATCAGCGTCCGTTCGGCGGCCACACCGCCAACTTCGGTGAAAAGCCGGTGCAGCGCGCCTGTGCCGCCGCCGACCGCACCGGCCACGCGCTGCTGCACACCCTCTACCAGCGCAACGTTGCCGCGCGCACCCAGTTCTTCGTCGAATGGATGGCGCTGGACCTGCTGCGCAACGAAGCCGGTGACGTCGTGGGCGTGACCGCCCTGGAAATGGAAACGGGCGAGATCTACATCCTGGAAGCCAAGACCACGGTGCTGGCCACCGGCGGCGCCGGCCGTATCTGGGCCGCGTCCACCAACGCCTTCATCAACACCGGTGACGGCCTGGGCATGGCGGCGCGCGCGGGCATCCCGCTGCAAGACATGGAATTCTGGCAGTTCCACCCCACCGGCGTGGCCGGCGCGGGCGTGCTGATCACGGAAGGCGTGCGTGGCGAAGGCGGCATCCTGTTGAACAAGGATGGCGAACGCTTCATGGAGCGCTATGCGCCCACGCTGAAGGATCTGGCCCCGCGCGACTTCGTGTCCCGCTCGATGGACCAGGAAATCAAGGAAGGCCGCGGTTGCGGTCCGGACGGCAGCTACGTCGTCCTGAAGCTTGACCACCTGGGCGCCGACGTCATCAACAAGCGTCTGCCCTCGATCCGCGAAATCGCCATCAAGTTCGGCAACGTCGACCCGATCAAGGAACCGATCCCCGTCGTTCCGACCATCCACTACCAGATGGGCGGCATTCCGGCCAACTACCACGGCCAGGTGCTGTCGCGTGAAAACGGCGAGAACAAGGTCGTCAATGGCCTGTACGCCATCGGCGAATGCGCCGCGGTGTCGGTGCACGGCGCCAACCGCCTGGGCACGAACTCGCTGCTGGACCTGATCGTGTTCGGCCGCGCCACCGGCAACCACATCGTCAATTCGCACCCGGAGCGCCAGCGCGCGCACCAGGATCTGCCGAAGGAAGCCGTGGAGTTCTCGCTGGACCGCGTGAACAAGCTGGAATCGCGTACGTCGGGCGAAAAGACGCAAGACATCGGCAACGCCATCCGCTTCTCGATGCAGCGCCACTGCGGCGTGTTCCGCACGCTGGAACTGCTGAACGAAGGCGTGACGCAGATCGAAGATCTGGCCAAGCAAGCCGACAGCATCTACTTCAAGGACAAGTCCAAGGTGTTCAACACCGCGCGCGTCGAAGCGCTGGAACTGGCCAACATGACCGAAGTGGCCCGCGCCACGATCAAGTCGGCCGCTGCCCGTACGGAAAGCCGCGGCGCTCACGCGCTGGACGACCACCCGACGCGCGACGACGAGAACTGGCTCAAGCACACGCTGTGGTATTCCGAAGGCAGCCGCCTGGATTACAAGCCCGTGCAGATGAAGCCTTTGACGGTTGAGTCCTTCCCGCCCAAGGCGCGTACCTTCTAAGTCCGGATAGAGCCCATTATGAGCACCAAGAGAATCGTCAAGTTCGAAATCTACCGCTACGATCCGGACAAGGACGAGCGCCCGTACATGCAGAAGCTGGACGTTGAACTCCAGCCGACCGACAAGATGTTGCTGGATGCGCTGGTGCGCATCAAGAACGACGTCGATGACAGCCTGGCCCTGCGCCGCTCGTGCCGTGAAGGCGTGTGCGGTTCGGACGCCATGAACATCAACGGCAAGAACGGCCTGGCCTGCACGACGAACCTTCGCGAATTGAAGGAACCCATCGTCCTGCGCCCGCTGCCGGGCCTGCCCGTCATCCGCGACCTGATCGTGGACATGACGCACTTCTTCAACCAGTACCACTCCGTTCGTCCGTACCTCATCAACGACGCGCCGCCGCCCGAAAAAGAGCGCCTGCAGTCGCCGGAGGCGCGCGAAGAACTGGATGGCCTGTACGAGTGCATCCTGTGCGCGTGCTGTTCCACTTCCTGCCCGTCGTTCTGGTGGAATCCGGACAAGTTCGTCGGCCCGGCCGGCCTGCTGCAAGCCTACCGCTTCATCGCCGACAGCCGCGACGAAGCCACGGGTGAGCGTCTGGACAATCTGGAAGATCCGTACCGCCTGTTCCGTTGCCACACCATCATGAATTGCGTCGACGTCTGTCCCAAGGGACTGAACCCGACCAAGGCGATCGGCAAGATCAAGGAACTGATGGTCCGCCGCACGGTCTAGTTTCTAGTGTGAAGACTTTTGTACTTATGGTGTAACGATGAGCAGGCTAACTGAACTGGAGCGGGCGCGTCTGCGTTGGCGGGCGCGCCGCGGCCTGCTCGAAAACGACTTGATCATCACTCGGTATCTTGACGCTTACGAGGCTGAACTTACCGATGATGATGTGGCCGCATTGACCCAGCTGTTCGAGATGGGAGACAACGATCTTCTCGACCTGCTGCTGGCCCGCAAGGAACTCGAAGGTGAACTGGATACTCCCAGGCTTCGGGGCATTATTGGCCAGATGCGCGCACTCTGATTAATGTGAGAGGAATAAACATGAACCTGTCTGACAAAAAAGCCACTCTATCCTTCTCGGATGGCAGCGCACCCATTGAGTTCCCTGTCTACAAGGGCACGGTCGGTCCGGATGTGATCGACATCCGCAAGCTGTATGGCCAGACGGGCATGTTTACGTTTGACCCGGGCTTCATGTCCACCGCGGCTTGCGAATCGGGCATCACGTACATCGACGGCGACAAGGGCGAACTGCTGTACCGCGGCTTCCCCATCGAGCAATTGGCCGTCAATTGCGACTTCATGGACATCTGCTACCTGATCCTGAACGGCGATCTGCCCAACCAGGAACAGAAGGCCGACTTCGACTCGCAAGTGACCCATCACACGATGGTCAACGAGCAACTGCACTTCTTCCTGCGTGGCTTCCGCCGCGACGCCCACCCGATGGCCGTGCTGACGGGCCTGGTTGGCGCGCTGTCCGCGTTCTACCACGACTCCACCGACATCACGAACCCGCAGCATCGTCACATCTCGGCCATCCGTTTGATCGCCAAGATGCCGACGCTGGTTGCGATGGCGTACAAGTACTCGCAAGGCCAACCGTTCATCTATCCGCAGAACGACCTGTCCTACACGGGCAACTTCCTGCGCATGATGTTCGCCACGCCGTGCGAAGACTACAAGGTGAATGAAGTCGTCGAGCGCGCGCTGGACCGCATCTTCATCCTGCACGCCGACCACGAGCAAAACGCGTCGACGTCCACCGTGCGCCTGTGCGGTTCGTCGGGCACCAACCCGTTCGCCGCCATCTCGGCCGGCGTGGCTTGCCTGTGGGGCCCGGCTCACGGCGGCGCCAACGAAGCTTGCCTGCAAATGCTGGAAGAGCTGCAAGCCAACGGCGGCATCGACAAGGTCGGTGAGTTCATGGAGAAGGTCAAGGACAAGAACTCGGGCGTGCGCCTGATGGGCTTTGGCCACCGCGTCTACAAGAACTACGACCCGCGCGCCAAGCTGATGCAGGAAACCTGCAAGGAAGTGCTCTCGGCCCTGGGCCTGGAAAACGACCCGCTGTTCAAGCTGGCCATGGAACTGGAACGCATCGCCCTGTCGGATCCGTACTTCGTGCAGCGCAAACTGTACCCGAACGTGGACTTCTACTCGGGTATCGTCCAGCGCGCCATCGGCATCCCGACCTCGCTGTTCACGGCCATCTTCGCGCTGGCCCGCACGGTGGGCTGGATCGCCCAGTGGAACGAAATGCTGTCGGATCCCGATTACAAGATCGGCCGTCCGCGCCAGCTGTTCACGGGTTCGGTCACCCGCGACGTGCCCCCGATGGACAAGCGTTAATCTGCTTTTCCGCTTCGGCAAGAAACCGCCTTCGGGCGGTTTTTTTTTGTGCCGAATAAGCGGATATCATGCTTGCCATGATTCCCGTCGCGCTCCCCTCTGCCAGTTTCTACCTGCTGCTTTCCTTTGGCTTTCTTGCCGGCATCGTGCTTGTTGGCTGGGCCGCGATGTTCGCGGCAAGCGCGACGCATCGCCGGTTCGTCCGCAGGCATTGGAAGCTGTCGGCCGCGTTGTTCGTGGTGCTGGCGGTGCCGTTTGCCTTCTATGCGTGGGTCCAGGTCGTTATCTGGCAGATCGAGCGGGAAAGCGATCGCCGGGAGGCCGCGCGCCATGTCACGCTGGAACAAGCGGCAACGGTGGGCGGCACGCCCATGCCCGCCGGCACGCGGCTGACCCTGCAGGACGAAGGGCAGCTGGACACCTACCTGGAAGCCAATTTCCCACAGCCGGTGACGATGTTCGGCGTGCAGGCGATGCGCGTGCGGCGCTTTCTTGACAGCGACTACGACAAAGACACGTATGCGCTGACTGGCCGGTATCCGCGAACCGTCATTCTTAGCGGCCAGGGCGATCAGGCGGTGCTGGGTTGGCGCTGCGACGCTACCCGCGACATCGAGTTCGACACGACGCGCGAGGGCGGCATGAAGGGGCTGAACCAGTGCCAACTGAGCAGCGGAAACCAGGTGGGGGATTTGACCCTTGCGCCGGGTTCGATCCTGTACGGCTCGAGCGGCACCGTGTATACGGACGGCTCATCCGACCCGGACCGCTGGCGTGTGGAGGTCAAGGACCCCGTGGCGGTCAAGGTGTTCGGGCTGATGCTGAGCGATCCCCGGATCTACCTGGACGCCGACCGGCGCCTCCTGCGGGTCAGCGACACGGAGCTGGCGTGCAAGCTGGATCTGGGCGGGTTCCACTATGCGCCTGGCACCCGGGTCAAGACCCTCCGCCGGGGCAAGGGCGACGGGCGCGAACCGTTTCCGGGCATATTCGCCTTCAGTCCCGCGGAGGGGCAACCCGCCAAACGCGACGGCCACGAGGACGTGCCGGCAGGCATGTCGGTGCTGCAGGCGTTCGATGGAACGTTGGCCGGCATCGAGAAGAACGAAGCGGTCGGCGTGTTTGAATTCGCGACGTTTGTCGTCGGCGACGACGCGCCCGCGCTGCCCAGGCGGGCGGCCTGCCCATAGCGTCCGCCCGGTCGGGTCGGAAGGGGCACGTTAAGAAATTCTTAAAAGTCTCGCCCGACAATGCGGCTTGCCGGTGGCGTCCCACACCGGCTGAACCGTAAGGGAGTGATTTCGGATGAGACGTCGGTGAAGCGCCTGCACAGCATGGAGCTGTTTGCGGAAGTGGCCAAGGCGCGCAGCTTCAGTCGCGCCGCTGTCGTGCTGGGGCTGCCGAAGTCGACGCTGTCGCGCCGGGTGGCGGAACTGGAGCGTTCGGTTGGCCTGAGCCTGCTCAACCGCAGCACGCGCAAAGTAGAGCTGACGGGAGCAGGAGAGCTCTATCTGGAGCGCTGCCTGCGTATCGTCGAGGAAGCCCAGGTCGCGCACGAGGAATTGCAGGCCCTGACCGCGACGCCTTCGGGCCTGCTGCGCGTCAATATGCCCGCCACGTTCGCTACCGACGTGATGGCCGAGATTTTCCTGGGATTTTCGCGCCGGCATCCGGAGGTGGCCTTCCACATGAACCTGGCCAGCCTGGACCATGCGGATCGGGTGGCCGAACCCTGCGACCTGACGATCAAGATCGGCGAGATGCCGGATTCCACGCGCATCGCCCGATGCCTGGGGGCCGTGAATGTCCATCTGTACGCGTCGGAAAGCTATCTGGCGGCCCACGGCGCGCCCGCGCATCCGTCTGAACTGGCCGTGCACGAGTGCATCGGTTTCCGCGCCGAGGCACATGGGGCGCCGACGCGGTGGCCATTGACGCGCGGACAAGAGCAGATCAGCGTCATGCCGGGCAGCCGGTTTTCGGTGAACGAGGCGGGCATGGCCCGCCAACTGGCGGTGCTGGGCGCGGGCATTGCGCCGTTGGGCGGGGACCAAAGCGAGCTTGAGCGCTCAGGCGGCCTGCGCCGCGTCTTGCCGGGTTGGAGCCTGGGGCCATTTCCCGTGCATGTGGTGACCGAAACGCGGCTGTTGCCGGCCCGGGCCAGAGCATTTGTCGACTATCTGATGACATGCCTGGCCAAGGGCTGGCCGGCCCCTGCGCCTACACGCTGATGTGCCGCGCCATCAGGACGGCGAACAGGGGCAGGAAGATGAAGAGGTGCGATTCGATCATCACCCAGCGCCGCACCCGCTTGATTTCGGGCAAGGCCGGCACGAAGCCTGCCTGCTGGCGGGATTGCCTGGCCCAGCGCAGCATGGCCAGCGTGGGCGGGATCGAACAGAGCGCGATGATGACAAAGAGCGTGATCTTGGCGTGGAACCAGGGCGTGCTCATGTAGAACGCGGCGCCCTTCGCGCCCAGCGTCAACCGCAGCACGCCGGTGACCAATACCAGAATGGCGCTGACGCCGTAGAGACGATCGTAGATGATCAGGCGCTTCACGCCGTTGGCGGTGAGATCGGGGCGCAGCAACACGGCTTCGGCGGTCAGGACCACCACCATTACGAAAATCGCCAGGTAGTGAAACCAGGCGTACAGGGCATCGGCCAGCATGTCGTCTCCAGGGAAATGGGCAAGCTTGGGTTGTACCATCCGGCCAATCAGGCGGGCCAGCGTTTCGGCCGGCGCCGGTTGTGGCGGCGCAAAGAAAAACGGGTGCCCCGTGGGACACCCGTTCCGTTACCGCCGGCTGGCGATCAACGACGCTTTCTGGCGGCCTCGGCCGCTTCCTGCTGCGCATCCACGACGGCCAGGGCCGTCATGTTGACGATGCGGCGCACGGTGGCGCTGGTCGTCAGGATGTGCACCGGGCGCGCGGCGCCCAGCAGGATCGGACCCATGGCGACGCCATTGCTGCCCGTCATCTTCAGCATGTTGTACGTGATGTTGCCGGTATCCAGGTTCGGCATGACCAGCAGATTGGCGCGGCCCTTGAGCGTGCTGTCCGGATAGGCCAGTACACGGATCTTCTCGGACAGGGCGGCGTCAGCGTGCATTTCGCCATCCACTTCGAGGTCGGGCGCGCGTTCTTGCACCAGCTTGCTGGCGGCGGCCATCTTCTTCGACGATTCCGTCACGCGGCTGCCGAAGTTCGAGTGCGACAGCAGCGCAATCTTCGGCACCACGCCAAAGCGCAGCATTTCGTCGGCGGCCTGGATGGTGATGTTGGCCACTTCTTCCGACGTCGGGTTTTCGTTGACGTGGGTGTCGGTGACGAACAGCGTCTGGTCGGGCAGCATCAGCACGTTCAGCGCAGCGTACGTCTGGCCTTCCTTCTTGCCGATGATTTCGTCGATGTACTTGAGCTGGTTGTCGTACTTGCTGGCCACGCCGCAGAGCAGGGCGTCGGCATCGCCGCGGCGCAGCAGCATCGCGCCGATCAGCGTGTTGTGCTTGCGGATCATCGCCTTGGCGATGGCCGGCGTCACGCCTTCACGGCCCTTCAACTGGTAGTACGCGTTCCAGGTTTCGTTGAAGCGGTTGTCGTCTTCCGGATCCACGATCTCGAAGTGCTGGCCAGCGATCAGGCGCAGGCCGGCTTTCTGGATGCGCATTTCGATGACGGCCGGGCGGCCGACCAGGATCGGGAATGCCAGCTTTTCGTCGGCCACGGTCTGCACGGCGCGCAGGACGCGTTCGTCTTCGCCGTCAGCGTAGATGACGCGCTTGGGCGCCTTCTTGGCCTGGGCGAACAACGGGCGCATCAGTTGGCCCGAGTGGTACACGAAGCCCATCAGCTTCTGGCGGTAGGCCTCGATGTCTTCGATGGGGCGGGCAGCCACGCCGGAGTCGGCGGCGGCCTGTGCCACGGCGGGCGCGATCTGGACGATCAGGCGCGGGTCGAACGGCTTCGGGATGATGTAGTCGGGGCCGAACGACAGTTCCTGGCCGGCGTAGGCGCGGGCCACTTCATCGTTCTGTTCGGCCTGCGCCAGTTCGGCGATGGCCTTCACGCAAGCCAGCTTCATTTCTTCGGTGATGCGCGACGCGCCAGCGTCCATCGCACCGCGGAAGATGAAGGGGAAGCACAGCACGTTGTTGACCTGGTTCGGGTAGTCCGAACGGCCGGTGGCGATGATGCAATCCGGGCGGGCAGCCTTGGCGACTTCCGGGCGGATTTCCGGTTCCGGATTGGCCAGCGCCAGGATCAGCGGACGGTCGGCCATGGTCTTGACCATGTCGCCCGTCAGCACGCCCGCGGTGGAGCAGCCCAGGAACACGTCGGCGCCGTTGACCACGTCGGCCAGCGTGCGCGCGTCGGTCTTCTGCGCGTAGCGCTTCTTGTTGGCTTCCATGTTTTCATCGCGGCCATCCCAGATCACGCCACGGGAGTCCACCACGTAGATGTTCTCGCGCTTGACGCCCAGGTGGACCAGCAGGTCCAGGCAGGCGATGGCGGCGGCGCCGGCGCCCGAGCAGGCCAGCTTGACCGAGCCGATGTCCTTGCCCACGACCTTCAGGCCGTTCAGGATGGCGGCCGACGAGATAATGGCGGTACCGTGCTGGTCGTCATGGAAGACGGGGATCTTCATGCGCTCGCGCAGCTTCTTTTCGATGTAGAAGCACTCGGGCGCCTTGATGTCTTCCAGGTTGACGCCGCCCAGCGTGGGTTCCAGCGCCGCGATGATGTCGACCAGCTTGTCGGGGTCGTTTTCGGCCAGTTCGATGTCGAACACGTCGATGCCGGCGAACTTCTTGAACAGGCAGCCTTTGCCTTCCATGACCGGCTTGGCGGCCAGCGGGCCGATGTTGCCCAGGCCCAGCACGGCGGTGCCGTTGGTGATCACGCCCACCAGGTTGCCGCGCGAGGTGTACTTCGAGGCAGCGTCATCGCCTTGGTCGAAGATCGCCATGCAAGCGGCGGCCACGCCGGGGGAGTAGGCCAGGGACAGATCGTCCTGGTTGGCCAACGTCTTGGTCGGGACGACCGAGATTTTGCCGGGGGTGGGATAGGCGTGGTAATCCAACGCCATTTTGGTAAGAGTTTCGTCCATGGGATCGGGCCTCTGAGGCACTAACTGAAAAAGAAAACGGGATGACAAACGGCGGGCTCACGGCCCGCCGGTTTCTTCGCGAAATGCTTAGGGAACACCCGTATTTCACCAGAAAGCGCGGGCGCTTGGTTGTTGCAGTGCAGCGAGCCAGCCGTTTTGATCAAAACGCGGCGGGATATTTCGCCGCTCGCGACGGCAAGCGCGAGCGGCGTGTAGAGGTCCTGCGGGACCGGCGTGCAGCGCCTATAGTTCCCACGGCGGGGTTTGCCGCGCCCGGGCGTTCAAGGTCTGGCGCAGCGTGTCGGCGTCCGCCTGGCGGCCCAGGCTGTCCAGCGCGTACAGCACGATCCACTCGGCGCTGACTTCGAAGAAGTCGCGCAGCTGGGCCCGGGTGTCGCTGCGGCCAAAGCCGTCCGTCCCCAAGGTCCGGTAGGGAGCGGGCACCCAGGCGCGGATCTGTTCGGGCACGGCGCGCACGTAGTCGGTGGCGGCGATGACCGGCGCGTCGCTTGCGCCCAGGCAGGTGCGGACCCAGTCCGCGCCGTCCGCCGCGTCCAGCCCCAACACGCGGGCGCGCTCCGATTCGCGGCCATCCCGGGCCAACTCGGAAAAGCTGGTGACGCTCCAGACCTCGGCGTCCACGCCATGGCGCGTGCGCAGGCGGTCCGCCGCCATTTCGGCTTCGCGCAGCATCGGACCCGCGCCCAGCAGGCGCACCTGGGCTTGCCCTTGGGCGGGGCGCAGCAGGTACATCCCGCGCAGGATGCCGTCCCGCACGCCAGCGCCGGCGGGCATGTCGGGCTGCGCCAGGTTTTCGTTCGTGACCGTCAGGTAGAAGAATTCGTCGCGTTGCTCGTCCAGCATGCGGCGCATGCCGTGTTCGACGATGACGGCGACCTCGAAGGCGTAGGCCGGGTCGTACGCGCGGCAGTTGGGCACGGCGGCGGCCATGATGTGGCTGGAGCCGTCTTGATGCTGCAAGCCTTCGCCGCCCAGCGTGGTGCGGCCAGACGTTGCGCCGATCAGGAAGCCCCGGGTGCGCTGGTCGGCGGCGGCCCAGATCAGGTCGCCAATGCGCTGGAAGCCGAACATCGAGTAATAGATATAGAAGGGCAGCATCGGCAGGCCGTTGACCGAATAGCTGGTGCCGGCCGCGGTCCAGGACGAAATCGCGCCGGCCTCGGTAATGCCTTCCTCCAGGATCTGGCCATCGCGCGCCTCGCGGTAGTACAGCACCGAGCCGATGTCTTCGGGTTCGTACAACTGGCCTTGCGCCGAGTAAATACCGATCTGGCGGAACAGATTGGCCATGCCGAACGTGCGGGCCTCGTCCGCCACGATGGGCACGATGCGCGCGCCCACGGTGGCGTCTTTCAGCAAGGCGGTCAGCATGCGCACGATGGCCATGGTGGACGACATTTCCTTGCCGTCGGCGGCCAATGCGAAGCGCGCCCAGTGTTCGGCAGCGGGCGGTGTTAGCCGCGGGGCCTGCGTGCGGCGGCGCGGAATGTGGCCGCCCAGCGCCGCGCGCCGCGCTTGCAGGTGGCGCAGTTCGGCGCTGTCTTCGGCGGGGCGGTAGAACTTGAGCGCCAGGCAGTCCGCGTCCGATATCGGCAGCGCGAAGCGGTCGCGGAAGGCCAGCAGGGCCTCGTCGTCCAGCTTCTTCTGCTGGTGCGTCGTCATCTTGCCCTGGCCGGCCGACCCCATGCCGAAGCCTTTCTTGGTCTGCGCCAGGATCACGGTGGGTTGGCCCCGGTGCCGGGCCGCGCGGTGGTAGGCGGCATGGATTTTCACCATGTCGTGGCCGCCGCGATGCAGACGGTCGATGGCCTCGTCGGTCCAGTCGGCCACCAGCGCCGCCAGTTCGGGATTCTGGTTGAAGAAATGGGCGCGGTTGAAGGCGCCGTCGTTGGCGGCGAAGGTCTGGAACTGGCCGTCCACCGTATTCGCGAACGCGCGGGCCAGCGCGCCGCCGGTATCGCGCCGCAGTAGCGCGTCCCAGTCGCTGCCCCAGACCAGCTTGATCACGTTCCAGCCTGCGCCCGCGTATAACGTTTCCAGCTCGTCGATAATGCGGCCGTTGCCACGCACCGGGCCATCCAGCCGCTGCAGGTTGCAGTTGACGACGAAGACCAGGTTGTCCAGCTTTTCGCGCGCGGCCAGCGTCAGCGCCGCGATGGATTCCGGTTCATCCATTTCGCCGTCGCCGAAAATGCCCCAGACCTTGCGGTCGCCGCCAGGCACCAGCGAGCGGTGTTCCAGGTAGCGCATGAAACGCGCCTGGTAGATGGCGTTGATGGGGCCAATGCCCATGGAACCCGTGGGGAACTGCCAGAAATCCGGCATCAGCCAGGGGTGGGGGTAGGACGACAGGCCGCGCAGCCCGCGCGCGGTGGCGGTTATCTCTTGCCGGAAGTGGGCCAGGTCGTCTTCGCCCAGGAAGCCTTCCAGGTAGGCGCGGGCATAAACGCCGGGCGCCGAATGCGGTTGCATGTAGACCAGGTCGCCCGGGCCGTCGGCCGACTGCGCGCGGAAGAAATGGTTGAAGCCCACTTCGAACAGGTCGGCGGCGGAGGCGTAGCTGGCGATGTGGCCGCCCAGTTCGCCGTGCGCCTGGTTGGCGCGTACGACCATGGCCAGTGCGTTCCAGCGGTTGATGCGGGCGATGCGTTCTTCCACCGCCAAGTTGCCGGGGAAGGGCGGCTCCTGATCGGCGGGTATCGTGTTCAGATAGGCGGTGCGGGTCTGGCTGTTGGCGCGCAACCCGAGCGACGCGGCGTGCCCAAGCAGGTTGTCCAACACGTAGCCGGCGCGGCCGGCCCCGCCACTATCGACCAGCGACTGCAGGGCGTCGCGCCATTCGGCGGTTTCCGATGGGTCGGCGTCGTGCCGGTCGTCTTGCCCGGCGATGGGTTGGCTGGCGTCGCGCATGGTCGTGATGTCTCCTGTTATCGCTCAATGCTAGACCTGTGTCGAAGGCATGAGTCATCAAATTCCAGGGTGGAAAGGCCCGCTTTCAGCATAATCTTTTGCAAGCGTTTCCAAAGCCGGCAGCATCTGCCGCTAAGCGGCGTTTACGCGTGGTGACCACTGTGTGGACGCTGAAGCGCTAGAATGCGCGGTTTAGCAGAACCCACAACGGGAGACTTCAATGACTCAACCCGTCAGCGTCCCGGCAAACGTCACCCTTCCGGAACTGACGTTCCGCGGCGTCTTGCTGGGCGCCTTGATCACCGTGATCTTCACCGCCTCCAACGTCTTCCTGGGGCTGAAGGTTGGCCTGACGTTCTCATCCGCCATTCCCGCGGCGGTGATCTCGATGTCGGTGCTGCGCCTGTTCAAAGACGCGAACATCCTCGAAAACAATATGGTGCAGACGCAGGCTTCGGCGGCCGGCACGCTGTCGTCCATCATTTTCATCCTGCCCGCGTTGGTCATGATGGGGCACTGGCAGGGCTTTCCGTTCTGGCAGACGCTGGGCATTTGCGCGGCCGGCGGCATGCTGGGCGTGATGTTCACGATCCCGCTGCGCCATGTGATGGTGGTCCAAAGCGATCTGCCGTATCCGGAAGGCGTGGCGGCCGCCGAGATCCTGCGTGTGGGCAGCGCCGAACGGGCGCAGGATGCGGCCGAGGACGCTGGCCAGGCCAGCGGCCGGCCCGGCGCCAAGCCTGCCGCGACCGGCATGGGCGACATCGTGACGGGCGGTGTGGTGGCGGCCGTGGTCAGCTTTGCCGCCAGCGGCCTGCGCGTGCTGGGCGACAGTGTCAGTGGCTGGTTCGCCATGGGCGGCGCGGTGTTCCGCCTGCCGATGGGCTTTTCCCTGGCGTTGCTGGGCGCGGGCTACCTGATCGGCATCGTCGCGGGCCTGGCCATGCTGACCGGCCTGATCATTTCCTGGGGGATCGCGGTGCCGGTCCTGACCGCCATGGGCGACATCCCCGCCGGCCAGACCTTGGCGAAATACGCCACGGGGCTGTGGTCGTCGCAGGTGCGCTTCATCGGCGCTGGCGTAATCGGCGTGGGCGCCATCTGGACGCTGGCGACCTTGTTCATGCCGATGGCGCGCGGCGTGAAGGCGTCGTTTTCGGCGCTGACCAAGGCGGGCGCGGCCCGGGCAGGCCAGGCGCCGCGCACCGAGCGCGACCTGTCCGCCGGCTGGATTTCCATCGTCACGCTGATCCTGGTGGCGATTCTGGTGATCACGTTCCAGGTGTTCCTGTCTGACGCGCCGTTGTCGGCCGGCGCCATCTGGAAGCTGGTGGCCTACGCCGTGCTGTTCGCCTTCGTGTTCGGCTTTCTGGTGGCGGCAGCTTGCGGCTACATGGCAGGCCTGGTGGGGTCGTCGACCAGCCCGATTTCGGGCGTCGGCATCGTGGCCATCGTGCTGGTGTCGCTGCTGATGCTGGCGTTGGGTGGCGAATTGCTTGGCGTGCAGAACGGCGTGCAGATGGCGATCGCGCTGTCCATCTTCAGTACGTCGGCCGTGGTGGCCGTGGCGTCGATTTCGAACGACAACCTGCAGGACCTGAAGACGGGTTGGCTGGTGGGTGCCACGCCGTGGCGCCAGCAGGTGGCGCTGTTGATCGGCTGCGTGGTGGGCGCCGCGGTGATTTCGCCGGTGCTGGAGCTGCTGTACAACGCCTACGGTTTCGCGGATGCGATGCCGCGCGAAGGCATGGATCCGGCGCAGGCGCTGTCTGCCCCGCAGGCCACGCTGATGCTGGCGATCGCGCGCGGCATCTTCACCCACCAATTGAACTGGAGCATGATCCTGATCGGCATGGCCGTGGGCGTGGGCCTGATCGTGGTGGACGAGATTCTGAAGCGCACGTGCCGCGTGGCCCGCATCCCGGTGTTGGCGGTCGGGATCGGCATCTATCTGCCGCCGACGGTGGCCGCGCCCATCGTGGCCGGCGCGGTGCTGGCGTGGCTGCTGGAACGTGCCTTGCGGCGTCGCGCCTCGGCCGCCGGCAAGCCCTACGAACAGTACGCGGATGCGGCGAACCGCCGCGGGGTGCTGATCGCTTCCGGCCTGATCGTGGGTGAAAGCCTGGTCGGCGTGCTGATGGCGGCCATCATCGGCGCGGCGGGCACGGACGCGCCGCTGGCGATCGCGGGCGAGGGCTTCGCGTCCATCGCGTCTTATCTGGGGCTGGCGGTTTTCGTGATGGTCGCGGTGCTGTTCTGGCGCCGCGTGATGCGGCTGGGATAGCGGCTGGGATAGCGGCAGGGGCGCTGGCCGCGACGCCGTGGCCGGGTCCGCGC
>NZ_JBHFII010000047.1:148029-162007 GCF_057334215.1 Achromobacter maghribensis | reverse complement strand
CCCCCCCCCCCCCCCCCCCCGCCACGCTTAGTGTTCGTCGGCTTGCAGCGCCGCCGAGATGATGGCGCGCTTGTCATGCGTGGCGCCATTCAGGAACAGGTTAAGCAGCACGGCCGACAGCGAGGCCAATAGAATCCCCGACTCCACCAGCGTGTGCAGCGAGTGCGGCATCCACTGCTTGAAGTTGGGCGCGATCAGCGGCACCATGCCGACCCCGATCGAAACGGCCACGATCATCGCGTTGTGGCGGTTGCCCTTGAAGTCCACGCCGGACAGGATGCGGATCCCCGTGGCGGTGACCATGCCGAACATGACGATGCCCGCGCCGCCCAGCACCACGGTGGGCAGCGATTCCACCAGCGCGGCCATCTTGGGCAGCAATCCCAGCACCAGCAGGACCAGGCCCCCCGCCACGCAGACGTAGCGGCTTTTGACGCCCGTCACCGCGACCAGCCCGACGTTCTGCGAAAAGCTGGTGTAGGGGAAGGTATTGAAGATGCCACCGAGCAAGGTGCCCAGGCCGTCGGTGCGCAGACCGCGCGCCAGGTCTTCCTGCCGAACGTCCCGGCCGGTCATTTCACCCAACGCCAGGAACATGCCGGTGGATTCGATCATCACCACCACCATGATCAGCGACATGCTCAGGATCAGGATGGGGTCGAACTTCGGCATGCCGAAGTGGAACGGCAGCACGATGTCGAACCAGGCGGCCTGGCCGATCTTCTCGAAGGTCATGATGCCGGTCGCGGACGCGGCGACGGCGCCGATCACGATGCCCAGCAGCACCGAGATGTTGGCGACAAAGCCGCGCGTGTACTTGACGATCAACAGGATGGAGACGAGGACCAGCGCGGCGATACCCAGGCCGGTCAGGTCGGCGTATCGGGGATTCGGCATCGACGGCATGATGGCGAACCCTTGCGGCACGGGCGGAATGGCGCTGCCCGGCGAGGTCACGTCGGCCAGCCACTTGGCGTAGAGCGGGTCGACGATGACGGGCGCGGTGGGGCCGAACGGATTGCCGAATATCCAGTTGATGCCCACGCGCATCAGCGTGATGCCGATGACGGCGATGATGGTGCCCGTCACGACGGGCGGAAAGAAGCGCAGCATCCGGCTGATCATCGGGGCGATCAGGATGGACACCGCGCCCGCGCCGATGATGGTGCCGAACAGCAACTGCGCTCCCGCCGTGCCGGGGTTGGCGTTCGCGATCGCCACCATGGGCGCGACCGACGCGAAGGTGACGCCCATCATCACCGGCAGCTTGATGCCGAACCACTGCGTCGCGCCCAGGGTCTGGATCAGCGTGACGATGCCGCAACAGAACAGGTCCGCCGAGATCAGCATGGCGACTTCGTCCGGCGACAGGTTCAGGGCGCGGCCCACGATCAGCGGCACGGCCACCGCGCCGGCGTACATCACCAGCACGTGTTGCAGGCCCAGCGCCGCGAGCTTGCCGGTGGGCAGGCGCTGGTCGACGGGGTGGATGTCTTGCGGCGCGCGGGAGGGCGCGGACGATGCAGCCTGCATGGCGAAAGTCTCCTGGCGGAGTGGGATGTCGGTGGGAAAAGTCCTGAAAAGCGTTCTTGTGTACGAGGAATGTATACAGACAGGCCGGGTCTTCGGAATAGAGGAAAACCCGAGTTAATTTGATATATTTAGTTACGTAATGAAGGATTTGACGCTGATGGGGCATGACACGCGGCCACCGGCGCGTGTCATGCCCTGCCACGCTCAGGCGGGCTGCAGCAAATCGGCCAGCGTGCGAGCGATGACCTTGGTGGCGCGGCGCAGGTCTTCAAGCACGACCCGTTCGTCGCTGCGCTTGGCATGCGACTCCAGCACCGTGCGCGGGCCTGCGCCGTAGATCACGCCGGGAATGCCCGCTTCGCCGTACAGGCGCACGTCGGTGTAGAGCGGGGTGCCCATGGCGGGGATGGGTTCGCCAAAGATCTCCTCGCCGTGCTTCTGGATGGCGCTGACCAGCGGCTGATTGCCGGGCAGGGGGCGCATCGAATTGGCCAGCAGCAGGCGTTTGATTTCGATGGTGATGCCGGGCGTGGCCGCCGCGGCCTCTTGGAGGACGCGACGGATATCGGCTTCGACTTCCGCGGCGTTTTCCTCCGGGATCATGCGGCGGTCCAGCTTGAAGCTGACCATGCCGGGCACGACGTTGGTGTTGGTGCCGCCTTCGATGCGACCGACATTCAGGTACGGGTGCGTAATGCCCGCGACGCCGGACGTCACCTGCTGGTAGCGCGCGTTCTGCGCGTACAGCGCGTTCAGGATCTTGACCGCGCCTTGCAGCGCGTCGACGCCGGTAGAGGGAATGGCCGCGTGCGCCATCTTGCCGTGCACGGTCACTTCCATTTGCAGGCAGCCGTTGTGGGCCGTCACGACCTCATAGCTGAAGCCGGCGGCGATCATCAGGTCGGGCTTGGTGAGGCCCTGCGACAGCAGCCAGCCGGGTCCGAGCAGGCCGCCGAACTCTTCGTCGTAGGTGAAGTGCAGTTCAACGGCGCCGTGCGTGGGGCGGGCCACGGCTTCCAGCGCACGCACGGCGAAGGTGAAGCTGGCGAAATCGCTCTTGCTGACCGCGGCGGCACGGCCGTACAGACTGCCGTCGTCGATCTCGGCGCCGTAGGGGTCGTGCTGCCAGCCGTCGCCGGGGGGGACAACGTCGCCGTGGGCGTTAAGCGCCACGCGGCGGCCTGGGCCGTATTCGCGCCGGACGATCAGGTTGGTGATGGATTCCAGGCCGTAATCCTTGACCTGCTGCGCGGGCACCGCATGGGCTTCGGCCTCGAAGCCGAAGTCCTGCAACAGTTCGGCGGTGCGGACGGCATGGGGGGCGTTGTTGCCGGGGGGCGTGTCCGTGGGGACGCGCACCAGTGCCTGCAGGAAGCGGACTTCTTCGTCAAAGTGGGCGTCTACCCAGGCGTCGAGTCGGGCGTAATCGGTCATGGTGTCAGCGGGTGATGTCGTTGGCAAGGTCGTCCAGCAGGCGCTGCATGGCAAGCGCCGCTAGCTGGATGTCGTTGCTGGTGGTGGATTCGCGGGGGTTGTGGCTGATGCCGTAGTTCTGGCCGCGCACGAACAGCATGGCCTGGGGCATGACCTCGTGCAGCTTCATGGCGTCGTGGCCGGCGCCGCTGGGCATGCGGTGCACGGGCACGCCCAGGGCATCGACGGCGCGTTCCCAGCGTTGCTGCCAGGCGGGATTGCTGGGCGCGGCGGCGGCGCGCATGGTTTCCTCAAGGGCGTAACGCAGGCCGCGCCGCTGGCAGATGGCGGCCAGTTCGGCCAGCACGTCGTTCACCAGCGCGTCGCGCTGCGGGTCGCTGGGGGCGCGCAAGTCCAGGCTGAAGCGGCATTCGCCGGGCACCACGTTGATGGATCCGCTGGGCACTTCCAGCATGCCGATCGTGCCGACCGAATCGCCGTCGCGCGCCGCGCGCTGCTCCAGGTACAGGGCCAGTTCCGCCGTGGCGGTGGCGGCGTCGCGGCGCCGGTTCATCGGCGTGGTGCCGGCGTGGCACGCCATGCCGAAGATCTGGGCCTGGTATCGCACGCTGCCGTTGATCGACGTGACGATGCCCAGCGGCAGGCCCATTTCGAACAGCACGGGGCCTTGTTCGATATGCACTTCCACAAAGCCCAGATAGCGGGCGGGATCGCGGCGCAGCTTGGGGATGTCGTCGATGCACAGCCCGGCGTGCAGCATGGCGTCGCGCATCGTGATGCCCTGGGCGTCTTTCTGGTCCAGCCATTCGGGCTTGAAGTCGCCGATCAGCGCGCCCGACCCGAGGAACGTGGCGCGGTACCGCTGGCCTTCTTCTTCGGCGAAGCCGATCACTTCCACGTGATAGGGCAGGCGCCGGCCCTGGCGATGCAGTTCGCGCACGCAGGCCATCGGCACGAAGATGCCCAGGCGGCCGTCGTACTTGCCGCCGTTGCGTACCGTGTCGTAGTGGCTGCCCGTCATCAGCGTGGGCGCATCGGCACGGTCGGCACGGTAGCGGCCGACCACGTTGCCCACCGCGTCGATCTCGGCCTCGTCGAAGCCGCAGTCGCGCATCCAGTGCGAGATGCGTTGCGCGCAGGCCCGGTGGGCCTCGGTCAGATAGGTGACGGTCAATTGCCCCTTTTCGGCATAGCCGGGGTCGCTGTGGATGCTGAGGCGTTCCTGCCAGTCCCAGATGTCATTGCCCAGCGCCAGGTCGGCGCCGAACTTGTCGGCCAGGCGGATTTCGGCAATGCGGTGGATGTTGCGCACGGCCTCCTGGAGTTCAACGTCCGGCGGGTTGTCCAGCCGCCGCGCGAATTCATCGATGATCTGCTGGCGGTTCAATCCCGTGCCGCGCGCGCCGCGCACGGCCAGGATGAAGGGGAAGCCGAAGCGGGCGCCGTAATCGGCGTTCAACTGCTGCAGGCGCGCCAGTTCTTCGGGCGAGCAATGCGTGAGGCCTGCCCGGTCTTGCTCGTTCGTGGATTCGGCGGTCAGGCCGTTCTGCTGCATGGCGCGGCCGGCCAGTTCCGGGTGGGCGCGGATCAGCGCCAGCCGGGCTTCGATATCGGCCGCATCCAGCACGCACCGCATCTGGTCCTGCAAATGCGGCAGCGACCGGAACGGCCGCGCGGCCAGCGCCTGCCGGGCGATCCAGGGCGAGTGCTCGTACAAGCCGTCGAGCATGGCCACGGCCTCGTCGGGCGTGGCGGCATTGAGTTGTTCCAGGGTGTAGGCCATGGTTGTCGCGCTTACCGGTTGGGAAGATAGGGGTGGGTGGCTTTCCAGTGCCGGGCGATATCCAGCCGGCGGCACACCCAGACGCGGTCGTGGCGGGCGATGTGGTCCAGGAAGCGTTGCAGCGCCGTGATGCGCCCGGGGCGGCCCAGCAGCCGGCAATGCATGCCGATGCTGAGCATCTTGGGCGCGTCGTCGCCTTCGGCGTAGAGCACGTCGAAACTGTCTTTCAGGTACTGGAAGAACGGGTCGGCGTGCGAATAGCCCTGGGGCAGGGCGAAGCGCATGTCGTTGCAGTCCAGCGTATAGGGCACGATCAGTTGCGGCACGACGGACCCGTCGCTTTTCTGCACCTGCATCCAGAATGGCAGGTCGTCACCGTAGTAGTCGCTGTCGTATTCGAAGCCGCCGTAGTCCGCCACCAGCCGGCGCGTGCGGGGGCTGTCGCGGCCGGTGTACCAACCCAGCGGCCGCGTGCCGGTCAGCTGTGTGATGGCGTCCATGCCCAGGCGCATGTGTTCGCGTTCGGTCGCTTCGTCCACGTTCTGGTAGTGCACCCAGCGCCAGCCGTGGCAGGCGATCTCGTGGCCCAGTTCGGTCAGCGCCGCCGTCAGGTCGGGATGACGCTGCAAGGCCATGCCCACGCCGAACACGGTCAGCGGCAACTGCCGCTTTTCGAATTCGCGCAGAATGCGCCAGACGCCCACGCGCGAGCCGTACTCATAAATGCCTTCCATGCTGAGATGGCGATCCGGGTAGCTGGCCGGATTGAACATCTCGGACAGGAACTGTTCGGATCCCGCGTCACCGTGCAGCACGGAGTTTTCACCGCCTTCTTCGTAATTCAGCACGAATTGCACGGCGATGCGGGCGCGGTCCGGCCATTGCGCGTGGGGCGGATTGCGGCCGTAGCCGATCAGGTCGCGGGGGTACGGAAGCGTGGAGTCGTAGGTGTTCATGAATGGGCGGGCGGGCACAGGTTGGCGGACGGTTTCATGATGGGCTAAACGATAGCTGGAAAGCAATAAGCTGTATACAATTTATGTACATCATTAAGGATAACCATGATAGCGCCCGGCCACCCGCGGGCATGAGGAGAGACGATTGGGCCTGACCACGCACGTACTGGATACCATGCACGGCTGCCCCGCGGCGGGCATGGACGTTGCGCTTTATGCCACCGGCGATGGCGGCGCCACGTTGCTGAACCAATTTACGCTCAACGCCGACGGCCGCAGCGCCAAACCGCTGTTCACCGACCAGGACCTGCGCACGGGCACGTATCGGCTGGTGTTCGATGTGGCGGGGTACTTCAAGGCGCGGGGCGTGGCCCTGCCCGAACCCAATTTCCTGAATCAGGTCAGCCTGGATTTCGGCGTGGCGCACCCAAACGAGCATTACCACGTGCCGCTGCTCGTCAGCCCCTGGAGCTACTCGACCTACCGCGGATCCTGACGCTTGGTCGGGGTGTGGGGCATCAGGGTATTCCTGATGCCGCGCGCGGCTGCCGCTGATAGCCTTGTGGACAAAACATGCATACAATTTTCAGCACTTGATCGCAGCGGTGCGGGGCCTGCCGGCCTTGTGCGCGATCCAACTTCTGCTTACAGCGCCCGCGGTGGTAGGCAGTGCGGCGGAGCCTATGACAGGCCCGTCCACTGCGGGGGCGTGCATGGAAAGCTATTACCTGGATTGGGTCAATCTGCTGCTGCGGTGGGCCCATATCATCACCGGCATCGCGTGGATCGGCACGTCGTTCTACTTCGTGATGCTGGACAACAGCCTGGAGAAGCCCCGCGACGCGGAGTCGGCCGCTAAAGGCGTGGGCGGCGAGCAATGGGCGGTGCACGGCGGCGGCTTCTACAACATGCAGAAGTACGCGATGCAGCCCAAGACGCTGCCCGACCACCTGCACTGGTCGTTCTGGGAAAGCTACAGCACCTGGTTGACCGGTTTCGCGTTGTTCACCGTGTCTTACCTGTGGAATGCCAGCACCTATCTGATCGACCGCACGAAGATGGACTGGCAGCCCGGCACTGCAGTGGCGGTAGCGCTGGCGTTCTTCGTGGTGTTCTGGCTTGTCTACGACGGCATCTGCCGCTGGTTCGGCCGCGGCAAGCATGGCGACACCGTCGTCGGCGTGCTGTTGGCGGTGTTCATCGCGCTGGCCTCGTGGCTGGCCTGCCACTGGTTCGCGGGGCGCGCGGCCTTCCTGCTGGTGGGCGCCATGATGGCCACCACCATGAGCGGCAACGTGTTTTTCTGGATCATTCCAGGGCAGCGCAAGAACGTGGCGGCGATGCGGGCCGGCAAGCCGGTGGATCCGGTCAACGGCCAGCGTGGCAAGCAGCGCAGCGTGCACAACACGTACTTCACGCTGCCGGTGCTGTTCGCCATGATGAGCAACCACTACAGCTTCACCTACACGCATCCGTACAACTGGATCGTGCTGCTGTTGATCATGCTGGGCGGCGCGGCCATTCGGCAGTTCTTCGTGGTGCGTCACCGCTTCAAGCTGGGCAATGCGCGCAATCCGTTGCCGTATGCGCTGCTGGGCGTGGCGGTGCTGGGCCTGACCATCATCTGGATGCGGCCCGTGCCGGTGGCGGCGCCGGCCGTGGCCGCCGTGTCCAAAGAGGTGGGGTTCGTGCAGGTGCGCCAGGTGTTCGACCAGCGCTGCCTGCTGTGCCACGGCGCGCAAGTGCAGATGAAGAACGTGCGGCTGGATTCCGCCGAGCAGATCGCGACGCACGCCCAAGCCGTCTACCAGCAAGTGGTGGTCGCGAAGATCATGCCGATGGCCAATTCCACCGGCATGACCGACGATGAGCGCGCGTTGATCGGCGCCTGGTTCCAGGCGGGCGCCAAGACGAAGTAGGCCGAAGCAGGGCGGCGGCCGGTTCAGCGCAGGTCGCCGGCCGGCCATCCCATCGATCCGAACCCGGCCGCGCCGAAGCCTTCGTTAGCCGTTGCGGTACAGAAAGCTGTAGGCGTTGATCGCCGGCACCCCTCCCAGGTGCGCATACAGGACTTTCGAGCCGGCAGGGATGTCGCCGCGGCGGATCAGGTCCATCATGCCCTGCATGGATTTTCCTTCGTAGACCGGGTCGGTCATCATGCCTTCCAGACGCGCGCAGGTGCGGATGGCGTCGTTGGTTTCTGCCGACGGCAGGCCGTAGGCCGGATACGCGTAGCGCGTGTCCAGCACCACGTCGCTGTCGGCGATGCCGGTCTCAAGCCCCACCAGATCCGCCGTGCGCCGCGCGATCCGAAGAATTTGCGCACGCGTCTGTTCCGGCGTGGCCGACGCATCGATGCCGATGACGCGGTCGGCGCGTCCGTCGGCGGCAAAGCCCACCACCATTCCCGCCTGGGTGCTGCCGGTGACGGCGCACACGACGATGTAGTCGAACTTGAATCCCAGGTCGGCCTCCTGCCGGCGCACCTCTTCGGCGAACCCCACGTAGCCCAGCCCGCCCAATTCGTGGTCGGACGCGCCGGCGGGAATGGCATAAGGCTTGCCGCCGCGTTTCTTCACGTCTTCCAGCGCCTCTTCCCAGCTGCGCCGGAAACCGATGTCGAAGCCCTGGTCCACCAGCCGCACGTCGGCGCCCATCAGGCGGCTCATCATGATGTTGCCGACCCGGTCATAGACCGCGTCGGAATAGTCCACCCAGTTCTCCTGGACCAGCACGCAGGCCAGGCCCAGCTTGGCGGCGACGGCGGCCACCATGCGGGTGTGGTTCGACTGGATGCCGCCGATCGTCACCAGCGTGTCGCAGCCTTGCTCGAGCGCCTGCGGAATCAGGTATTCCAGTTTGCGCAGCTTGTTGCCGCCGAAGGCCAGGCCGCTATTGCAGTCTTCGCGTTTGGCGTAAATCTCGACCTTGCCGCCAAGGTGCGCGGACAGGCGGTCGAGCTTTTCGATGGGGGTGTCGCCGAAGGTCAGGCGATGGCGGGGGAATCGTTGCAGATCCATGCGGGCTCCTGAAGGAAAGGTCCGGGCCGGCCGGGTGGCGCGGATAGGAAATCATAGGAATCGCCGGGATTTGCGGTCAATTGCGTTATTTATTCGTTTTCCGTGTTTAAAGTTATTAATGGGCGTTGCTGGGAATTGGATATTTCGAATATAAAAACATTAACGAAATTAAATTTTCAGGGACGCATCAAATGACCGCCACGCCGGGCCTGGACCGCATCGACCGCCACATCCTGCGCGTGCTGCAGGATGACGCGCAGATCACCAACCTGGACCTGAGCGCGCGCGTCCACCTTAGCCCGGCCGCCTGCCTGCGGCGGGTGGAAAAGCTGAAGGCGGAAGGCGTCATCAAGAAGACGGTCGCGCTACTGGAGCCGGGCGCGGTCGACATGGCCACGCTGGTGATCGTGGGCGTGGTGCTGGACCGTTCCACGCCAGAGTCCTTCACCGATTTCGAGGAAGCAGCGCGCGGTATCAGCGGTTGCCTGGAGTGCCATCTGGTGGCCGGCGAATTCGACTACTTCCTGATGCTGCGCATCCGCGATCTGGAACGCTTCAACAAGCTGCATGCGGGCGAGATCATCAAGCTGCCCGGCGTACGCCAGATCCGCACCTTTTTTGTGTTGAAAGGGATCCTGTCCACGACCTCGCTGCCGGTATGACGCGGCTATTGCGCAACACTCTTGTTTGGAGCGCCTGAAAATGACGCGCTGCGGCATTTTCGATTGACGGAATTTGATGGCGCGTAGACGGCTGGATTGCAGGCGTTCGACGGACATTCCAAAGCCGCATGCAGGTATTCCGCACGGGCTTTTGCGTCACGCAAATGCAGCAAGACGCCCATAAACTCAAAGGGTTATACTTTCAAACATACGGCTATCAAGGCTTGTACGCGCCTTCTGCCCCTGCGATCCGCTTAACGGGAAGCCCGTGCTGCGGAAGGTTTTCCTGCATCGTGTCGAGTGAAGCACTCGTAAAGGTGAAGCGATATGTCTTCGGAAATAGAATCTCTATCCACGTCTTATCTCTTTGGGGGTAACGCCCCATATGTTGAGGAGCTTTACGAAGCCTACCTCGACAACCCCGGTTCGGTTCCTGACAATTGGCGTGAGTATTTCGACCAGTTGCAGCACGCTCCCGCTACCGATGGCCAGGAATCCACTCGCGACCAGGCCCACGCTCCCATCGTCGAATCGTTTGCCCAGCGCGCCAAGGCCAATGCCTTCGTGCAACGCTCGGCTGAACCCGACCTGAGCGTCGCCAGCAAGCAGGTTTCGGTGCAATCGCTGATTGCCGCCTACCGCTCGCTGGGCTCGCGCTGGGCCGACCTGGACCCGCTCAAGCGCCAGGAACGTCCCCCGATCCCGGAACTCGATCCCGCCTTCTACGGCCTGACCGAAGCCGATCTGGACCAGACCTACTCGGCCACCAACACCTACTTCACGACCGCCAGCACGATGACGCTGCGCGACATCCTGAAGGCTCTGCGTGACACGTATTGCCGCAGCGTCGGTGCTGAATTCACGCACATCTCCGACCCCGCCGCCAAGCGCTGGATCCAGGAGCGCCTGGAAACCACGCTGGGCGCGCCGGCCTACTCGGCCGAAGAAAAGCGCCACATCCTGCAGCAACTGACCGAGTCCGAAGGGCTCGAGCGCTTCCTGCACACGAAGTACGTCGGCCAGAAGCGTTTCTCGCTGGAAGGCGGCGAAAGCTTCATCGCCTCGATGGACGAAGTGGTGAACCACGCCGGTGAAAACGGCGTTCAGGAAATCGTGGTCGGCATGGCCCACCGCGGCCGCCTGAACCTGCTTGTGAACATCATGGGCAAGATGCCCGGCGACCTGTTCGCCGAGTTCGAAGGCAAGCACGCCGAAGGCCTGACCGACGGCGACGTGAAGTACCACAACGGCTTCTCGTCCGACCTGTCCACCCGTGGCGGTCCGGTCCACCTGTCGTTGGCGTTCAACCCGTCCCACCTGGAAATCGTCAACCCCGTGGTCGAAGGCAGCGTGCGCGCTCGCCAGGAACGCCGCGGCGATGCCGAAGGCAAGCAAGTGCTGCCGGTGCTGGTGCACGGCGACGCGGCTTTCGCCGGCCAGGGCGTGGTCATGGAAACGCTGAACCTGGCGCAAACCCGTGGCTACGGCACGGGCGGCACGCTGCACATCGTCATCAACAACCAGATCGGCTTCACGACGTCCGACCCGCGCGATTCGCGTTCGACGCTGTATTGCACCGACGTCGTCAAGATGATCGAAGCCCCGGTGTTCCACGTCAACGGCGACGACCCCGAAGCCGTGGTGTTCGTCACCAAGCTGGCGCTGGACTACCGCCTGCAATTCCGTCACGACATCGTCGTGGACATCGTTTGCTTCCGCAAGCTGGGCCACAACGAGCAAGACACCCCGTCGCTGACGCAGCCCCTGATGTACAAGCGCATCGGCCATCACCCCGGCACGCGCAAGCTGTATGCCGACAAGCTGACCACGCAAGGCGTGCTGGCTGAAGGCGAAGCCGATCAACTGGTCAAGGACTACCGTCAGCTGATGGAAGACGGCCAGCGCACCATCGAACCGGTGCTGACCGACTACAAGAGCAAGTACGCCATCGACTGGTCGCCGTTCCTGGGCGCCAAGTGGACCGACCAGGCCGACACGGCCGTGCCGCTGGCTGAACTCAAGCGCATCGGCGAACGCATCACGACGGTTCCGGAAGGCTTCACGGTGCACCCGCTGGTGGCCAAGCTGCTGAACGACCGCCGCACGATGGCCAAGGGCGAAATGAACCTGGACTGGGGCATGGGCGAACACCTCGCCTTCGCAACCCTGGTGTCCTCGGGCTACGCCATCCGCATCACCGGCCAGGATTCGGGCCGTGGCACGTTCACGCACCGCCACGCCGTGCTGCACGACCAGAACCGCGAACGCTGGAACGACGGCACCTACATTCCGCTGCAGAACGTGTCGGAAGGCCAGGCCCCGTTCACCGTCATCGACTCCGTGCTGTCCGAAGAGGCGGTGCTGGGCTTTGAATACGGCTACTCCAGCGCCGAGCCGAACACGCTGACCATCTGGGAAGGCCAGTTTGGCGACTTCGTCAACGGCGCCCAGGTCGTGATCGACCAGTTCATCAGCTCCGGCGAAGCCAAGTGGGGCCGCCAGTCGGGCCTGACGCTGATGCTGCCGCACGGCTACGAAGGCCAAGGCCCCGAGCACTCCTCGGGCCGCATCGAGCGCTTCCTGCAACTGTGCGCCGACAACAACATGCAAGTGATCCAGCCGACCTCGGCTTCGCAGATCTTCCATGTGCTGCGTCGCCAGATGATCCGCCCGTTCCGCAAGCCGCTGGTGTTGTTCACGCCGAAGTCGCTGCTGCGCAACAAGGACGCAGGTTCGCCCCTGACCGATCTGGCCGGTGGCAGCTTCCGCCCGGTGATCGGCGAAGTGGACGACACGATCGACGCAAGCAAGGTCAAGCGCGTGCTGGCTTGCTCGGGCAAGGTGTATTACGACCTGGTCAACGCCCGCCGCGAGCGTGGCGCCGACAATGTCGCGATCATCCGTGTCGAGCAGCTGTACCCGTTCGCCCACAAGGCGTTCGAAACGGAACTGCGCAAGTACCCGAAGGCAACCGAAGTGATCTGGGTTCAGGACGAACCGCAGAACCAAGGCGCCTGGTTCTACGTTCAGCATCACGTGTACGAGAACATGGTCGAAGGCCAGAAGCTGGGCTACGCTGGTCGTGCCGCGTCGGCATCGCCGGCCGTGGGCTACCTGGCCAAGCACCAAGAGCAGCAGAAGGCCCTGATCGAAACGGCTTTCGCGCCCAAGTTCAAGGTCATGTTGACGAAGTAACCCTGACTTGATGCACGCGCCGCGGGCGGCAAGCGTTTTGGAACCCCGTTTCGAACCTTGCCGCGCCGCGTGACCAGAACACAACTTTACGGAACAAACAAAATGGCTATCACCGACGTCGTCGTCCCCCAACTTTCCGAATCCGTCTCCGAAGCGACCCTGCTGACCTGGAAGAAGCAGCCGGGCGCTGCCGTTGAAGCGGACGAAATCCTGATCGAAGTCGAAACCGACAAGGTCGTGCTGGAAGTGCCGGCGCCCGCCTCGGGCGTGCTGGCTGAAATCGTCAAGGGCGATGGCAGCACCGTGACCTCGGGCGAAGTACTGGCCCGCATCGACACCGCCGCCAAGGCCGCCGCCGCCGCGACCGCCCCGGCCGAAGCCCCCAAGGCCGCCGAACAAGCCGCTGCCGCCCCGGCCCCCGCCGCTGCGCCCGCTTCGTCGGCTGCTGCCGGCGTGGCATCGCCCGCCGCCGCCAAGATCCTGGCCGAGAAGGGCGTTGACGCCGCTTCCGTGGCCGGCACCGGCCGCGATGGCCGCGTGACCAAGGGCGACGCCCTGGCTGCCGGCGCTCCTGCCGCCAAGGCTGCTCCGGCCAAGGCCCCGGCCGCCCCGGCCCCGACCACGCTGTCGCTGGACGGCCGTCCGGAACAGCGCGTGCCGATGAGCCGCCTGCGCGCCCGCATCGCCGAGCGCCTGCTGCAATCGCAGCAAGAAAACGCAATCCTGACCACGTTCAACGAAGTGAACATGCAAGCGGTCATCGATCTGCGCAGCAAGTACAAGGACAAGTTCGAAAAGGAACACGGCATCAAGCTGGGCTTCATGTCGTTCTTCGTCAAGGCCGCCGTGGCCGCGCTGAAGAAGTACCCGCTGATCAACGCATCGATCGACGGCAAGGACATCATCTATCACGGCTACTTCGACATCGGTATCGCTGTCGGCAGCCCGCGTGGCCTGGTGGTGCCGATCCTGCGCAACGCCGACCAGCTGTCCATCGCTGAAATCGAAAAGACCATCGCCGACTTTGGCCGCCGCGCCGCTGACGGCAAGCTGGGCATTGAAGAAATGACCGGCGGTACGTTCTCGATCTCCAACGGCGGCGTGTTCGGTTCGATGCTGTCGACCCCGATCATCAACCCGCCGCAATCGGCCATCCTGGGCGTTCACGCCACCAAGGATCGCGCCGTTGTCGAAAACGGCCAGATCGTTATCCGCCCGATGAACTACCTGGCGCTGTCCTACGACCACCGCATCATCGACGGCCGCGAAGCCGTGCTGGGCCTGGTCGCCATGAAGGACGCCCTGGAAGATCCGCAGCGTCTGTTGCTGGACCTGTAATCTCGACGCTCCGCGCGCGGCGCCGCACCGGGCCTTCGGGCCGGCGGCGCCCCCGCC
>NZ_JBHFII010000047.1:126883-148009 GCF_057334215.1 Achromobacter maghribensis | reverse complement strand
CCCCCCCCCCCCCGGCCGGCCCTCTGCCGGCCTCCGGCGCCACCGCGTCGGGCGGGGCGAGTTCCACCCCACATCTCACACGCGAGAACACTATGTCCAAACAATTTGACGTCGTCGTGATTGGCGCTGGCCCTGGCGGCTACATCGCTGCCATCCGCGCCGCGCAACTCGGCATGTCGGTCGCTTGCATCGACGCCTGGCAAAATGGCCAAGGCGGTCCGGCACCTGGCGGCACCTGCACCAACGTCGGCTGCATCCCGTCCAAGGCGCTGCTGCAATCGTCCGAGCACTTCGAACAAGCCAACCACCACTTCGCCGAGCACGGCATCGAAGTCAAGGGCGTCAGCCTGAAGCTCGACACGCTGATCGGCCGCAAGAACACGGTGGTCAAGCAGAACAACGACGGCATCCTGTACCTGTTCAAGAAGAACAAGGTCACGTTCTTCCACGGCATGGGCGCGTTCAGCGGCCAAGTGGAAGGCGGCTGGGCCATCAAGGTTACCGGCACCACCGAAGAAGACCTGGTTGCCAAGCACGTCGTGGTCGCGACCGGTTCGTCGGCGCGTGAACTGCCCGGCCTGCCGTTTGACGAAAAGGTCGTGCTGTCCAACGACGGCGCCCTGAACATCGGCGCCGTGCCGAAGACGCTGGGCGTGATCGGCGCTGGCGTGATCGGCCTGGAAATGGGCAGCGTCTGGCGCCGCCTGGGTTCCGACGTCACCATCCTGGAAGCGATGCCGGAATTCCTGGCCGCCGCTGACGGCCAAGTGGCCAAGGAAGCCCTGAAGGCCTTCACCAAGCAAGGCCTGAACATCCAGATGGGCGTGAAGATCGGCGAGATCAAGGCCACCGCCAAGTCGGTGACCGTGCCCTACGTCGACGCCAAGGGCGCGGAACAGAAGCTGGTGGTGGACAAGCTGATCGTCTCGATCGGCCGCGTGCCCTACACCGGCGGCCTGAACGCCGACGCCGTGGGCCTGAAGCTGGACGAACGCGGCTTCGTGGCCGTGGACGCCGACTGCAAGACGAACCTGCCGAACGTCTGGGCAGTGGGTGACGTCGTGCGCGGCCCGATGCTGGCGCACAAGGCCGAGGAAGAGGGCGTGGCAGTCGCCGAGCGCATCTCCGGCCAGCATGGCCACGTCAACTTCGACACCGTGCCGTGGGTCATCTACACGTCGCCGGAAATCGCCTGGGTGGGCAAGACTGAACAGCAGCTCAAGGCCGAAGGCCGCGAGTACAAGGCTGGCAGCTTCCCGTTCCTGGCCAACGGCCGCGCCCGCGCGCTGGGCGACACGACGGGCTTTGCCAAGGTCATCGCCGACGCCAAGACCGACGAAGTCCTGGGCGTGCACATCGTGGGCCCGATGGCCTCGGAACTGATCTCGGAAGCCGTGACCATCATGGAATTCCGCGGCGCCGCCGAAGACATCGCCCGCATCTGCCACGCGCACCCGACGCTGTCGGAAGCCGTGAAAGAAGCCGCTCTGGCCGTGGACAAGCGCGCGCTGAACTTCTAAGCGACGCTTGACCTGAGCAAGACAGGGGGCGGGTTCCAGAACCCGCCCTTTTTTTTATCGCCGGGCCGCCCCAAGATAGAAGCACCCCACGGGGTGGGAAGCATGCGATGCATGCGTGTCGTGGGGCATCGTCAAGGTTATCTGATCCACATGAACGTCCGCGAATACTACGAACACGCCCTGGCCGAGCGCGGCTACGAGCCCGATGCCGCCCAGAAGCTGGCGATCGACCGCCTGCAGCGCTATTACGATGAATGGCTCAAGTTCAAATCGATGCGCTCGAACGCGTTGAAGAAGCTGCTGAACCGGCCCGACGTGCCGCGCGGCGTGTATCTGTGGGGCGGCGTGGGTCGTGGCAAGAGCTTCCTGATGGATGCGTTCTATGCCACCGTGCCCGTGGTGCGCAAGACGCGCCTGCACTTCCACGAGTTCATGCGTGGCGTGCACCGCGAGCTGGAAGAAGTGAAGGGCATGCAAGATCCGCTGGATGAAGTGGCCAAGCGGGTGGCCAAGCGCTACCGCCTGATCTGCTTTGACGAATTCCACGTGTCGGATGTGGCCGATGCGATGATCCTGCACCGCCTGCTGCTCAAATTGTTTGAATACGGCACGTCCTTCGTGATGACGTCCAATTACGAACCCTCGACGCTGTACACCGATGGCCTGCACCGCGACCGCGTGCTGCCCGCCATCGCGCTGATCCAGTCGCGCATGGACGTGATGAACGTGGACGCCGGCATCGATTACCGTCGCCGTTCACTGGAACAGGTGCAGTGCTATCACACGCCGCTGGACGAACACGCCCAAGCCGCGCTGCAGAAGGCGTTCGACAGCCTGGCCGACACGCCGCCGCAGGAGCCGCTGCTGCACATCGAGCACCGGGAGATCCGCGCGCTGGCGCTGGCGGGCTCGGTGGTGTGGTTTGATTTCGCCACGCTCTGCGGCGGTCCCCGGTCGCAGAACGACTATCTGGAACTGGCCAACCGTTTTCATGCCGTGATCCTGTCCGGCGTGCCGAAGATGGGGCCGCGCCAAGCGTCCGAGGCGCGCCGCTTCACGTGGCTGATCGATGTGTTCTACGACCATCGCGTCAAGCTCATCATGTCGGCCGAATGCGAACCCGAGGAAATCTACACCGAAGGCGCGCTGGCCAATGAATTCCATCGCACCGTGTCGCGCATTCTTGAAATGCAGTCGCGCGAATACCTGGAATCCGAGCGCCGGTTGGCGGTGACGTTGTAGTTATGCCGCATACGGCCTCTGTTGCAGGGGCCGAACGGATATAGGATTGGTAACGCTAGTCATTATCAATTAAGATTTTGAGACTTCTGGTCCCGCGCCGCCGTCTCAATCGTGTCCTCCCCTTATCTTCCCGCATCGATCCCGTGCGCCGACACCGCTGTCGCGCCTGTCGATGGCTTGTACCGCGAACATCGCCCCTGGCTGTTCGGCTGGTTGCGCCGCAAGCTGGGTTGCGAGCACCGCGCGGAGGACCTGGCGCAGGATGTCTTCGTCCGGGTGATCCAGGGCCGCAAAGTGGTGCGCGTGAACGAGGCGCGCGCCCTGCTGACCACGATCGCCAAGGGGCTGGTGGTGGACCATCAGCGTCATGCCGCGCTTGAGTATTCGTACCTGGCGTATCTGGCCACGCTGCCCGAGGCCTATGCGCCTTCCCCCGAGACGCAGGCCGAGCAACTGCAATCGCTGATGCAACTGGACCGCCTGCTGGACGGGCTGCCGCCCAAGGCCCGTTCGGCTTTCCTGCTGTCGCAGCTGGACGGCCTGACGTATCCCGAAATCGCCCGGCGCCTGGGCGTGTCCCTCAGTTCCGTCCAACAGTACATGGTGCGCGCGATGTCCGCGTGCTATGCCGCCTTCTATGAGTGACGCCGCGCGCGGCATGCCGCCGGACCCGGTAGTGCGCCAGGCCATCGCCTGGTGGGCCAAGCTGCAGTCGGGCCTGGCCAACGCGCACGAACGGGAATCCTGTGCCGCCTGGCTTCAGGCGGACGCCTCGCACCAACAGGCCTGGGATCGCTTGCAGGTCATTGGCCGCGATGCGCGCCGGGTGCCCGCGGCGTTGGCGCACGCCGCGCTGAATGCGCCGCCGTCGCGCGCACGCCGCACGGCGCTGCGCGGCTTGCTGGCGTTCACCGGCCTGGCCGCCACGGGGTGGGCTGGCTACCAGCATGCGCCGTGGCAACGTCTGGCCGCCGACCTGAGCACGGAGGTGGGCGAGCGCCGCACGGTGGCGCTGGCTGATGGCCTGAACATCACGCTGAACAGCGACAGCGCGGTGCGCCTGCACCTGAGCGGCAATGTCCGGGGCATCGACCTGCTGCGCGGCGAAATGCTGGTGAACACCGAATCGCGACCCGGCATCGGCGCGTTGCGCGTGGACACGGGGTATGGAGAACTTCGCGCCGAACGCGCCCGGTTCGATGTGCGCCGCACGGGCGAGGGGTCACGCCTGGGCGTATACGAAGGCAGCGTGGCGCTATGGCGCGACGGCGTGTGGACGCATGCCGCCGCGGGTGAACGCCTGGGATTCGCGGCGGGCGGCCAGATCGACCGCCATGCCGCCGACCCGGACCGTCTGGCCTGGGTGGACGGGCTGGTGGTGGCGAAGGACTGGCGCCTGGATTATTTCGCCCAGTACCTGGCGCGCCAGCGTGTAGGACTGATCCGGGTGGACCCGGCGGTGGCGGCCCTGCGGTTGTCGGGTGTCTTCCCGCTGGACGATGCCGAACGCGCGCTCAAGGCGCTGGAACCCGCATTGCCTATCTCGGTGACGCGGCACACGCAATATTGGCTGCAGGTTGGCCCGCGCCAAGCCTGAGCGTTACATCTTTTTTTTCTGGCGGGTTGCAGGTTTTCGATTCCCATACGGAAAGGCAGAGATAGACCACCGTACAGGGAGAGTTTCTGTGTCTGCTTCATCACACGCGCGCTTGCGCTCCACGCTGACCGCCGGCCGCATGGCCGTGTTGGCCGCAACTTGCGCGGGCGCGTTTGCCGCCGGCATGCCCGTGGCTTGGGCGCAATCCACCCCCGCCGCCGCCAATGCCCAGCGTAGCTACCAGATCCCCGCCGGGGAACTGGCCGATGCGCTGACGCAGTTCGCGCGCAGCGCGGGTGTGATCCTGTCATTCGACCCCGCGCTGGTGCGCGGTCGCCGGTCGGACGGGCTGAACGGCGCGTATTCGGTGGGCGCGGGCTTTGCCCGCCTGTTGTCGGGCAGCGGCTTGCAGGCACGCGCACAATCGGGCAACACCTGGACGCTGGCGCCTGCGCCGGCGGCGTCGTCGGGCGATGCGCTTGTGCTGGCACCGGTGACCGTGTCCGGAATGGCGGACAGCGCGTTGGCGCCCACGGTCGGGTATGTCGCCCGCGCCAGCGTCAGCGCAACGAAGACCGACACGCCGCTGATCGAGACGCCGCAATCGGTGTCCGTCGTAACGCGTGAACAGATCACGGAGCAGGGCGCGCAGACCTTGAATCAGGTGCTGCGCTATACGGCGGGCGTGGCGACCGAGTCGCGCGGCGCCACGGCCACGCGCCTGGACCAGTTCACGGTGCGCGGCTTTTCGGCGTCGACCTACCTGGACGGCTTGCGGGTGTTCGGCGGCCGCGACGCCTTGCCGCAAGTGGACGCCTACCGCCTTGAGCGAGTGGATGTCCTGAAAGGGCCGGCGTCGGTCATGTATGGCCAGGGCGGCCCAGGCGGCGTGGTGAACCAGGTCAGCAAGCGCCCGCTGGAAGAGACGCTACGCGAAGTGGAAGTGCAAGTCGGCAACTATGATTACCGCCGCGCCAACTTTGATTTTGGGGGCCCCGTCGACGAAGACGGCAAGTACCTCTATCGCCTGGTCGGCTCGGGTTACCTGTCCGACGGCCAGGTCAAGGACACCAAGGAACGCCGCTATTTCGTGGCGCCGGCCTTCACCTGGAAGCCCAACGGCGACACCTCGCTGACCGTGCTGACGAATTTCCAGCGGGATCCCGATATGGGATCGTACGGCAGTTTGTCGTCGATGCGCACGCTGCAACGGGCGCCGGATGGCATCCGCTTGCCTGCCGATTACTACGACGGCGACGCCAATTTCGAAAAGAGCGACCGCAAGAGCTATTCGCTGGGTTACGTGCTGGACCACCGGTTCAACGACACGTTCAAGGCGACGCAAAGCCTGCGCTGGACGCGTTCCGAGGCAACGTACCGAAGCGTTTACGGTGCGTCCAATTCCAACTTCGGCTATCTGGACCCCAACTACCTGTATCAGCAGCGCGCGTCGATCGCGACCGATGTGGATGTTGGCGCCCTGACCATCGATAACAACATGCAAGCGCGCTTCAACACGGGCGCGTTCGGGCACACCGTGCTGCTGGGTTTCGATTACCAGCACGTCAAGACGGATACCTTGTCCGGCTTTGGCAGCGCGCCGCCGTTGTATGTGTTGAATCCGGATAACCATCAGAACATCCCGGTGCCGGCCTTTTCGACTGACGCGACATCCAAGCAGTATCAGACCGGCCTGTACTTCCAGGACCAGATCAAGATCGACCGATTGTCGGTGCTGCTGGGCGGACGCTATGACTGGTCGCGCACGGTGGGTGAAACCACCACGATCGCGTCGGGCCGCGTCGCGCCGTCGTCACTGAACGCCGAGGCGTTCACGGGCCGGCTGGGCGTGATCTACAACTTCGACAATGGCGTGGCGCCGTACTTCAGCTATTCCGAATCGTTCGAGCCGCAATCGGGCACGGGTTGGCAGAACGTGCCCTTCAAGCCGATTGAAGGCAACCAGTACGAAGTCGGCATCAAGTACCAGCCGCCGGGCAGCGCCACGATGCTGTCGTTCGCGGCCTTCGATATCCGCCGCGAGAACATGACGACGACCGATCCCGATCCGACGCATATCTGCGGCACGGCGGGCGGCCGGTGCTCGATCCAGGCGGGTGAACTGCGCACGCAGGGGATCGAGTTGGAAGCGAAGACGGAACCGTTGCGCGGGCTGACGCTGGTGGCGGCGTATTCGTTGATGAACAACGAATACACCAAGGCAAATCCCAGCTTGGCCGGTCTGGATCTGAAGGGCAAGACGCCGGTGGGCGTGCCGTCGCAACAGGCGTCGGCATGGGCGCGGTACCAACTGCAGGATGGGCCGCTGGCCGGCATGGGCGTGGGGGGCGGGGTGCGTTACATCGGCTCCTCGTACGCGAACGACACCAACACGATGAAGGTGCCGTCCGTCACATTGTTCGACCTGATGCTGGATTACGACCTGGGCCGCGTGTCGCCGTCGTTGAAGGGCATGCAGGTGGCGCTGAACGTGCAGAACCTCTTTGATAAGGAGTACATCGCGTCTTGCTCGGGCGATTCCTGGTGCTGGTATGGCTACCAGCGTTCGGTGAAGGCAAGCTTGCGGTATCGCTGGTAAGCCCAACGGAAAAGCGGCCTTCGGGCCGTTTTTTTTGCGAACACGCGGGCGGCTCCTGCCCAGGGCGCATCAGCCGGCGCGCGCCGCTGCCACGTGCGCCCGCCACCGGCGCAAGAAAGCATCGCGGTCGGCGGCGGCGCGGGCTTCGTCCGCGGCCACGATCCGGATGTCTGCAAGCGGCGGCATGCCCAGGTGCTTGCTGACGTCGATGTCGTTGCGGCTGGGGCGCCGGTACGCGTTTTGCAACAGGGCCAACTGCATATCGCGTGATAGCAGCAGGTCATACATGCGACGCGCGGCCTTCGGATTTGGGCCGCCTTTTACCAGCGCCATGTTGTCGGCCACGGTGAAGGTGCCGTCTTCCGGATACATGATGCCGATCTCTTTCTGGCCGCCGGCCACATAGGGGTAGGCCGTGGATTCGAAGGTGATGCCGACGGCGTATTCGCCCTGGCCGACGCTGCGCACCACATGCGAGGCCGAGGTCGAGACGCTGACGTTGCGCGCCAGGGCTTTCAGGCCCGCGTCCCCCAGGACGCGCTCGATACCCCACAATGCCGTATATGCGGTCGAGCTGTTGCCCGGGTCGCCAATGATGATCTTGCCTTTGAACCGGGGGTCGGCCAGATCGGCCCAACTGGCCGGCGCGGCGCCAGCAAGCTGGCGCGCGTTGACCATGGCCACCACGATATGGATGTTGGCGGCTGTCCAAAGCTTGTCGGGGCCATGCAGCGTGCCGGGGATCGCCGCGGCCTCCGGAGACAGGTAGGGCTCGAACAGCGCCCGGTAGGCATTCATGATGTTGGCGCTGGACGTCCAGAACAAATCGCTCTTTGGTTTGGCCGCTTCGGCTTCGATCCGTTTAAGCAGCTGGCTGCTACCGCCGACGACCGCGCTGGGCCGGACGCCGGGCATTTTTTCACGGGCCATGTCATTGGCCGTTTCCACCGACTGCGAATTCAGCGTGGTGTACAGCACGACTTGCTCGGCGCGTTGGGCCAGCGCGCGGGCGGGCAGGGCGCAGGCGCCGCCGCTGGCGGCCAGTAGCTTGAGCACCTGGCGGCGGCTAAGCGGGGGAAGATGAATCATCAGGAGGCCTCTTGCGCTAGGGGTGAAAGCAGCCGGCTCAGGCGAAGAGCCGCAGCTTGAATATCCGGGTCGCCAGCAGCACGGGCGCCAGGATCACGGTGATCAGGACCAGACCGTAGGCCGACGCCTGGGCCATGAGGCCACTGTCGATCAACCGGAAAATCTGAATGGGCAGGGTTTCGTGCCCCGGCGAATACACGATGACCGACGCGCTCAGCTCCGACACGGTGGTGGTCCAGGTCAACACGGCCGCGGCAGCGATGGCCGGCGCCATCAGCGGCAGTACGACTTTCAAGAATGACGCCAATGGCGGCACGCCCAGGCTGACGGACGCCTCTTCGATGGAGTCGGGCAAGTTGAAGAGCGTGGACGAGGCGTTGCGCACGCCGAACGGCAAGCGCCGCACGATGTAGGCCAGCACGATCAACGCAGCGGTACCTGAAAGATCGAACGCGCCGTGGCCGAAAGTCATCAGCAGGCCGATGCCGATCACCGTGCCCGACAGCGCCAGCGGAATCGAACTGAGGTAATCCAGCCAAGGCGTCAGCAGGTTGCGCTTCTTGACGATCAAATAGCTGGCCAGCGTACTGAAGGCGATGGCGATCAGGGTGGCCACGCCAGCGTAGACGATGGAATTCAGGACCGGCGCCGGCGCGCTGATCAACACGCGTTCAAGGTGTGCGGCCGTCCATTCACCCCAACGCATCACGGGGCCGTTGGCGCGGGTAAAGGCGCCCGCGGCCAGGGTTCCCAACGGCAGCATGGACAGCGCCATGACGCCCAGCGCGGCGCCAGCCATTGCCAGCGCGCGTGGGCCACGCAAGGGCGTGGCGGGCGCGCCGCGCCCTTGCGTGATCTCGTAGCGTCCGCGCGACACGATCCAGCGTTGAAGAAAGAGCGCCAGCATCACCAGCGAAATCGATGTGGTCGCCAGCGTGCTTTGCATGACCGGGTCGCTGCCGGTTTCGGATACCGACGCCTGGTAAGTCAGGACGGACAGTAGTTCGACCTCGTGCCCCAGGATCATCGAGGTGGCGAAGTTGCCCACCACCATGGTGAACACCAGCAGGGCGCTGGCCAGGATGGCGGGCATCACGACCGGCGCCATGACCTTCAGCCGCGACACGGATGGCGATGTGCCCAGGCTTTGCGCGGCTTCTTCCAATTGCGAATCGAAACCGCGGATCGCCGCCAGCGTGCCGATGTAGATATAGGCGTAGTAGGTGAAGGTCATGACGATGAGCAGGCCGGGCCAGCCGTAGAACGAAGGGATGTCCAGCCCCAGCCCGTCGCGCAGGGCGCGCGTCAGTACGCCGTTGTTGCCCAGGATCATCAACCAGGTCTGCGCGCCGATCACTTCGGGGATGACCAGCGTGATCAGCGGCAGGATCGACACCAGGACTTTGCCGGGATAGCGGTGGCGCGCGGTCAGGTAGGCGAGCGGCACGCCGATGCCGGCGGCCAGCACCGTGACGCCGGCTCCCAGCATCAGGGTGTTGCCGATGGCGCGCAGGTAGCGCGGGTCGGACAACAGCAGGCGCCAGCCCGAATGGCCGTCTTCGTTGCGAGCCAGCACGCTGGCCGACAGGATGTTCAGCACCGGCCACACCAGGAAGACGGCCAGCACGGCCAACACCGCCAGCGACAGCCAGGTCCAGGGGGACCGCAGTGAGGAGATCAGCCGCTTCATGACGCCAACACCAGAGTCTTGCTGGGGTCGAACGCCAGGCTGACCGTCATGCCGCGGGAAAGCGGCGAGGCTTGGCCGCCATGCACGTCCACGTTCATGAGACGGCCGCCGGGCAGCTGAACGCGGTAGTTCATCTTGATCCCCAGGTACTGTTCCGCCAGGATGCGCGCGGGTACGCCGGGCCCCGGGGACGCCGACAGTCGGATATCTTCGGGCCGCGCGACCAGTACGGCCGCGCCGTTCAAGGGCGCAGGCGCGTGCGCGGCAATGGCGTATCCATCCAGGTCCAGCCGCACGGTTCCTGAGGCTGCAGCCACGCATTGCACGGGCAGCAAGTTCGCGGCGCCGATGAAGTCCGCGACATAGCCGCTGGCGGGATGCCCATAGACGTCGCGCGGTGTGCCCAACTGCGCCACCCGGCCCTTTTGCATGACCGCGATCTGATCTGACAGCGCCAGCGCCTCTTCCTGGTCATGAGTGACGAAGACGGTGGTGATGCCGGCCTCTCGTTGCAGGTCGGCGATGGTCTGCCGGACCTGGATGCGCAGCTTGGCGTCCAGGTTCGACAGGGGTTCGTCCATCAGCAGCACCTGAGGCTGAATGACCAGTGCGCGGGCCAGCGCCACGCGCTGACGCTGTCCGCCGGAGAGCTCGGCGGGCAGCCGCTTGCCGTATTCCGCCAGACCGACGCGTTCCAGTGCGGCCGCGACTTTCTGCTTGATCAGGGCCGGCGCGACTTTTCGGGCACGCAGGCCATACGCCGCATTGTCGAAGACGCTTCGATTGGGAAAGAGCGCGTAGTCCTGGAACACCATGCCGATATTGCGCTGGTGGGCGGGCAAGCGGGTGACGTCCTTGCCGCCGAACAGCAGGCGGCCTGATTCGACGGGGATGAATCCCGCCAGGGTGCGCAGCAAGGTGGTCTTGCCGCAACCGCTGGGCCCGAGCAGCGTGAAGAAGCTGCCCGGCGCGATGTCCAGGTTCAGCCCGTCGATGACGCGTTGCTGGTGGTACGAGATGCAAAGATTTTCAATGCGAATATCCATGGCAGGAGGCTCCTGGCCCAAGAGGGAACATGTCAGTGCGGGGAAACAGCCGGCGGTTGCGGCTTGCGGCAGGGTCAGGCCATGGCGTGGCGCACTAGGTCCAGCGCTTCGCGGTGCCGCGCGGGATCGCCTGCGGCAAGAATGCGCGGGCTGGGGTTGTCCAGGCTTAGGGGCTGGCCGTTCCAGTCGGTGATGACGCCGCCAGCGCCCTGGATGATCGGAATGAACGGTGCGTAGTCGTACAGCGCCAGCCTGGCGTCGATCGCGACGTCCGTGCGGCCCGACGCCAATACGCCGTATGCCAGGCAGCAACCGCCGTAAATGCGCCAGCGCGTGCGTTCGCGCAGGGCCTGGAAGGCGGGAAGCTCGTGCGGCGCATAAAAGTCGGGGTTGCTGGTGGTGAGCATGGCGTCGGCCAGTTGGCCGCATGCCCGTGTGCGGCAAGGCTGGCCCTGGTGCCGGGTGGGGCGGTCGGCCACGCCGACCCAGCGGTCTTGGGTCGCGGGGAAATCCATCAGGCCCATGACGGGCACGCCGCGGCGCAGCAGGGCGATCAGCGTACCGAACACGGGGATTCCGGCAATGAAGGGAGCGGTGCCGTCGATGGGGTCCAGCACCCAGACGTACTCGGCGTCCAGCCGGACAGTGCCACCTTCTTCGCCATAAATGCCATGGCTGGGGAACGTGCTTTCGATGCGCGAGCGCAGATGCGCCTCGATGGCCTGGTCCAGCGCGGTGACGAGGCTGCGGTCCGGCTTGATGTCGGTGCGCGGCGCGGCGCTCAAGTAGGGCGCGTACAGGTCGCGCGCTTCATCGGCCAGGCGCTCGGCGAAGGCGATGCCGTCGTCCAGGGTATTCGTCATTGGGGCTCCTTATTCGGGGAATCCGCCGCGTCAGCGCAGCGTGTTGTCGTGGGGGCGGGGGCGCGGCCATCGTGAAGGTCTAGGCCGGCCAGGGTGTCGATGCGCGTGGGCGCAAGCAGGTGGCGGGAGGGCATGGGCCGCCAGCCGTACAACGCTTGCGTGGCGGCGCCGCACACGCGGCCCTGGCAGGCGCCCATGCCACAGCGGGTATGTAGCTTGGCGTCGATCCAGCCGTCGCAGCCGGCCAGGGCGGATTGCGGCACGTCTTCGCAGCGGCAGACCAGCGTGTCGGGGCGGGCCAATGCCAGCACGGGCGGGCCTAATGAAAAATGACGACGCAACGTGTTTGCGAACGCCTGCCATCGCGCCAGGCGGGGCGCCAGGCGCGTAGCACGCGCCAGTTCGCCGATTGCCGCGTATCCGGCGATCGCGCCCTGGATGCTCGCCCGTTCGCTGCCGCCGACCCCCGTGCATTCTCCGGCCGCATACACGCCGGGCACGCCGGTCTGGAGCAGGTCGTCGACTTGCAGGCCGTTGTGGGCGTTGAGCGCGCAACCCAGCATCTGGCCCAACTGCGTGTTGGGCACCAGGCCGAACCCGCAGGCCAGACGGTGGCAGGCAAGCTGTTCTACCTGGCGGCCGCGGCGCAGCCTTACGTGTTGCAGCCGGCCGTCGCCGCCGGCTTCAAGCACATGGCTGGCGCCGCGGTATTGGGGGTGGAACAGGGCTGCCGCTTGCAGGGCTTTGCCGGGCCAGCGCGCCAGGCTGGCGGAAAAGCGCAATAGCGCCGGCCACGCGGCTTGTTCCGCGATGCGAACCACCGTCGCGCCGGCGTGACGCGCGCTTTGCGCGGCCGCCAGCAGCAGCGGGCCGGACCCTGCGATCACGATGCGTTGGCCGCGCACGGCCATGCCGCCTTTGATCAACGCTTGCAGGCCTCCGGCGCCTGTCACGCCGGGCAGCGTCCAGCCGGGGAACGGCAGCAGCAGCTCGCGCGCACCCGTGCAGAGGATCAGAGATCCATAGTGTTGGACCCATCCCTGCCGCGCGTCTTCCAGAAGCAGCGCGGACGATCCGGGCTTGCCCGCCAGCCCGGCCACGCGTGTGCCGCAGCGCAGACGGATGTTGGTGTGGCGCGCCAATTGCTCGCGTTGCTGCTTGGCGAAATCGGGCAGCGTTACGCCAGGGCCATCGCGCCAGATCTGTCCGCCTGGGGCCGGATTGTCGTCCACGACGACGATCGCGCGCCCACTGGGAGCGGCGGCCAGCGCCGCGGCCATTCCGGCGGGACCCGCGCCGATGATGAGCAGGTCGCAGATGTCGTCGTGGCTTTCAAGAAACGGCGCCCCGGAGCAAGCGGCGCGCGTGCCGTGGTCCAGTACCGTTTCGATGCGCATGCCCTGCTGGCAAGGCGTCTGGCACGCCAGGCGTAATTGCCCATCGATCAGAACGCGGCATTCGTGGCAGATCCCCATGCCACAGACGGCGGCTCGATTTTCTCCGGTGACCGAGATGCGCGAGTTGCCGGGCGAGCGGGCGCCCAGGGCGGCGGCGACGCTGCTACCCGCGGCAACGTTCACGGGTTGCCCATCGAGCTGGATGCGCACGCGTGCAAGCGGGGTGGGCGTCATGTCGCGGCCTTATGATCGGGGAAGTGGCGGGTGGCCGAAAATGGCGCGGCGTCCAGCGGCGGCGGCGCGCCCGTTATCAGGGCGGTCAGCAATTTCGCGGTGGCCGGGGCGGTGGTGACGCCCAGGCCTTCGTGGCCCACCGCCAGCCAGAGCCCCTTGCGCGTGGGATGCGGACCGATGATGGGCAGACCGTCCGGGGTGGCCGCGCGCACGCCCGTCCAGGTGCGGATGATGTGGTGGCCGGATAGCGCCGGCAGGTAGTCGATGGCGAGTTTGAGCATGCGCGACAGCACGGCGGGCTCGATGGCGGGGTCGGCCTCGCCCACCTGGCGGGATGAGCCGATCAGCAATTGGCCCGTGGGACGGGGCTGCACGTTGAACGCGACGGCGGCGCCTTCACGTTGCTGCGTGCTGGCCATGTAGCCCAGCTCGACCAATTGGTGATGGATTGCGAAGGGGTAGCGGTCTGTGATGGCCAAGTGGCCTTTCTTGGGATGCAGGGGCAGGTCCGCGCAAAGGCGGGTGGCCGGCATGCCGGCGGCCAGGACCACCGCGTTGGCGTTGCGCCGCGTGCCGTCGTTCAGCACTGCGCCTTGCGCGTCGATCTCGCGGACTTCGACGGCTTCGAACGATAGCGTGGCGGGCGCATGCGCCAGCAGCCAACGGGCGGCGCCGGGCGCGTAGACCAGGCCGTCGCTGGGCACTTGCAGCGCGCCGGCCAGGCCTGCGCGCAAGGCGGGTTCGGCGGCGGCGAGTTGACGCGCGTTCAACAGCGTGGCAGGAATGCCGCAGGCGTGCAGGCGCGCCTGCTTGCGTTCGGCCTCGGCCATTTCCTCGTCGTGGGCGGCGATCCACATCGTGCCGCAGCGGGTGTAGGCGCAGCTGGACGCCGTTGCGTTCATGCGAGGCCCCCATGCTTTCCAGATTTCCAGCGACGCGCTGCTTAGCGCGAGTTCGGCGGCGTTGTCGTCCATAGCGACAAGGTGGCCCATGCCGGCTTGCGTGGCGCCGCCCAGGCGGGCGTCGACCACATGCACGGAGAGGCCGGCGCGCGCCAGCTCGTGGGCGCAGGCGGCGCCGACGATGCCGGCGCCGATCACCAGGACATCCGCATGACGGTGTGACATGAGAAGGCTTCTTTGCCGGCTACAGGCGGATGCCCCAGCCGAAGGGATCGTCGGGCTGGATCAACAGGGTGGCGTCGGCGCAGACATGGGCGCGCCCGCGGATGGTGGGGTGGATCTGGTCTTCGGCGCGCGCATAGCTCGCTTCGAATACGCTTCCGATCACGCTGGCCTGACGCCAGATCTGGCCGGGGGCAAGTTTGCCGTCGGCCGCCAGGCAGGCCAGCTTGGCGCTGGTGCCCGTGCCGCAAGGCGAGCGGTCATAGGCCTTGCCGGGGCATAGAACGAAATTGCGGCTGTCGGCGTCGGGGTCCGGCCCGAACAGTTCGATATGGTCGATTTCCGCGCCGTCGGCGCCCGTGATGCCCGCGCGTTGCAAGGCCTGGCGAATGGCCCAGGCATAGGCGGTCAGGGCCTCGAGGTTGTCCGGCGCGATGCGCTGGTCGTGGTCGGCGGCCAGGAAAAACCAATTGCCGCCCCAGGCCACGTCGCCGGTCACGTCGCCGTGGCCCGGCACCGTCACGCGCACAGCGTGATGCAGCCGGTAGGCGGGCACGTTGCGCACGCTGACCGAGCCGTCGTCGTGCAGGGTGGCCCGGACGGTGCCGACGGGCGTCTCGATGCCATGTTCGCCGGGAGCAAGGCGATTCAGATGGGCCAAGGTGGCGACCAGACCGATGGTGCCGTGACCGCACATGCCCAGATAGCCGGCGTTGTTGAAGAAGATCACGCCGGCGGCATTGGCCGGGTCGGCCGGGGCGCACAGCAATGCGCCCACCATGACATCGCTGCCGCGGGGTTCCAGCACCGTGGCGGCGCGCCATGCGTCATGCTGGCCGGCCAGCCGTCGTTGCCGCTCGGCCATGGTGCCGGCGCCCAGGTCGGGGAACCCCGAAATGACCAGCCGGGTGGGTTCGCCACCTGTGTGGGAATCGATGACACGGATCTGCTTCATGACGCCGCCTTTGTTTCAGCAGGGTTGGCCCTCAGTGTGAGGGGGAAGGGGGATGCAGCCTTAGTCTAGGCAGGGAACGGGGCGACGTCGTGGGGCGGTCGACCGCAGCATCACCCCGTTCCGGAGCCGGATAACGCGGCGGATGACGCGGCGGGATAACCTTGGGTTATCTACGGGCGTATCGCCGCCGGATACCGCCTTGCGCCGCCGTTCAAGGCACGGACTGGTATTTCGCCGGGCGGGTGGCCAGTGCCTTCGCCACCACGCGTTCGATCAGCGCGCGCTCTTCGCCGATCACGGGCAGACGCGGGCGGCGCACGTGTTCGGTACCCACGCCCACCAGCACGTCGATCAGTTTCAGGTTTTGCACCAGCTTGGCCGAAACGTCCAGATGCAGCAGCGGCGTCATCCATTGGTAAAGCGCCAGGGCCTCGGCATGCTGGCCGGCTTTCATCAGGTCATAGAGGGCAACGGTTTCGCGCGGGAAAGCGCAGCCCACACCGGCCAACAGCCCGTCGCAGCCCAATGCCAGCCCTTCGTAGGCCAGGTCGTCCACGCCCAGGAAAATCTGGTAGCGGTCGCCCACGGCATTGCGCAGGTCCGTGACGCGGCGGGTATCGCCAGAGCTGTCTTTCACGGCCGCGATCCATTTGCAATCGGCCAGTTCGGCCATGTGTTCCGGCTTCAGATCGACGCGATATGCCAGCGGATTGTTGTAGACCATGACGGGCTGCTGCGCGGCGTCAGCCATGGTGCGCACGTTCAGCATGGCTTCGCGCGCATCCGCCACGTAGATCAGGGATGGCATGAGCATGAACCCGGCGACGCCCAGTTTGTTGGCCCCTTCGATGTAGCGCAGCGCTTCGCGGGTACTGGTTTCCGAGACGTTGGCCAGGACGGGGATGCGGCCGCCGGCGGCGTCCAGGGCGATCTTCGTGACCTCCAGTTTTTCTTCCAGCGTCAAGGTGCTGGCTTCACCCAGCGAGCCGCAGGTGACGATGCCATGCACGCCGTTGCGGATCTGGAAGTCGATGTGCTTCGCGGTGCCTTCGGCATCGATCCGTTCGTCGGCGTGGAACTTTGTGGTGATGGCGGGAAAAATGCCAGTCCAGCGGGGATGGGTCATGAGGACCTCCTGGTTGAAGAGCGGTGAAAGAGCGTTGATATGTGCTTAATATATTTAAAGCAGGATTTAAAAGAATAGGGGTTAACCAGCGTGTCCTATCCTTCCCCAGTTTTTCACCCGGTCCGTAGTGAGAATGGTTATAATTTAGGCCCTGCCAAACAGGCATCGGCCGCGGGGCTTGCCTGATTGGGTTGTTGGACCGGTTTTCGGACTAAAGGAAAAAATCCAAAATGAAATTCGCTAGGACTTTGGCCGCTATTGCCCTGTTGGGCAGCGCGGGCGCCGCGCAGGCGCACTTTGTTTGGCTGGAACGCAGCGCCGAAGGTTCGGCCAAGGCGTACTTTGGCGAATGGGCTGATGATCTGCGTGAAAAGCGCGACGGCCTGCTGGGCAAGGTTCTGGTGTCGCCGGTCGTGACCGGCGCCGACGGCAAGACGCTGAAGGTGTCGGCCGAAGGCGCGGATTTCGTTGAGTTCGGCGCGGCGGGCAAGGGCGATGTCCGTCTGGCCCAGCCTATCCAGTTCAAGGAAACGCTCGTCAAGTACAACGCCAAGGCGGGCCGGGCCGACACGCAAGGCAAGCTGGACCTGGAGCTTGTGCCGACCGCCGCCGGCGCGAACACGTTCGTCCTGCAGTTCCAGGGCAAGCCGCTGGCCAAAACCGAAGTCACCGTGTTCGGCCCGCCGAAGTGGGAAAAGCGTTTCCACAGCGATGAAAATGGCCGCATCGAAATCACGACGCCGTGGCCCGGCCAGTATGTGCTGGAAGCCGCGCACGCCGAAGAGAAGGCGGGCGAGGCCGACGGCAAGTCCTACGCCAAGATCCGCTACGTATCCACCTTGACCTTCAACGTGTCCAAGTGAAAGCTCCCGCAGCCGGCGCAGGCATGATGCGCTACCGAATGGCCGTATTTTCCAGAATGGCTGCGGCCATCCTGGGCGGCTATGTCCTTGCCTCGGCGGCTGCGGCGTGCCTGGCCGTCTGGCTGCCGATGGGGCGGGCAGACGCCGTCACCACGGCGCAGATGCTGTCCTTCGTGTTCTATACCTGTGGCGTGATCTGGGTATTCGCCACGCGCAACGCCTGGCGCGCCTGGGCCGGCGTCCTGCTGCCGGCTGCCGTGCTGGGCGGGCTGTTCCTGGCCGGGCGAATGATGGGGGCGGCATGAAGGCAGCCAAAGTCAAAGCGCAGGGCGAAGAAGGCCTGCGCCAGTCCATGTCCTGGCTGCACACCTGGGCCGGGCTGATCTTCGGCTGGGTGCTGTTCGCGATGTTCCTGACGGGGTCGCTGGCGTTCTTCCGGCCCGAAATCACGCAGTGGATGCAACCCGAGATCGAGGCGAAGCCGGTACCCCCCGTGCAGGCGGTCGAAATCGGACAACGTTACCTGAGCGAACATGCGCCGGATGCCAAACGCTGGTTCATCACACCGCCTACGGACCGTGAACCGCTGATCCAGATGCTGTATCAGGTGCCCAAGCCCAAGCCGGGCGAACGCGGATTCGTGCGCGTGAAGCTGGATCCGGCGACCGGGCAGGCCGTGACCGGCCGCGAGACACGCGGCGGAGAGTTCTTCTACCGGTTCCACTTCGAGCTGGAAACCGCGTTCCCGTGGGGGCGCTGGCTGGCCAGCATTGCGGGCATGTTCATGCTGGTGGCCATCATCAGCGGCATCATCACGCATAAGAAAATATTCACCGACTTCTTTACCTTCCGTCCTGGAAAGGGCGGACAACGCGCCTGGATGGATGGGCACAACGTATTGTCCGTGTTGGGGCTGCCGTTCCACCTGATGATCACGTTCAGCGGCCTGGTGCTGTTCATGATCATGCTGATGCCCGCGGGCATCCATGCCGTTTACGAAAGCTCGCGCCAATACACGGACGACGTCTTCAAGCAGTTCAAGGTCACGCCGCCGCTGAATCAGCCCGCGCCGCTGGTCCGGCTTGCGCCGCTGGTGGAACAAGCCCAGCAGCACTGGCAGGGCCGGGTGGGTCGCGTCACGGTCAACAACCCCGGAGACGCCGGCGCCACCGTCACGCTGGTGCGCGATGCCGCCGACGGCGTGTCGTATGGCCGCCTGGCGCCTTATATGCGCTTTAACGGCGTGACGGGCGAACTCCAGGAAAGCGAAGACGATCTGAGCGCCACGGTAAAGACCGCCGGCGTTATCACGGGCCTGCACCTGGGGCTGTTCGCGGCCCCGTTGCTGCGCTGGTTCTATTTCCTCGTCAGCCTGGCGGGCACCGCCATGGTCGGCACCGGCCTGGTGCTGTGGATTGCCAAGCGCCGTCAAAAGGCGCGGCCGGGCGATGCCCGCGAGGCGTTTTCCTTGCGTCTGGTCGATGGCCTGAACGCCGGTACGATCGCGGGCGTGGTCTTTGGCGTAGCGGCCTTTTTCCTGGTCAATCGTTTACTGCCGGCAGACATGCCGGGGCGCCAGGTCTGGGAAGTGCGTGCCTTCTTTTCGGCTTGGGCGCTGTCGCTGGTCTATGCCTTCTTGTTCCAGCGCCGCAAATGGCAGGACCTGCTGGCCGTAGCCGCTGCATCGTTGGCCCTGGTGCCCGTTGTCAACGCGTTCACCACGTCGCGTCATCTGGGTGTGTCCCTGCCGCAAGGCGATTGGGTCATGGCCGGATTCGACCTGACGTGCCTGGCCAGCGCGTTGCTGTTCGCGTGGATGGCCCGCAAGGCGGCGCGGGTACGCAAAGCCCCGGTGAAGGTCCGCGCGAAGGCCGTGGCCCAACCCCGCGCCGCCCAGCCTGCCATTCAAACGGTTTCCGCCCAAGCCGCTGAACCCGAGGCGCCGCGCGCCCCGAACCCCGTCGTCTATGAACCGCGAGGCGATACGCCATGACGCTTGCCGCATTTTGCCTGGCTTACGCCGGCTTTTCCGCCCTTTGCCTGGGTATGGATCGCCACTACGAAAACCTGTTCGACCGCGCCATGCCGCGGCGCCACCGCGTGCCGCTGCGGGCCTTCGGCTGGGGCGCGCTGGCGTTGTCGCTGTGCGCCTCCGCCGCGGTCTGGGGATGGAGCTACGGCACGGTCGAATGGATCGGCATCCTCAGCATCGCGGGCCTGCTGCTGATCTGGTTCCTGACGTTCCGCCCGCGTGCCGCGTTGACCACGGGCGGGCTATGCGCGCTGGCGGCGCCGCTGCTGGCCGTCCTGTAGCGCGCCGATTCCCCCTTGGGCGGGGCGCCGCCAGGCGGTTCCGTGCCGCCAGCACGTTACACTGCTTGTTTCCCCTAGCAAACGCCTCTTCGCCCCATGAATACCCGCGTCCTTACCGGCATCACCACGACTGGAACTCCCCACCTCGGCAATTACGCAGGCGCGATCCGTCCCGCGGTCCAGGCCAGTACCCAGCCCGGCGTGGACGCATTCTTCTTTCTGGCGGATTACCACGCGCTGATCAAGTGCGATGATCCTGCCCGCGTCGCGCGATCCCGCCTGGAAATCGCGGCCACCTGGCTTGCGGTGGGCCTGGACCACGAACGCGTGACGTTCTACCGCCAGTCCGACATTCCCGAAATTCCCGAACTCAGCTGGCTGCTGACCTGCGTCACGGCCAAGGGCCTGATGAACCGCGCGCACGCCTACAAGGCCTCGGTGGACCAGAACGTGGCCAAAAACGTGGACCCCGACGACGGGGTCACGATGGGGCTCTTCTCGTACCCGATCCTGATGGCGGCCGACATCCTCATGTTCAATGCGAACAAGGTGCCGGTGGGCCGCGACCAGATCCAGCATCTGGAAATGGCGCGCGATATCGCCCAACGCTTCAACCACTTGTATGGCCGCGACTACTTCACGCTGCCGGAAGTGACGATCGAGGAAGACGTGGCGACGCTGCCCGGCCTGGACGGCCGCAAGATGTCCAAGAGCTACAACAACACGATTCCGTTGTTCGAAGGCGGTGCGAATGCGCTGCGCGCGTCGGTGATGCGCATCGTGACGGATTCGCGCGCGCCGGGCGAACCCAAGGACGCCGAAAGCTCGCATCTGTACACGCTGTACCGCGCGTTTGCGACGCAGGCCGAATCGGCCGCATTCCGCAAGCAGCTGGAAGAGGGAATGGGCTGGGGCGACGCCAAGCAGGCGCTGTACGAACACCTGGAAGCGCTGCTGGCGCCGATGCGTGAAAAGTACGTTGACCTGATCGCCAACCCGGGCCGCATCGAAGACATCCTGCAAGCCGGCGCCGCCCGCGCCCGCAAACTGGCCCTGCCGCTGATGCAGCAATTGCGCGAGGCCGTGGGCCTGCGCAACCTTGGCGCCGGCGTGGCGGCAGGCAAGGCGCAGGGCAAAAAGGAAAAGGGCAAGGGCGCCCGCTTTGTCAGCTTCCGCGATGAAGACGGCGGCTTCCGTTTCCGCCTGCTGGCTGCCGACGGCGAAGAGTTGCTGCTGTCGCAGCGCTTTGCCGACCCGAAGGAGGCCGGCGCCTTGATGCGCCGCTTGCAGTCCGAACCGGCTGACAGCGTGCTGCAGGCCAGCGCCGAGGGCTATGCGGCCATGGTCGACGGCGTGGCGGTCGCTACGGCGCCGTCGGGCGCGCAGGCCGGGTCCGACGCGCAATTGGTACGTGCGCGCGAGGCCTTGGCGTCGTTGTCGCAGGAATAAGGTGTCAACCCGCGGCGCC
>NZ_JBHFII010000047.1:110708-126842 GCF_057334215.1 Achromobacter maghribensis | reverse complement strand
CCCCCCCCCCCGCGACCTTACCGCAATATCAGGAACGGGGCCCGGTAACCCGCGCGGTCAGGCCAGTCGGGCGCTGGCCACGATGCGGCCATCGCGCACCTGGAAACGCTGGGCGCTGCCCTGGCCCGCGATTTCAAGCATGTCGCCTTCCGAATAGCCCGTGACGTTCGGGCAGTCCAGCCACTCCGGGTTGATGAACGGAAAGTACTTCAGCGTGCCGCTGCCTTGGCTGGCGAAGTCGAAGGTGGTGTTGGCGACGACTTCCGGATCCCATTGGCTGGCATCGAAGACCAGCGCGCAGCCCGCGCCGATGCGATAGATGATGCTGGCCCCCATGCTGGCGAAACCTAGCGCGCCCACATGCAGTTGGGCGCCATTGCGCAGTTCGATGACGCGCGTGCCCAGGCGTTCCAGCGTGATGTGCTTGAAGGTCACTTCAGCGCCATCGACGATCAGATGCGCGTACTGGCCCAGCGTGACTTCGTTGTAAGCGCCGCTATGGCCGGCTTCTTCTGCGGTAATGGTTGCCGCTTCATTAGCGGCAAGCGTAATGGTATTGCGCATGACGGATGGCTCTCCGGGGAATCTCAGGGATAGGGCGCTGTTGTTGTTGTGCTTCGTGCCTGATAGACGGGTCGCGCCGCTGTTCGCCTGATCATGGAATTTGTGCCTGCCGGGTTCCCCTACGCCACCAGCTTTTATTATTTGGACACAATTAGATATTTTCCCTTATTTTTGTGATTTGATGCTTGAGGGAGCGCAAGGAATAAGCCCATTTAAGGGAAAGTCCTAAGCTTAAAAAAAAGCCCGGCGCGCAATGCACCGGGCTTTTGTCGTCTGACCAGGGAAGATCAGCGCTTGAGTTTGGCGAAGGCATCCGCCATTGCGCTGTTCGCCGCGCCGCCGCCTGCATTGCCGCGCCCGCCATCGCCTTGGGGGCGGCGGGGCCGGTCGCCGCCCTTGGGCGCGTCGCCGCTGCGGCGTGCCGGGGCCGCGGTATCGTTCAGGCGCATGGTCAGGGCGACGCGCTTGCGCGCGGCATCCACTTCCAACACCTTCACGCTGACCGTCTGGCCCACGCGCACCACATCGCGGGGATCCTTGACGAACTTCTCGGCCAGCGCCGAGATATGGACCAGGCCGTCCTGGTGCACGCCGATGTCGACAAACGCGCCGAAATTGGCGACGTTGGTCACGACGCCTTCCAGCACCATGCCGGGATACAGGTCATTCAGCGTTTCCACGCCTTCCTTGAACTGCGCCGTCTTGAATTCCGGGCGCGGATCGCGGCCGGGCTTTTCCAGTTCGGCGAAGATGTCGCGCACCGTGGGCAGCCCGAAGCGCTCGTCGGTGAAGTCGGATGGCGATACGCCCTTCAAGGCATCGCGCTGGCCGATGATCTGCTTTACCTCGGCCTTGATCTTGGCGACGATGCGCTCGACCACCGGATACGCCTCGGGGTGGACCGACGAGGCGTCCAGCGGGTTGTCGCCGTTCGGGATGCGCAAAAAGCCCGCCGCTTGTTCGAAGGCCTTATCGCCAAAGCGCGGCACCTTGCGCAGGATATCGCGGGTGGGGAACGCGCCGTTCTCGTCGCGCCACGCCACGATGTTCTTGGCCAGCAGCGAGTTCAGGCCCGATACGCGAGCCAGCAGCGCGGCCGATGCGGTATTCACGTCCACGCCGACGGCGTTCACGCAGTCCTCGACCACGGCGTCCAGCGAACGCGCGAGTTCGCGCTGGTTCACGTCGTGCTGGTACTGGCCCACGCCGATCGCCTTGGGATCGATCTTGACCAGTTCGGCCAAGGGATCCTGCAGGCGGCGCGCGATGGACACGGCGCCGCGCAGGGTCACGTCCAGGTCGGGGAATTCCAGCGCTGCGGTTTCCGATGCGGAATACACGGACGCGCCAGCCTCGGAGACCACCACGCGGGTGACCTTCAGGTCGGGGAAGCGTTCCATCATGTCGCCCACCAGCTTTTCGCTTTCACGCGAAGCGGTGCCGTTGCCGATGGCGATCAGGTCCACCTTGTGGCGCGCGACCAGCGCGGCCAGCGTGTTGATCGTGCCTTCGCGGTCGCGACGCGGCTCGAACGGGTAGACGGTGGTGGTGTCGACCACCTTGCCGGTCTGGTCGATCACGGCGATCTTGCAACCCGTGCGGATGCCCGGGTCCAGGCCCAGCACGGCCTTGGGGCCGGCGGGAGCCGCCAGCAGCAGGTCTTTCAGGTTGGCCGCGAACACGCGGATGGCTTCGGCTTCGCCGCTTTCGCGCAGACGGCCGATCAGTTCGCTTTCAAACGCCGTCAACAGCTTCACGCGCCAGGTCCAGCGGCAGACTTCGCCCAGCCAGCGCGCACGCGGCGTGGCGTCCAGCGCGAACAGCCCGTTGCCCAGCTTCAGGAAGTTGGCGATGCGCGCGACGCACGGGTGCGGCAGCTGCGCTTCCAGTTCGGCTTCCAGGCCCAGGCGCAGTTCCAGCACGCCCTGCTGGCGTCCGCGCAGCAGCGCCAGAATGCGGTGCGAGGGCAGCGTGCGCAGCGGCTCGTTGAAATCGAACCAGTCGCGGAAGTTCGCGCCTTCGGTTTCCTTGCCGTCGACCATCTTGGAATAGATCAGGCCGGTGGACCAGAGATGCTCGCGCATGTCGGCCAGCAGATCCGCGTTTTCGGCGTAGCGCTCGGCCAGGATGTCACGCGCGCCGTCCAGCGCCGCCTTGGCGTCGTTGATGGACGCTTCGGGGTTCAGGTATTGCGCGGCCAGCGCGGCAGGGTCGCAGGCCGGATCGGCCAGGATCGCGTCCGCCAGCGGTTCCAGGCCCGCTTCGCGGGCGATCTGGGCGCGGGTGCGGCGCTTGGGTTTGTACGGCGCGTACAAGTCTTCCAGGCGCTGCTTGGTATCGGCCGTTGCGATTTCCTGCTGCAGCTCGGGCGTGAGTTTGCCCTGTTGCGAGATGGATTCAAGGATGGAGCCGCGGCGCTCTTCGAGTTCGCGCAGATACCCCAGGCGCACTTCCAGATTGCGCAGCACGGTATCGTCCAGGCCGCCGGTGGCTTCCTTGCGATAGCGCGAGATGAAGGGCACGGTGGCGCCGTCATCCAGCAGTTCCACCGCCGAGGCGATCTGGGAGGGGCGCGCGCCGAGCTCGGTGGCAAGCTGCGCGACGATGCGGGCGTTGTCGACGCCGGCGGCGACGTTCGTGATAGCGGAAGTTTCAGACATCTCTATACGACGACAAAAAGGAAAAACAAGGGGCGGATTGTGCCATAAGCCACTGTTACAGAACGTGCCAACATGGACCGATCCGTCCCTGCGACCACCGGAGGCGGGCGCCGCAACGGGTATCATTTGGTCCTTTCCCACATCAGTGTCTGGCGGCCGAACCGTACGCGGTACCGGTTCACCATAGACTCCGACCGACACTAGGCTGCCGTAATGCTGGACCTGGATATTTCCGAATTTTTTGACGAGGACGGGCCTCTGGCCACGGCCATGCCCGGCTACAAGCCACGCCCTTCGCAGGTCGAGCTGTCGCAGGCCATCGGCGACGCCATCCAGGACCGCGCCACGCTGGTGGCGGAAGCGGGCACCGGTATCGGCAAGACCTGGGCCTATCTTGTACCCGCCTTCATCCAGGGCGGCAAGGTGCTGATCTCTACCGGCACCCGCACGCTTCAGGACCAGTTATTCGCGCGCGATCTTCCACGCGTGCGCGCCGCGCTGGCCGCGCCCGTGACGGCGGCGCTGCTGAAGGGCCGCGGCAATTACGTCTGCCACTATCACCTTGAACGCCTGCAGGGCGACGAGCGCGCGCTGAAGTCGCGCACCGAGATCCAGCAACTGCGCCAGATCCAGGTCTTCGCAGGCATTACCAAGACGGGCGACCGCAGCGATCTTGCCCAGGTGCCCGAAGACGCCGACATCTGGCAACGCGTGACGTCCACGCGTGAGAACTGCCTGGGCCAGGAATGCCCGCGCATCCGCGACTGTTTCGTCGTCAAGGCACGCCGCCAGGCCCAGGAGGCCGACGTGGTGGTGGTCAACCACGCGCTTTTCATGGCCGACCTGGTGCTGCGCGAAGAGGGCGTGACCGACCTGTTGCCTGAAGCCGATACGGTCATCTTCGACGAAGCCCATCAATTGCCCGACACGGCCACCCGCTTTCTGGGCAGCAGCGTGTCCACGCACCAACTGATGGACTTCGGCCGCGCGCTGGAAGTCGCGGGTCTGGCGTACGCGCGTGAAGCCGCCAAATGGAGCGACGTCAGCCGCCATCTGGAAACCGCCGCGCGCGAATTGCGGCTGGTCTGTGCGCCGCTGGACCGGATGCCGGGCCGCAAAGCCACGTTCGACGCGATCCCCAATCCCGAGGAATTCGACGAGGCGCTGGCCGCCCTGCGAGAGGCCGTGGATACGGCCACCAAAGCCTTGGGCGCGGTGGCTGAGAAACACCCCGACCTGATGGCCGCTGCACGCAGCGGCGCTGAAATCTCCGTGCGCCTCAAACGCTGGGCCACGCCGGGCCGCGCCGATGCCGGCATGGCCGATGAAGGCTGGGGGCGCGACGACCAATCGCCCGACGCCACCGCCGCCGCCGCCGACTTGGGCGACGGCCCCGCCACGCCGGCTTCCATCCTGGAAGGCGTGGCCGCCGCGGCCGTCCAATGGACGGGGCCCGCGGTGCGTTGGGTCGAACACGGTCAGCACCATGTGCGCCTGCACTCGGCGCCGCTATCGGTGGCCCAGGCGTTCTCCAAATACCGCAAGCCGGGCCAGGCCTGGATCATGACGTCGGCCACGCTGTCGGTGAACGGCGAGTTCACGCACTTCACCAGCCAGTTGGGGCTTTCCAGCGCCCGCACCGGCAAGTGGGAATCGCCGTTCAACTATCCCGAGCAGGCGCTGCTTTTCGTGCCGCGCGGCATGCCCGAACCGCAATCGCCCCAGTTCCTGGACCGTTTCGTCCAGACGCTGTTGCCCCTGCTTGAAGCCAGCCCCGGCGGCACGCTGGTGCTGTGCACGACGCTGCGCGCGGTCGACAAGGTGGCGACCTTGCTGGCCGACGCCTTCGACGACGCCGGGCACGACTGGCCGCTGCTTAAACAGGGCGAGGGCACGCGCCGCGACCTGTTGGACCGTTTTTGCAAGCTCAAGCATCCGGTGCTGGTGGGCAGCGCCAGCTTCTGGGAAGGTATTGACCTGCCCGGCGACGTGCTGACCCTGGTCGCCATCGACAAACTGCCGTTCGCGCCGCCCGACGACCCCGTCATCGAAGCGCGCCTGCGCGCGTGCCGGGCCGAGGGGGGCAATCCGTTTTCGGAATACCAGTTGCCCGAGGCCGCGATCTCGCTCAAGCAGGGCGCGGGCCGTCTCATCCGTACCGAGTCGGATTGGGGCGTGCTGATGGTGGGAGATGCGCGCCTGGTCGAAAAGCCATACGGCAAGCGCCTTTGGCGCGGCCTGCCGCCTTTCGCGCGGACGCGCGAACTGGAGGAGGTGCTGGCGTTCTATCGGCGCAAGCAGGAAGGCGGGGACGCGTAGCGCCGCAGGGATAACGGCTCCGGCGGCCCCGTGGCCCCGGCGGACAAAAAGAAAGCCCCTCGATCGAGGGGCTTTGCTTTTTCCCATGCGGCTGGATCGCGCTGGCTAGCCAATCAAACGCGCACTGGCCAGCCGGACACGGACCCATCAATCAAACGGGTTCCACCAGCTGCGGTCGGCCGTCAGACCCTTGCTCTTGAAGTCGCTGTTGGGGAAGTTCTTGTCGTAGACGCGTTGCGCGTCGTTCTTCAGTTCCGTCATGCCAAGCTTGTCGTAGGACTCGACCATCAGGTAGAGCGCCTCTTCGGTGGCGGGGGCGCCTTCGAAGTCGGTGATCACGGTTTGTGCGCGGTTGGCCGCTGCCACGTAGGCGCCACGCTCGTAGTAATAGCGGGCAACGTGGACTTCGTTCATGGCGATGGTGTTGACCAGCCATGCCACGCGTTTTTCGGCGTCCACCGTGTACTTGCTGTCCGGATAGCGCTTGATCAGTTCATTGAACGCGTCATAAGACGCGCGCAGCCCCTTGGGGTCGCGCTCGGCGGGATCCTGGCCGGTGATGTTGCTCATGAAGGCGCTGGCCGGCGTGAAGTTGATCAGGCCCTTCAGGTACAGGGCGTAATCGGTGCCGGGGTGGTTGGGATACAGCTGCTGGAAGCGGTCGATCGCGGCCAGGGCCTGTTCGTTTTCGCCGTCTTTCCAGTTGACGTAGGCCAGTTCAAGCAGGGCCTGCTGGGCGTAGACGCCGAAGGGGTAGCGGCTTTCGATGGCGGTCAGGCGTTCGCGTGCTTCCTTCCAGCCTCCGGAGGACATTTCGGCCTTGGCGTCGGCGTAGAGCTGTTCGGCGCTCCAGTTGGTGGTCTTGTCGTATTTGCTGTTGGTCGAGCCGCAACCGGCGATGACGATGACGGCAAATAGCGCGATAACCACGCGCAAAACCGGCCCGCTTCGGGATGCGGGGTTCGAGGGAGCTGCGGAGTGGTGAATCACGAGAATCGTATCCTTGGTGTTAGCATGGCAGGCTGATTATATGATTTGTCTCCATGTCTGATACAGCCGCCGGCACAGATCTCGTTTCCGACGATGAACTTCTGGGCCTTTCCGACGAAACCGGCGATGAAAACGCCGACGAAACCCCCAGTGGAAACCGGGGCGAACCGCAACTTGTAACCGTGCCTTCCACCGTGAAGGCCGACCGGCTGGACAAGGTGCTGGCCGGCTTGTTGCCCGACCATTCGCGCAGCCGCCTGCAAGGCTGGATCGAAGCCGGCAACGTGCACGTCAACGGCGCGCCCGGCAAGATCCGTCAGACGGTCGGTCCGGGCGACGAGCTGCAAGTCTGGGCCCAGCCGGCGCCCGATGCGCGCGCCTTCACCCCTGAACCCGTTGAATTCGTCGTCGTGGCCGAAAGCCCCGAATGGATCGTGGTGAACAAGCCCGCTGGCCTGGTCACGCATCCCGGCGCGGGCAACTGGAGCGGCACGCTGCTCAACGGCTTGCTGTACCGCTTTCCGGAATTGGCGTCCGTCGCGCGTGCCGGCATCGTTCACAGACTGGACAAGGACACCTCTGGCCTGATGGTGGTCGCCCGCAACGAGCGCGCCCAGACGCATCTGGTGCGCCAGTTGCAGGCGCGCAGCATGGGCCGCGAATATGTGGCGCTGGCGCATGGCTGGATCGCCAGCGCCGGCCGTGTCGAACGCGCCATTGGCCGCGATGCCCGCGTGCCGATCCGCATGAGCGTCGAACGCCCGGTGGCGCCCAAGCCCGCCATTACCAATTACGCGCCCGCCCGCCGTGGCCAGGTGGATCCCGGCGGTCGTGTCACCGAAGTGGTGTGCCGCCTGGAAACCGGCCGCACCCACCAGATCCGCGTCCACATGGCCAGCCTGGGCCATCCGCTGCTTGCCGACACGATCTACGGCGGCAAGAACATCGCAGGCGCGCAGCGCCAGATGCTGCATGCCCGCGCCCTGCATTTCGATGACCCGGGCGGTAGTGGCGAAGTCCAGTTTGCGGCCGCGCTGCCCGAGGACATGACCCAGGTCCAGGAAAACATCGCATGGAACGCGTGATCGCCAGCCTGCCTGTCGTAACGGGCCCGGAATGGGCCGGTGTGAGCTATTTCTGCACCACGCGCGCAGGCGGCGCGGGCGTGGCGCCGCACGACACCCTGAACCTGGGGCGCCGGGCGGGCGACGATCCGGACACGGTGGCCGAGAACCGGCGCCGGGTGCGCGCCGCGGTGCCGGCCGACCCGCTGTGGCTGCGCCAGGTACACGGCAGCGACGTCGTGGACGCCGATGCGCAGGACGTGCCGGACGAACCGGCGGTGGATGCCAGCGTCACGTCGCAACCGGGCCGCGTGCTGGCCGTCATGGTGGCGGACTGCCTGCCGGTCGTCATCGCCGACGCCGACGGCAAGGTGCTGGGCGCGGCGCATGCCGGCTGGCGCGGCTTGTCGGGTGGCGTGCTCGAGCATACGCTGGCGGCCATGCGCGCCAAGGCGCCCGCGGTCACCGGCTGGCGCGCCTGGGTCGGCCCCGGTATCGGCCCGCGGGTTTTCGAAGTGGGCCAGGACGTGCTTGACGCCTTCACCCATGATGATCCCGCTACCGCTCGCTATTTCACGCCGCGTCCGGGCCTCTCGGGAAAGTGGCTGGCAGACCTCGCCGGATTGGCCGATTTCCGCCTGCGCCGTGCCGGAGTACAAGAGGTGTCCTTGAGCGGGATGTGCACCGTGACCGACTCGGAACGCTTCTTTTCGTACCGGCGCGATGGTGAAACCGGACGCATGGCGCTGCTGGCCTGGCTCCACCCGGATTGATCTTGCGCAAGGGCTGCGCGCGGGCTTGTCGCCCGCCCCGGGCGGCCTCCTTGTATACCCGCATTGACAGTCCAGGACCCGGAATGCAACATCAATCGAGAAGTCTCGATAACAAGGTGTCGAAGTGAATGCCAATCTCTCCGCCGCAGGGCCCATACCGGTGAGCGTGGCACCGGAAATCCTGGCCGACATTCAGGCCGAATTCTCTCGCGAGTGGCAGCGCCTTTGTGACGACGCCCGACGCGGCGCGCTTGCGCCCTTGGCCGACCGCCGTTTCGCCGGCGATGCCTGGGCCGCCAACGGTTCGCATCTGCTGCTGGCGCACACCTATTTGCTGTCGGCCCGCGCCATGCAACGCATGGTCGACGCGGCCCAGGTCAGCGAGCCCATGCGCGAGCGCCTGCGCTTTTCCATCATGCAGTGGGTCGATGCGCTGTCGCCATCGAACTTCCTGGCGCTGAATCCGGACGCCCAGCAATCCATCGTGGAAAGCGCGGGACGCGCCTTGAACGAAGGGTTGGCCAACCTGCTGGGCGACGTCAAGAAAGGCCGCATCACCCAGACCGACGAATCGCAGTTCGAGATCGGCCGCAACGTGGCGGTGACGCCCGGCGAAGTGGTGTTCGAGAACACGCTGTTCCAACTGATCCAGTACGCGCCGTCCACGCCCACGGTGCACGAATTGCCGTTGGTGATCGTGCCGCCGAACATCAACAAGTTCTACATCCTGGACTTGCAGCCCGAAAATTCCTTCGTGCGCCATGCGGTCGAGCAGGGCTATACGGTGTTCCTGGTTTCGTGGCGCAACCCCGTCGCCAGCGATACCGATGGCGTGGACCGCGCCACCTGGTCCGACTATCTGGATGACGCGGTGCTGCAGGCGCTGCGCGTGGCCAGCGACATCACCAAGCAGCCCAAGGTCAATGGCCTGGGTTTCTGCGTGGGCGGCACGATGCTGGCGTCGGCGCTGGCATTGGCCGAGGCCCGCGGCGAACAGCCGGTGGCGTCGCTGACGCTGCTGACGTCGCTGCTGGATTTCCACGACACCGGCATCCTGAAAGTCTTCGTTGACGAAGCGCATGCGCTGCTGCGCGACCACCAACTGGGCAACGGCGGGCTGATGCCCGGCCGCGACCTGGCCACCACGTTCTCGTTCCTGCGGCCCAACGAGCTGGTCTGGAACTATGTGGTGGGCAACTACCTGAAGGGCCAGAAGCCGCCCGCGTTCGATCTGCTGTTCTGGAATGGCGACAGCACCAATCTGCCCGGGCCGTTCTTCTCCTGGTACTTCCGCAATACCTACCTTGAGAACAATTTGAAAGTGCCGGGCCGCGCGCAAGCCGCCGGCCTGCCGCTTGACCTGACGCGCCTGACGATGCCGGCGTATATATTCGGTTCACGCGAAGACCACATCGTGCCTTGGGTGTCGGCCTATGCATCCACGCAGTTGCTGCGCGGCCCGCAACGCTTCGTGCTGGGGGCCTCGGGCCACATCGCCGGCGTGGTGAATCCGCCCGCCAAGAAGCGCCGCAGCTACTGGGTGGCGGACAAGCTGGGGCACGCGGGACACGACATGCCCGGCGACCCCAACGCCTGGTTCGCGCAGGCCACTGAGAACGCGGGCAGCTGGTGGCCCGACTGGACGCAATGGCTGTCGGGACACGCGGGCAAGCAGGTCAAGGCGCGTACAAAATTAGGCAATGCCAAGTACCGGCCGATCGAGCCGGCGCCTGGCAGGTATGTAAAGGTCAGGGCTGCCTGAAGCCGCCATGCGCGGTTCACCCAGGCCAATAAGAAAGTTAATCAACGAGGCGTCCGTCGCACACAGGAGGAAGTCCAATGAGCGGAAAACTGGCTTACGTAACAGGCGGGATGGGCGGTATCGGCACCTCTATTTGCCAGCGCTTGGCCAAGGATGGCTTTCGCGTGGTGGCAGGTTGCGGCCCAAGCCGCAATTACCAGCAATGGCTGGATGAGCAGGCAGCGCAGGGCTACACGTTCTATGCCTCGGTGGGCAACGTGTCCGACTGGGAATCGACGGTAGCGGCCTTTGAGCGGGTCACGGCCGACATGGGTCCGGTCGATGTGCTGGTCAATAATGCGGGCATCACGCGCGACGGTCTGTTCCGCAAAATGACCGCGGACGATTGGCGCGCGGTCATCGATACCAACTTGAACAGTCTGTTCAATGTGACCAAGCAGGTCATCGAAGGCATGGTCGAGCGTCAGTGGGGCCGGATCATCAACATCAGCTCGGTGAACGGGCAGAAGGGCCAGTTCGGCCAAACGAACTATTCCACGGCGAAGGCGGGCATTCACGGCTTCACCATGGCGCTGGCTCAGGAAGTCGCCAGCAAGGGCGTCACGGTCAACACGATTTCGCCGGGCTACATCGGCACGGACATGGTTCGCGCCATCCGTCCCGAAGTGCTCGAGAAGATCGTGGCCACCATTCCGGTTCGCCGTCTGGGGACGCCCGAGGAAATCGCATCCATGACCTCGTGGTTGGCCTCGGATGAATCGGGCTTTTCGACCGGCGCGGATTTCTCGCTCAACGGCGGCCTGCACATGGGCTAATGTTGGGCAGCGGACCGCCATCGGGCGGTTCCAGGCGTCGGAAGGCCTCGGGGACAGGGCCTTCCGGCATTACACTCCACCTTATTCGAAGTCTTAGAGATCGCCCGATCCGGGGACACACATGACGCAAGCACAAACCGGCGCCAGCCTGCGCCTGATTAAAAAATACCCCAACCGTCGCCTATACGACACCCGGACCAGCACCTACATCACTCTGGCAGATGTCAAGCAACTGGTCCTGGCCAACGAAGAGTTCCAGGTGGTCGACGCCAAAAGCGGCGAAGACCTGACGCGCAGCATCCTTCTGCAAATCATCCTGGAAGAGGAAAGCGGCGGCATGCCGATGTTCTCGTCGAACATGCTGTCGCAGATCATCCGTTTCTACGGTCACGCCATGCAGGGCATTATGGGTTCTTACCTTGAGAAGAACATCCAGGCCTTCATGGAAATCCAGACCCGCATGGCCGAGCAGTCCAAAGGGCTGTACGGCAGCCAGTTCGGGCCCGAAGCCTGGACCCAGTTCATGAATGTGCAGACCCCGATGCTGCAGAACATGATGAATAACTACATCGACCAGAGCAAGAACCTGTTCGTGCAGATGCAGGACCAGATGCAGGACCAGACGCGCGCGATGTTCTCGACGTTCCCGTTCACGCCCGGCAGCACGCCGCCGGGTTCGGGCCGCAAGTAATCACCGCCGCAAGCGGGTGGGCCGAGGCCCTTTCCCGTTGATCCAGAAGCCGGTAGGGCGTTAGCCTGACCGGCTTTTTTGTTGCCCGCGCCGGCCCTGCCGCCCTTTGACTGAACGCAATAATCCGCCCCTTTTTGGCCCTTGAGGTTCAGGGATATGTCAGTTTTTTTGGTTACATTAATGAAAACGGTTCTTGTTTAGTTTTATCGGAACCGCCATTCATTTGTGTCTCGAGGATTTTGCACATGATCAAGAAAGCCTTGGCGCTGGCCATCGTCGCTCTGAGCGTATCCGCCGCGCAAGCGGCCGAATACCCCATCGGCAAGCCGGTTGAGAAGGGCGGCATGGAAGTTGGCGCGGTCTATCTGCAGCCGATCGAAATGGACCCGCCCGGGATGATGCGTCCCGCCAAGGATTCCGACGTCCACCTTGAGGCCGATATCCACGCCACCGCGGGCAACAAGACCGGTTTCCCCGAAGGCGAATGGGTGCCCTACCTGGTCGTGAATTTCGAGATTCAGAAGGTCGGTAGCCAGAACGTGCAGAAGGGCACCTTCATGCCCATGGTCGCCAACGACGGCCCGCACTATGGCGACAACGTCAAGCTGGAAGGCCCGGGCAAGTACAAGCTGAAGTATTCGATTTTGCCGCCGTCTGAAAACAAGATGGCTCACTTCGGCCGCCACGTCGACAAGGAAACCGGCGTGGGCCCGTGGTTTGAACCGTTCGAGCTGGAGTACGAATTCGTCTACGCCGGCACCGGCAAGAAAGGCGGATATTGATCGTGCGCCGCCTGCATCGCGTTGCTGCCGCCGTGCTGATCGGCCTGGCCGTATTTGCCGGCATGGCGCCCGCGCAGGCGGACGAACTGCCGACGTTCACGCTGCGGTTCAAGCCGGACGGCACCTTCGAGCCGGCGACGCTTGAAGTGCCCGCCGGCCGTTTCAAGATCGAGCTCATCAACGAGAGCAACGAGCCGGTGGAATTCGAGAGCATTCCGCTGCGCAAGGAAAAAGTGCTGGGCCCGGGGGTGAAATCCTTCGTGGTGATCACCATTTCCCGTCCCGGCGAGTATCCCTTCTTTGATGACTTTCACCAGAGCGTGAAAGGCACCCTGGTCGTCAAGCCCAAGGAATAAGCGGTAGCAATACATGGAACAGGTCCTTTTTATCGTCTGGCGTGAAAGCGTCGAAGCCATGCTGGTGGTGGGCATTTTGTACACCTGGCTGCGCTCCACGCCCGAAGGCAAGCGCGGGCTGAACTATCTGTGGGGCGGCGTCGCGGCCGGTCTGGGGCTGGCCGTCGCGCTGGCGCTGGTGCTGCTGGGCGTGTCGTCCTGGCTGAGCGACGAGGGCCAGGAATGGTTCCAGGCCATCATGTCGCTGGCGGCGTGCGCGCTGGTCGTGCAGATGGTCGTGTGGATGAAGAAGCACGGCCGCACGCTGAAAGGCGAATTGGAAAGCGGGGCGCGCAGTTCCGTGGCCAACGACAATTGGTGGGGGCTGTTCGTGCTGGTGGCCATCGCCGTGGCGCGTGAAGGCAGCGAAACCGTGGTGTTCCTTTACGGCACCGTGTCGGCGGGCGAAGGCGGCAGCGACATGCTGATGCTGGCGCTGGCTGGCGTCGCCGGCTTCGCGGTGGCCTTGCTGACGTTCTGGCTGCTGCAGTTGGGCGGCAAGCTGATTACCTGGCGCCGCTTTTTCCGCGTCACCGAAATCCTGCTGCTGCTGTTGGCGGGTTCGCTGCTGGTGGGCGGCCTGGACCACTTGATTTCGCTGGACGTGCTGCCGACCATCGTCGACCCGGTCTGGGACAGCTCGTGGCTCTTGAGCGACAGCACCGGTTTTGGCAAGGTCCTGGCCGACTTCGCCGGCTACCGCGCGCTGCCGGCACTGATCTCGGTCTTGCTGTGGGTGGCTTACTGGATCGTGGTCTGGGCGCTGCTGCGCTGGGTGGGCAATAAGTCCGCTCGCGCCCCGGTGGCCGCCCAGCGCGCATCCTGATTCCGACGTGATGCCGGACTGAACAATGAAGGTGTGAACATGGCTGCTGTACTCGGGAGGGTGACCTCCCGGATCGCCGATTTCCTCCGTGACCATGCCCCGCTGTTGCGCAAGCTGCAGTGGGGCATTGTCGCGTTGTACGCGTTTCTTCTGATCGTGCCCGCGATCCTGCCTTTGCCGGACAATACGGCATCGGTCTTCAACAACCTGACGATCGTCGCGCAGTTTGCCTTCTGGGGCGTCTGGTGGCCGTTCGTGCTGATCTCGATGCCTATCCTGGGCCGCGCCTGGTGTGGCTGGCTCTGTCCCGAAGGCATGCTGACCGAATGGGCCAGCGAGCGCGGGCAGGGCCGTGCGATTCCCAAATGGATGCGCTGGGGCGGCTGGCCGTTCGTAGCCTTCGCGCTGACGACGGTCTACGGCCAATTGGTCAGCGTGTATCAGTATCCGCTGGCGGTGCTGGCCGTGCTTGGCGGGTCCACCGTCGCCGCCATGATCGTCGGCTGGCGCTATGGCCGCAGCAAGCGGGTGTGGTGCAAGTACCTGTGTCCCGTCAACGGCGTGTTCAACCTGCTGGCCAAGCTGGCGCCGTGGCACTTCAAGGTCGACGAAGAGAAGTGGCGCCATCCGGTCATCCGGATCGAACCCATCAACTGCGCGCCGTTGGTGCCGCTGCGCCACATGAAGGGCGCGGGCGATTGCCATGTTTGCGGGCGTTGCAGCGGCTATCGCGGCGCGATCGCACTGACCCCGCGTTCGCCCGAAGAAGAGATCGTGCACGTCGCGGACGGCGACGCATGGCAGACCGCATTGCTGTGCTTCGGGCTGATGGGCATCGCGATCGGCGCGTTCCTCTGGAGCGCCAGCCCCTGGTACGTGACCGCCAAGCAATGGGCCGCCACCTGGCTGGTGGAACACGACATCATGTGGCCGTTGATGGACAACGCGCCCTGGTTCATCCTGACGCACTATCCGGACGTGAACGACAGCTTCTCGTGGCTGGACGGCGCGGGCATCTTGCTGTTCGTCGTTGGCGCCACGGTCATCGTTGGCGGCGCAAGCTTCCTGTCGCTGTGGATCGCCGACCGCCTGGCGCCGGCCGCGGAGCAGCCGGGTGCGGCCGTCACGCGCTGGATCCGTCCCGGCGTGCACAAGCTGGCCCAGGGCCTGATCCCGTCGGCGGGCATCGGCGTGTTCCTGGGCCTGTCCGCCACCACGGTCAACCTGCTCAAGCACGAGGGCGTGCAAGCTGCCTGGGCCGGCCCGGTGCGCTTCACCTTGCTGACTCTGGCGGTGTTGTGGACCTTGCGCCTGTTCGCGCGTTTGCTGACGCAGCGTCAGTCCCAAGGGTGGCGCAAGGCCGCCGCCTGGCTCGTGCTGGCAGCGGGTCTGGCGCCGTTCTGCATGGCGTGGGTGTTTTTCTTTGCGATCTGGTAAGAACGGCTTGATGGTCTGACGCGGGGCGCTGCGATACATTGGAGGCCCCGCCGGACCGGCCGGCAGCCTTCCTCCAGTTGTTTTTCATGACTTCCTACGCGTTTCGCCTGCTTAACGTTTTCGCGTCCAACACTTTCAGCGGCAACCAGCTTTGCGTGTTTGAAGACGCGCGCGGCATGGACGACGCCACCATGCTGAACCTGGCGGCGCAGTTCAACCTTTCCGAAACCACCTTCATTCTGCCGTCGGACCGCGCGGATGCGCGCGTGCGCATCTTCACGCCCGGCTACGAAATGAAGTTCGCCGGGCATCCCACCATCGGCACCTCGCAAGTGGTGCGCGACCTGCGCAAAACCGGCGATGCGCTGACGCTTGAGTTCAAAGCCGGGGTGGTGCCGGTACAAGCCCGGGGGGATGCCTGGACCTTCACGGCGCCATGCCCCGATGGCGTGCGCACGGCGCCACCCGAACTGGACCGCGCCGAGATCGCCGGCCTGGTCGGCCTGGATGCCGATGACCTGTTGGGCGAGCCAATCTGGGTGGATACCGGCGCGGACCAATTGCTGGTGCCGCTGGCCAGCGTCGAGGCCGTGCGCCGCGCGGCGCCCGACGCCTCGAAACTGCACCGCTGGCAGACCAGCAGCCTGGGCCGCAAGACGCTATATGTGTTCGCCTTCGATGAAGGCCGCGTGCAGGATGCGCGCCAGGTGGTGGTGGCCCGCTACTTCTTTGCCAAGGCGGGAGGCGGCGTGGACGAGGATGCGGGCACGGGGTCCGCTTGCGCCAACCTGGGCGGCTGGCTGGTCCACAATAAACGTTCGCTGCCCGCCAGCATCCTGGTCGAGCAGGGCGATCAGATGGGCCGGCCCTGCCGCTTGCTGTTGGACGTGCTGGCCGATGGCCGCATCCAGGTGGGCGGCCGTGCGCTCGAGATCGGCCGGGGCTCGATCACCCTCTAAGGCTTGCGTGCCGAACACATGCGTGCCAAACCGGAGCCGGCGCGCCGATCCGGCATTCCGAACCCCAAACGAAAGCGGCGCCTGTGTCGTACACAGG
>NZ_JBHFII010000047.1:93901-110634 GCF_057334215.1 Achromobacter maghribensis | reverse complement strand
GTCGTACCCCCCCCCCGCAGGCTCTCTAGGCCTTAGTCGGAAACGATGCCGGCCTTACCGCTTGTTCTTGGCGGGGTCGACCTTGATGTTGTTCATGACCTGCTTGACGCCTTCCACGCCGCGCGTCACGGTGGCGGCGTGATCGGCCTCGGCCGACGTGCCCACCGTGCCGGTCAGCGTGGCGACGCCATTGTTGGTCTCGACCGCGATGTCCAGGGCGCTCAGTTGCTTGTCGGCGACGAAGGCGGCCTTGATTTTCGTGGTCACGGTTGCATCGGAGGCATATTCGCCCACGGACTGCTTGGGCTTGCCGTCATCGGCCGCAAAAGCCATGGAAGTGAAGACAGCGCCTGTTCCCAGTGCGGCGGCGGCGATCAGCTTGCGAATTTCCATAGTTCCTCCTTGAAACTCAGTGTTCGGGGCGTCGTCCAGGGACGACGCGGTCGTGCAGGACTCTTTCGGGGTACGCGTTCTATCTATCAACGTGTCCTATTTTTTCCGTAGGGCGCCGCTCAGGATGGACAAGAGCGCCAGTACCAGGAATACGAAGAACAGGACCTTGGCGATACCCGCGGCGCCGGCGGCAATGCCACCGAAGCCGAGAACCGCCGCGATGATCGCGATGACGAAGAAAACAACGGCGTAGTGCAACATGTCAGCTTCTCCAGTAGATTCGACCGATCAGGGCGGGGGGGCGGATTCAGGGATTGCGGTCGAAGAAATCCCGGACTTCCTTTTGCGCTTCTTCCTTGGTCTTGCCGTAACGCTCCTGGATCAAGCCAGCGAGGCGTTCGGCGTTGCCTTCGGTACGGGTCAACTCGTCGTCGGTGAGTTCACCCCAGGCCGCTTTGGCCTTGCCGGTCAGTTGCTTCCACTTGCCGGCGATGATGTCGTTATTCATGGTGACCTCTCTCTATCTGCGTGCGACACAAGGCTTATGGCCTATAAGTCCTGCAATCGCGGTTGAGTTGGACACTGATCAGCTAGCCTTTACCGTACGAGCCCCACAACGGGCCTGTCAAACGTGGCTGTGGACAAATGTAACGGGGCAAAGCGCGATATCCGGGCCATTCTCCGACGAGCGGGCAGCGCAGCCGCACTAGACCGGGCAGTTACATTCTTGCAATGTCTTGTCCCCTTTTGATCGGGGCTGGTAACGGGAGGTGCGGCGTTCACGTGGCCTTGCTGCGCTGGCTGTGGCGGACGCGCCCCGGTATAGTCGTGGCGGAAGCCGCTGTGCGGTTCATCAACTAGGAAGGGAGAGGGCACGCATGACGCAACGACTTTGCAGCGCTATTTTGCTGACGCTGGCCGCCATGGCGGCGGTGGGGTGCACCCACGTAACGGACAAGTACCAGGCGACAGCGCCCGTCGAGGCGTCCCGCGGCTGACGCCGACGGGCAAGAAAACGGGGCGCCCAGGCGCCCCGTTTGCATGACCGCAACGGCCAAGGATGCCGCAGGATCAGCCCTCGGCGATGCGACGGGCGATGTGGTCTAGCGCCGCTTCCACCTGGTCAACCAGGATCAGGCACAGGTCGCCGGCCGCCAAGCGTCCCAGCGCCGTATCGATCGCCAGGAACTCGCCGTGGATCTCTTCGATGTGCGTCGTGCGCGGCGCGCCGACCAGGCCTTCCTGCAGCAGCGCCAGCACTTCCCCGTCGGCGCGGCCACGTTGGCATTGGTCTTGATACAGCAGCACGTCGTCGAACGCGGCGCCCAGGATCTCGGTTTGCATGCGGATGTCTTCATCGCGGCGGTCGCCCGCCCCACTGATGACGACCGAGCGGCGCTTGGCGGGCATGGCGTCCACGGCGCGCACCAGTGCAAGGATCGCGTCGGGATTGTGGCCGTAGTCCGCGATCACCGTGGCGCCGCGGTGGTCGAACACATTGAAGCGTCCGGGTGCAGTCTGGGCATCGTTGACGAAGGTGGCCAGGCCGCGGCGGATGATGTCCCAGTCCAGGTTCAGCGCCCAGGCGGCGGCGATGGACGCCATGGCGTTTTCGACCTGGAACGTGATCGTGCCGTTGCGCGTGAGGGGGATGTCGCGTAGCGGCAGGCGGACCTCGTCCGCGCCTTGCGCCGCGACGATGTCATCGCCGTCGCGGTAGACCGAACGCAAGCCCTGCGCGCGATGCGTGGCCAGCACGGGATGGTTGCGGTCTTCGGCGAAGTAGGTGATTGAACCCGGGCAGCTGGCGGCCATGTCGGCCACGATGGGGTCGGCGGCGTTCAGCACCGCGGTGCCCGACGGGTGCACGTGCTGCACGATCACGCGCTTGACCACGGCCAGGTCTTCCACCGTGCTGATGTAGCCCAGGCCCAGGTGATCGCCCATGCCGATGTTGGTGACGATGGCCACGTTGCAGCGGTCGAAAGCCAGGCCTTCGCGCAGGATGCCGCCACGTGCCGTTTCGAACACCGCGGCGTCCACGTCGGGGTGCATGAGCACGCTGCGGGCGCTGCGCGGGCCGCTGCAGTCGCCGGTGTCGATGCGCAGGTTCTCCACGTAGACGCCGTCGGAATTCGTCATGCCGACGCGGTTGCCGGCCGCGCCCAGCAGATGGGCGGTCAGGCGTACGGTGGTGGTCTTGCCATTGGTGCCGGCCACGGCCACGACCGGAATGCGGCCGTCGTCGCCATCGGCGTACATGTTGGCGATGATGGCGTCGCCCACCGCGCGGCCCTTGCCGAACGACGGGTTCAAGTGCATGCGCAGGCCGGGCGCGGCGTTCACTTCCACCACGCCGCCATGTTGCTCTTCCAGCGGGTATTGCACGCTCTCGGCCACGACGTCCACCCCGCAGATGTCCAGCCCGATCATGCGGGCCGCCGACACGGCGCGCGCCGCCATTTCGGGATGCACCTCGTCGGTCACGTCGGTGGCCGAACCGCCGGTGCTGAGATTGGCGTTGTTGCGCAGGAAGATCAGGGTGCCCGGGGGCGGCACGGAATCGGCGTCGAAACCCTGCTTTTTCAGCGTTGCCAAGGCGATGTCGTCAAACCGGATCTTGGTGAGCGACGTGGCGTGGCCATCGCCGCGCAAGGGGTCGGCGTTGACCTGTTCGACCAGCTGCCGGATGGTGTGCTGGCCGTCGCCCGTGACTTGGGGCGGATCGCGGCGCGATGCCGCGACCAGCGCGCCGCCCACCACCAGCAGGCGGAAATCGTGGCCGGGGATGTAGCGTTCGACAATCACTTCCGAGCTGATCTCTTCGGCCACTTCGAACGCCTGGATCACGCGCTCGCGCGTTTCGATGTTCACGGCCACGCCGCGCCCCTGGCTGCCGTCGCGCGGCTTGACGACCACGGGGCCGTCCAGCTCCTGCGCGGCCGCCCAGGCTTCCTCGGCCGATGTCACGGAGCGGCCCATCGGCACCGGCACGCCGGCGGCGTCCAGCAGCATCTTGGTCAGGTCCTTGTCCTGCGCGATCGATTCGGAGATGGCGCTGGTCCGGTCGGTTTCGGCGGCCTGGATGCGGCGTTGCTTGCTGCCCCAGCCGAACTGCACCATGCTGCCCTGGGTCAGGCGGCGGTAGGGAATGTTGCGGGCAACGGCGGCGTTCACGATGGAACCCGTGCTGGGTCCCAGGCGCACGTCTTCGTCCAGATCCCGCAGGCGCTTGAGCGCATCGGCGAAGTCGAACGGGGTGTCGTCCAGCGCCGCGCGGACCAGCGCTTGCGCCAGCTCCATCGCAAGTTTGCCGACTTCCTCTTCGCTGTATTCAACCACTACCTGGAACACGCCGGGTTCGATCGTGGAGGAGGTACGGCCGAAGGTGACGGGGCAGCCGGCGTGCGCCTGCATCGTCAGCGCGACGATCTGCAAGACGTGGGCGATCGAGACGGCATCTTGATGGCCCTCGGGGCGCATCAGGCCGATCTGCGGCAGCCGCGCGCGCAGGCGGGCTTCGAACTCGGGCAGGTTGTCGATGGAGCACTCGGCGTCGGCGCAGGAAACGATGGCCTCGATCGCGGTGTTCTTGCTCCACAGATTAGGGCCGCGCAGAGCTCGGATACGGGAAACTTCCATGGCAGGTATTCCTGTCAGTATTGTTGAATCCAGCGGCGGACCAGATCGATGGTGGGGCCGGAGAATGCTTCGTCGGACTGCAGCAGGGCGAAGTCGCCGGCCGCAATGCCGTTCAGCACGCTCTCGATGGCCTTGCCATGGTCGGGCTCATCCTGGATGTCTTTCACGCGGCTGCCTTGCGACAGGCCCTGGCGCAGCAACGCGCGCGCCTCGCCCTCGGGGCGCTTGCTGTTGACCGTCTTGTCGTCGTAGAGCACGACGCGATCGAACGCGTCGCCCAGCAAGCGGCCCTGCTCGATCAGGTCCGCATCGCGGCGGTCGGCGCCGGCGGAATAGACCACGGCTCGGGTTGCCGACGGGAACTGGTCGATGGCCTGGATCAGGGGGCGCAGCGCCGAGGCGTTGTGCACGTCGTCCACCACGACCGTGCCGCCGTTGCGTTCGAACAGCGTGAATTGCCACGGCGCGTCGGCCTGGTCGATGTCGAAGGTTTCGATGCCGGCGCGGATGAGTTCCACGGGTATGTCCAGCGCCCAGGCGGCGCCCACCGCGGCCAGCACGTTTTCAACCTGGAAGGCAACGCGGCCGCCATGCGTCAACGGGATCGCGGCCACGTCGGCCAGCCGTTCTTCGCGGGTGCCCTGGGCCAGAATGATGCTGCCGTCACGCACGAACACCGCGCGGCCGTCCTGTTGCAGATGGGCGGCGATGGCGGGCAGGGCAGGGTCGATGCCGAAGAAGATCACGGCGCCGTCGCAGAGCTCGGCCATTTCCACCACGCGCGGATCGCGCGCATTGAGGACCGCGGCGCCAGTGGGCAGGACCACGTCGACCTGCGTGCGGAACACATTGAACATGCGCTCCGTTTCGTTGATGTCGAAGTCGCCCAGATGGTCGGCGTCGTCGATGTTGGTGACCACGCCGACCTGGCAGCGGTCATAGGCCAGACCTTGGCCCAGGATGACGCCGCTGTCGTTTTCGATGACGGCGGCATCCACATTGCGGTTCATCAGCAGGCGGGTGCCCGACGCGAAGTCGGCGCGGTCGCCCTTTTGCACCAGGCGGCGGTCCAGGTAGAGGCCCTCGCTGCAGGCCAGGCCGGTGCGCTTGCCCGACAGGTGCAGCAGGCGGGCCACCAGGCGCGCCACCACGGTCTTGCCGTTGGTGCCGGTAACGCCCACGATGGGGATGCGGCCGGCGTCGCCTTCGGGGAACAGATGATCGACGATGGCGCGGCCCACCGGGCGCGGCGTGCCGTCGGCCGGCTTCAGGTGCATCAGCAGGCCCGGGCCGGCGTTGACTTCCACGATGGCGCCGCGCTGTTCCGCGAGCGGCCGGGAGATGTCCTCGGCCACCAGGTCGACGCCGGCGATGTCCAGGCCCACCACGCGGGCGGCCAGCGTCACGGTGGCGGCGATGCTGGGATGCACGCGGTCGGTCACGTCGAAGGCGACGTTGCCGCTGCGCTGCACCAGCACGCGCTGGCCGTCCTGGGGAACGCTGTCTTCGGACAACCCCTGGCGGGCGATCTCGAGGCGGGCGGCGGAATCCAGGCGCACCGGATTCAGCGGGTGGTTCTCGGTGCGGCCGCGGCGGGGGTCGGTGTTGATCTGACTGTCGATCAGCTCGGTGATGGTCGACTTGCCGTCGCCAGTCACCCAGGCCAGTTCGCCGGCGGCGGCGGCCACCATGCGGTTGCCCACCACCAGCAGGCGGTGTTCGTTGCCCAGCACGAAGCGCTCGACAATGACGCCGCTGCCTTCGTCCACCGCGACGCGGTAGGCGGAAACGACTTCGTCGCGGGTCGTCAGGTTGGTGAACACGCCGCGGCCATGGTTGCCGTCATAGGGCTTGACCACGACGGGCAGGCCGATGTCTTCGGCCGCTTCCCAGGCGTCGTCCTCGCTACGCACCAGGCGGCCTTCCGGCACCGGCACGCCGCAGGTCGACAGCAGCTCTTTGGTCAGGTCCTTGTCCCGCGAGATCCCTTCGGCGATGGCGCTCGTGCGGTCGGTTTCGGCCGTCCAGATCCGGCGCTGGGCGGAACCGTAGCCGAACTGCACGAGGTTGCCTTCGAACAGGCGGATATAGGGGATGTCGCGGTCGTCGGCGGCATCCACGATGCAAGCCGTGCTGGGGCCCAGGCAATGCTTGTCCACCAGGCTGCGCAGGCGGGCGACGGTGGCGGGCACGTCGAACGGGCGGTCTTCGATGGCCGCCATGACCAGGTCGCGGGCTTCGTTCAGGGCGGTGCGGGTGACCTGTTCCTGCCAGGCGCGCACGACAACCTTATAGACGCCGCGGGTCGAGGTTTCCCGGGCTTTGCCAAAACCGCCGCGCAATCCGGCCAGGTTCTGCAATTCCAGGGTGACATGTTCAAGAATGTGGCCGGGCCAGGTGCCTTCTTTCAGGCGGGCCAGGAAGCCTCCGCGTACGCCGGGGCTGCAACGGTGTTCGATCAGGGTCGGCAACCAGTTGGAGAGGCGCTCGTAAAACCCGGGAATGGTGTTGGACGGAAAGTCTTCCAGTTCACCAATATCCACCCATGCTTCAAGGACCGGGCGATACGTCCAAATGTTCGGGCCGCGCAAAGCCACGACATCGAGAAATTCAATGTCTTTCTTTTTCATGTTTTAATTTACTTGAGAAGCAGGTTGGCACGCGCGGACGCCCCTATGTAAGACCGCGAATTTATTACGAATTTTTGGGGTTGCGCTGTAAGAATAATGCCAACGAGTGGGGGATCCCAGATATTCCTAATTAGAAAAATCGGCTGCTACTATACGACGCCTTCAAGGCGTGAACTCGTTGTGTTGTAAGGAAGGGACACGTTTGCCGCCGTGGGTGGTAAACCGGTTGCCGCCTAGTAGGGCAGAGTCCTGGCCCGGTATGCGTTCCAATGAAAAAACCACACCTGCTTTCCGGCCTTGCCGATGCCTTTCCTGCCCGCTGGCGGGACGAAATCCGCGCTGAATTGGCGGAGGGCGAAAGCCTGCTGGCCTGGGTTGAAATAGACCTGGACCAGCGGCTGAAGTTCCAGCCTGGGCTGATCGCGGCCACCGACCGGCGCCTGCTGGCCCGTAATGCCGACGACAATGGCTGGGAATCGTGGGTCTATGGCCCCCAATTAACGCTAAACCTGTCCGATCACGCCGGCGCCGCCGTGCTGGAGCTGCACGACGACCACGCCCGTCTGGCGGTCTGGCGGTTCACGCTGGCCCGCAATCCGGCCGCGCTGCGCCTGTTGGCCCAGTTCGAGACGCAGCAGGCGATCCGGCTGTCCGGCCTGCCGGAACAGGAACGGGCGGAACGGACCTGCACCAACTGTAATAACGTCATTCCCGCCGACGAGGAAGAATGCCCCGCCTGTCACCAGTCGCAGGCGGCGCCGTCCACCACCTGGGCGCTCCTGCGCCTGTGGCGCTTCGCCCGGCCGTACCGCGGCCCGTTGCTGGCCGGTTTCATCCTGACGCTGCTGGGCACGGCCGCCACCCTGGTGCCGCCGTACCTGACCATGCCGCTGATGGACGATGTGCTGATTCCATTCCAGAACGGCGCGCCGATCGACTACAGCAAGGTCCGCCTGTATCTCAGCGGGCTACTGGCATCCGCCTTCCTGGCCTGGGGGCTGGGCTGGGCCCGAACCTACATCCTGGCCTGGGTCAGCGAACGCATCGGCGCCGATCTGCGCACGACCACCTATGAGCATTTGCAGCAGTTGTCGCTGGAGTATTTCGGCGGCAAGCGCACGGGCGACCTGATTTCGCGCATTGGCAGTGAAACCGACCGCATCTGCGTGTTCCTGTCGCTGCATCTGCTGGACTTCGCCAACGACATCCTGATGATCGTCATGACGGCGGTGATCCTGGTGTCGATCAACCCGTGGCTGGCGCTGGTCACGCTGGTGCCGCTGCCGTTCATCATCTGGATGATCCACGCGGTGCGCGACCGCCTGCGCCATGGCTTTGAAAAGGTCGATCGCATCTGGTCCGAAATCACCAACGTGCTGGCCGACACCATTCCGGGCATTCGCGTGGTGAAGGCGTTCGCCCAGGAAAAGCGCGAAGTCGCGCGTTTCCGCGAAGCCAACAACCGCAACCTGGAAGTCAACGACCGCGTGAACACGACCTGGTCGCTGTTTTCGCCTACCGTCACGCTGCTGACGGAGGTCGGTTTGCTGGTCGTGTGGATCTTCGGCATCTGGCAGGTCTCGCAAAAGCAGATCACCGTCGGTGTCCTGGCGGCGTTCCTGGCGTACATCGGGCGTTTCTACATGCGCCTGGATTCCATGAGCCGCATCGTTTCGGTCACGCAGAAAGCGGCGGCGGGCGCCAAGCGCATCTTCGACATTCTGGATCACGTATCCAGCGTGCCAGAGCCGCAGAACCCGGCCAAGCTGCCGCAGATCAACGGCCGCATCGAATTGCGCGACGTGGGTTTCCGCTATGGCAATCGCCAGGTCATCCGTGGCCTGGACCTGACCATCGCCCCGGGCGAAATGATCGGCCTGGTCGGTCACAGCGGTTCAGGCAAGAGCACGCTGATCAACCTGATCTGCCGCTTCTACGACGTGTCCGAAGGCGCGGTGCTGGTGGACGGCGCCGACATCCGCTCGGTGCGCGTGGCGGACTACCGCCGCAACATCGGGCTGGTGTTGCAGGAGCCGTTCCTGTTCTTCGGCACCATCGCCGAAAACATCGCCTACGGCAAGCCGGACGCGACGCGCGACGAGATCGTGGCCGCGGCCCGCGCCGCCCATGCGCACGAGTTCATCCTGCGCCTGCCGCACGGTTACGACTCACTGGTGGGCGAACGCGGCCAGGCCTTGTCCGGCGGCGAGCGCCAACGCATCTCGATCGCCCGCGCGTTGCTGATCGACCCGCGCATCCTGATCCTGGACGAGGCGACGTCGTCGGTGGATACCACGACCGAGAAGGAAATCCAGAAGGCGCTGGACAATCTGGTGCGCGGCCGCACCACTATCGCCATTGCCCACCGCCTGAGCACGCTGCGCAAGGCCGACCGACTGGTCGTGCTGGATCGCGGCCAGATCGTGGAGCAGGGGCCGCACGAAGAACTGATGGCCCGCGAGGGCGCCTACTATCGCCTCTACCAGGCGCAGGCGCGCCAGGCGGAAGCCGACGCGCAGGCGTCGGGCAGCGAAGACATGGCCGCCGTGGCCTGACGCGGAACCGGGATTATCGTCATGACGTTGCCGACCTTTCAGCTGCGCCGCAACGCCTTCGGGCGTCTGGAATATCAATCCGCCGACGGCGAGATGCACGAAGGCGTCATCCCCGTGCGCGCGTTCCCGATCAGCGAAGCGGGCCGGGGCTTGTCGCTGGTGACGAGCGATGGCCACGAGCTGCTCTGGATCGAACACTTGTCCGATGTGCCGGAGGGGCCGCGCGCGCTGATCGAAGAAGAGTTGGCGGGCCGGGAATTCATGCCCGAGATCCGCAAGCTGGCCAGCGTGTCCACGTATGCCACGCCCAGTACCTGGAAGGTGGAAACGGACCGCGGCCCCACGTCTTTCGTGCTGCGCGGCGAAGAAGATATCCGCCGCCTCAGCCCCCAAACACTGCTGATCGCCGATAGCCACGGCATCTTCTACCTGGTGCGCGACATCCTGTCGTTGGACAAGCACAGCCGCAAGATGCTGGACCGCTTCCTCTAAGACTCACGCCCGGTCTTTCCCGGCAACAGGCCGGGGCCGGGTCGGCGCGGGCTACTCGCTGCGCTTGAACGGCGTATGGCCTTCCAGTTCACCCAGGTAATCCGTCACGGCCGAAGTCTCTTCGTCCAGGAAGTTCTGGATCGCTTCGGCAAAACCGGGATGCGCGACCCAATGCGCGGACCACGTAGGCGTGGGCAGCAGCCCGCGCGCCATCTTGTGTTCACCCTGCGCACCGCCTTCGAAGCGCCCGATGCCATGCGCGATGCAGTACGCGATCGACTGCATATAGCAGGTCTCGAAGTGCAGTCCCGGCACATATTCCGTCGCCCCCCAATAGCGGCCGTAGAGGGCATCGCCGCCCGCCAGGTTCAGCGCCGCGGCGACCGGCTGGCCGCCGCGCTCGGCCAGGATCAGCACGAAGGCGTCGGGCTGTTCGCGGTGCGCGCGCACGAAGAAATCGCGGTTCAGATAGGGCGGGTTGCCGTGCTGGAAATAGGTGCGGCAATAGCAGTCGTAGAAGAAGCCCAGGTCGGCGTCGCCGATCTCGCTGCCGCGCAGCCAGCGGTACGACAAGCCGGCCGCCGCGACCTTCTTGCGGTCTTGCCGGATCTTCTTGCGCTTGTCGTGGCTCATCTGCGCCAGGAATGCGTCGAAGTCCGCATAGCCGGCATTGGTCCAATGGAATTGCACGCTTTCGCGAATCATGAAGCCGGCGTCGCGCAGCGCGTGCATGTCGGCGTCCGACGGGAACAGCACATGCAGGGACGACACCTTGACCTCTTCGGCAAAGGCGACCAGGCCGCGCACGAGCGTCGCACGGTCTTCGTCGCTGGATGCCAGCAGGCGGGGCCCCGTCACCGGCGTGTAGGGGATGGCCGACAGCAACTTGGGGTAGTAGCGCATGCCGTGGCGCTGGAACGCGTCGGCCCAGGCATAGTCGAACACGTACTCGCCGCGGGAATGCGATTTCAGGTAGAGCGGCGTGGCCCCGGCCAGCACGCCGCCGCGCCACAGCGCCAGGTAATGCGGCGCCCAGCCCGTGCCGGGCGACGCGCAGCCGGTCTCGTGCATGGCGCGCAGGAAGGCGTGCCGCAGAAAGGGCTGATCGCCGGCCAGCGCGTCCCATTGCTGGGCGTCGATGCGGGACAGGTCGGTTTCGATGGTCAGGCGCAGGGAATCCATCCGTGAATGATAAAGTCATCGCCAACGCACGGTACTGAAACCGTGGGTTTTGTCAGGGTTTGAAGCGGCGTCGCGCCGCTTGAGGTTTGCAATCATCATGGACAGCAACACGATGCCTTCCCGCCAGGACGGGCCGCTTGCCGACTGCCTGCGCGGGCAGGCGCTGGCGGCTTTGGCCGCGTTGGAATGGCCCGAGAAAATGGCGGCGGTGCGCGCCATCGCCGATACCGCGGCACTGGACCGCCAGCGGGAATTCGTGGCGCCCGCCGGCTTGCCCGGGCGTCCGGCGCGGCCCGAGCTGGTCGCGCCTGCGCAGGTCAAGCACCGTTCCATGGCCACCCAGGAAGGGCGCGCGGCGCTGCTGCATGCGCTGGCCCACATCGAGTTCAACGCGGTCAATCTGGCGCTGGACATCCTTTGGCGCTTTGCCGGCATGCCAGACGCGTTCTACCGGGATTGGCTGCGCGTCGCCCGCGAAGAGGCCTATCACTTCGACCTGCTGCGCCAGCGGCTGGCTGCGCTGGGTTTCGCCTATGGCGATTTCCCGGCGCACAACGGCCTGTGGGACATGGCCGAACGGACGCGCGGCGATCTGCTGGCTCGCCTGGCCCTGGTGCCGCGCACGCTGGAGGCGCGCGGCCTGGACGCCTCGCCCATGATCCGCAACAAGCTGGCCGGCGCGGGCGATGCGGAAAGCGCGGCCATCGTCGACATTATCTTGCGCGACGAAATCGGCCACGTCGCCATCGGCAACTTCTGGTTCAAGCGGCTCTGCGCCGAAGCCGGGCAGGAACCCGTCGCCTGCTATGCCGAGTTGGCGCGGCGTTACGACGCGCCTCGGCTGCGCGGCCCGTTCAACCTGGAGGCGCGCCGCGCTGCGGGTTTCGATGACGATGAACTTGCCGCATTGCAGGCGGGCTGACCGGGTGCGTCCCGCATCCGCCTGCCCACGCCGACTATCCGAAGGACTACCGAACATGAAATCCCTGTTGGCTACCGCGCTGTCCGGCGCCGCCCTGGCCCTGTTGACGGGCGTCGCGCAGACCGCGCATGCGGCGGAACCCTTTGCGGCCTGCCTGTCGCAACTGCGCGGCCCCGCGCTCAAGGCGGGCGTGTCCGGCGCCACCTTCGATACGCACACGGCCGGCTTGACGCCCGACATGGCCGTGATCGGCCTGCTGGACGCCCAACCCGAGTTCAAGACACCGATCTGGGACTACATGGCCGGGCTGGTCGATGACGAACGCGTGTCGGACGGGCAGGCGGGCATGGCGCGCTGGCAGTCCGAGCTGGCGCGCGCGGCGTCGCGCTACGGCGTGGACCCGGCTACGATCGCGGCCGTATGGGGCGTGGAGAGCAATTTCGGCCGCACGCTGGGCGGCCGCCCGCTGCTGACGTCGCTGTCCACGCTGTCGTGCTTCGGCCGCCGCCAGGCGTATTTTCGTGGCGAGTTCTTCGCCACCCTGAAGATCATCCAGGACGAGCACATCGCGCCCGATCGGCTGGTGGGGTCCTGGGCCGGCGCGTTCGGGCAGACGCAGTTCATGCCGTCCACCTATCTGCGGCTGGCCGTGGACTTCGACGGCGATGGCCGCCGAGACCTGGTCGACAGCGTTCCGGATGCCCTGGCTTCCACGGCCAATTTCCTGAAGCGCGCCGGTTGGAACCCCTCGTTGGCCTGGGGCTACGAGGTCAGGCTTCCCGCCGGCACGGACACGGCGGGCGCGGGTCGCAAGAACAAGCGGCCGATGTCGTCATGGGCCAGGCAAGGCGTGACCCGGGCGGACGGGCAGCCCTTGCCCGGTGGCGACACGCCCGCCGGCCTGCTGCTGCCAGCAGGCCGCAATGGCCCCGCCTTCCTGGTGACGCGCAATTTCGACGCCCTGTATTCCTACAACGCGGCCGAGAGCTACGCGCTGGCGATCGCCCATTTGTCGGATCGGTTGCGCGGCGGCGGTCCGCTGGTGCAGGCCTGGCCGACGGACGATCCAGGTCTTTCGCGAGCGGAACGGCGCGAGCTGCAACGCCTGCTCATTGCCAAAGGCTATGACGTGGGCGAGCCCGACGGCATGATCGGCGCCCGTACGCGCCAGGCTCTGCAGGCGGCGCAGCGGGAGCTGGGCCTGCCGGCGGACGGCCGCGCCGGCCAGAAGGCGCTGAAAGCCCTGAAAGCATCGGCGACCGCCAAGGCGCCCGGCTGACCGGCCCGCGATTTACAAGTTTTGCAAAGATCCGGTCTCAGGTAACGGGGCTGACATGCGTTGCGCGCGCGGCGGCCCTATACTGTTTTTCCGACTTTCCAGGAGCATGGCGATGAGTCTGTTGGATACTTTGGCCTCGATGGCCGGCGGCGGTCAGCAAGGAGGCTCGGCATCGCTGTTGCCCGCGCTGATCGAGCAATTGAACAAATACCCGGGCGGCCTGAGCGGCTTGATCGCCAGCTTCCAGCAGGGCGGCCTGAGCGAGATCGTCGCGTCTTGGGTGGGTACCGGGCAGAACCTGCCCGTCAGTCCCGACCAGCTCGGCTCCGTGCTGGATCCTGGCGTCGTCAATGATCTGGCTGCCAAGACCGGCCAGGACACCGATTCCGTGCTGGGGTCGCTGTCTTCGCTGCTGCCGCAGTTGGTGGACAAGGCCACGCCGGAAGGCGCGGTGCAGCCGGGCCAGCCATTCAACCCGACCGACCTGCTGGCATCGCTGTCCGGCCTGTTCGGCAACCGCGGCTAAAGGCGGCACAGGATATTCTCCTGACACGCCGTCTGCCTGCATCCCCGTCCCGGCGGCGCCTGCTTCAGGCGCTGGCGCTAGGTGCGCTGGCGCCGCTGGCCGCCTGTGCGCCGCCACTGGCGCTGAACGCCACGTTCCTGCAATTGTGGCGCAGCCACCTGGACCTGAGCCCCGACGATTGGCGTGTGCGGCTGTCGGCTTATCGCCGACTAGGCTGTCGCGAGATCTTCCTGCAATGGGTGGGGCTGGAGGGCGGGCGTCCGGACGACTGGATGGCGCCCGATGCCGTGCTGGGCCACATCTTCGACGAAGCCGAACACCAGGGGCTCGGCGTGCATGTCGGGCTGCCCTACGATCAACGTTGGTGGGATGTGCTGGCGGGCAGGGACAAGGCGGCATTCACGGGCTTTCTGAACCAGACGCGCGCGCGTGGGGTGGCGTATATGGAATCCGCCCCGTGGTCCAAGCGCCGCGCGTTTCGCGGCTGGTATCTGCCCTACGAACTAGAGCAATACAACTGGGCGTCCGCCGAGCGCCAGGCGCAGTTGATTCCCTGGCTGGACGCATTCTCGCGCACGGCGCAGGCCACCAGCCGCGGCGTTCCCTGCATCTCCACTTATCACAGCCGCCTGCCCGGTGAAGGGTCGCTGATGATGCTGTGGCGCGGCATCCTCGACCAGGTGCGCATCCACCCGATGATCCAGGACGGGGTGGGCGTGGCCGGCCTGGCGAACTATCAGGCGCTGGAGCCGTTGCACGACATGCTGCTTGCGCGCCGGGCCTCGTTCGACTTGGTCATGGAACTGTTCGAGGAACTGCCGTCGGGCAGTACCGATGGGTCCACCTTCAAGGCGCGCTCGGCTGATTTCACCCGCGTGAAGGCGCAGTGGGAAGTGGCGCGCGGCTACGGGGCCGAACGGGTCGTGGCGTTTGCGATGGACCCTTGGGTCATCGACGACACGCCGGAAGCGCGCGCCCTGATGCGCGCGTGGCTGGCGGCGCGCGTCTGAACGCGCGTCAGTTGAAACTGCGGCCGATGATCTCCAGCATGACTTCGCTGGTGCCGCCAAATATCCGCAACGCACGCGCGTCGACCCAGGCGCGGCCGATGCCGTATTCCGCCATATAGCCGTAGCCGCCATACATCTGCAGCAGGTCGTCCAGCACGCGGCCCTGGATTTCGGTGGCGTTCAGCTTGGCGATGGCGGCCGTCGTGGGATCCAGCTCGCCCGCCATCTGGCGCGCCAGGCAGTCGTCCAGGAACACGCGCAGCATCGTGGTCTGCGCACGCGCGTTGGCCAGCTTGAAACGCGTGTTCTGATAGTCGATCACGCGGCGGCTGAACACCTTGCGGTCGCGAGTGTATTGCGCGGCCTCGTCCAGCATGCCTTCGACCGAGGCGGCGGCGCGCAAGGCAATCGCCAGGCGTTCGCGCGCCAGTTCGCGGGTCATGTATTCAAACGCGGCGTTTTCCTGGCCCAGCAGGCAATCCGCCGGCACCCGGACGTCGTCGAAGTAGAGTTCGCAGGTGTCCTGGCTGTGCTGGCCGATCTTGTCCAGCGCCGCGCCCTTGGTGTAGCCGGGCAGGTTTTCCTCGACGCAGAATAGCGACAGGCCGCGCGCGCCCAGGTCCGGGTCGGTGCTGGCCAGCACGATGGCCAGGCCGGCATTGACGCCATTGGTGATGAAGGTCTTCTGTCCATTCAACATATAGCTGTCGCCGTCGCGGCGCGCCCGCGTGCGGATGGCCTTCAGATCGCTGCCAGCGCCCGGTTCCGTCAGGGCGATGGCGCCGATTACTTCGCCGCGCGTCATCGGCGGCAGCCAGCGTTCCTTTTGCGCGTCGGTGCCGAAGTTCAGCAGATAGGGCGACACCATGTCGGAATGGATCGAAAAGCCGATGCCCAGGAAGTTGGCGTGGGCCAGCTCTTCGATCACGACCGTGGCGTGGCCGAAGTCGCCGCCCAGGCCGTACGGGTCGGGCAGGGCGCAGTTAAGCAGGCCTTCTTCGCCTGCGCGCCGCCAGAGCGAACGCGGCGTGACGCCAGCCTTTTCCCATTCGGCATAGTGGGGCGCGATCTCGTTGGCGACAAAGCGCCGGACCTGATCGCGGAACAGTTCGTGGTCATCCCGGAAAACGCGGCGCATGACGTCTCCTTAGCGGCGGTAGGGGTCCGTGGCACTGACCTGGCCGCGCAGTATTGGCGCGGCCGCGGTCCCGGTCAGGAACAGGCTGTAGTGGTCGCCGGGCTGCAGGGCAGGCAGCGACATCGTGGGGGAGGCTGCCGCACCGCAGCCTGCGGCCAGCGTGGCACTGACCGGGTTGATGGCGCGTGCGGCGGCCGCGCCCGGTTTCACGTCCTGGAACAGCACGGGTCCGGACGGGCTGACGCCCAGCTGGCCGGTGGGGCAATCGGCCGCCAGGTTGTAGAAGCGTAGCTCTGCCTTCAGCGCGTCCTGCGCGCCATTGCTGTCGTCGACAACGACGAACGTCAGTTTGCCGTCCGCGCGCCGTGGAATCAGCGTGCTGAAGGTGTCGGGGGCCACCTGCAGGCTGGCCGCAGGCTTGCCGTCCACCTGCACGGTGAATGCCTGGTTGCCTTTTACGATGGCGTAGGTCGTGGCGGGCTTGGCCGCGCCGGCTTCCTGCGCCGGCCCGTCGGCGATCTGCACACGCAGCGGCGTGGCGGCAGGGTTCACGATGCGCACGAATGAGGATCCGGCCGGTGGCCGGGCGGCGTAGAGCTGCGCGAACGCGCCTTCGGCCGCCGCATTGCCGGCCATGGCGGCCAGCGCGAACGCAAGCGCCGCATTGCGAAAAAGGGGGGGCATGGTTCAAGGCTCCGTTTTTTTGCTGAGGCGGGCGTCCAGGTACAGGCGCTGCAGCTGTTTGCGGTCCGCCTTGTCCGTGCTGGTCGTGGGGAAGCGGTGGCAGGCGAGCAGTTCGGACGGGATCATGTAGGGAGGCAGGCGGCGTCCCAGCGCGGACTTCCAATCATGCAGTTCCGGCGGTAGCGGCTGCAAGCCATCGGGGCCGGCCACGGCGGGTTCGACAAAGCCGATCAGCCGGACGATGGCGCCGTCGGGACGGCGCAGGGCGACGGCGGCGCCC
>NZ_JBHFII010000047.1:3425-93855 GCF_057334215.1 Achromobacter maghribensis | reverse complement strand
CCCCCGGCAGCGTGGCGATGGCCGCATCGATCTCGGCGAGTTCGATGCGGTAGCCGTGCAGTTTGATCTGGTCGTCGACGCGGCCGCGGAAGGTGACCAGGCCTTGCGCGTCGATTTCGCCCAGGTCGCCGCTGCGGTACCCACGCTTGCCGTTGCGCACGAACATGCGCGACGCGTTCAGCTCGGGGCGGTTCAGGTAGCCGCGCATGACGTGGTCGCCCGCGATGCTGATTTCACCGTTTTCGATGAAAACCTCCGCATACGGTTTGGCACGGCCGATGGGGAAGGGATTGGGCGCGGCCGCGCGCAGGTCCGAGTCAATCTCGACCCAGGTCGTAGAGCAGGTGGCCTCCGTCGGTCCGTAGGAATTGATGATGCGGGCGTGCGGAAACCGCTGCCACAGTGCGTCAGTCAGGGAGGGCGTCAGGGATTCCGCGCCAAACACGAAGACGCGCAGGTCGGGCAGATGCGCGTGATCGAAGTCGGGATTGAACAGCTGCTGCCGCACGAACGACGGTGTCGAGGCCCAGACACTGATGCGGGAATCGGCCAGGTACCGGAGGAAGGCGTCGCGTTCGGCGATGATCTCGCGCGGGCACAACACGCAGGTGCCGCCCAGCGCCAGTGCGCCGACCCAGTTGAACAACGAAAAGTCGAAGCTGAACAGCATCTGGTCCATGAACGCGGGCGCGGGCTCCAGGCTCAGGCAGTCGCGGATCCAGCCTGCGAACAGCGTGACGCTTTCGCGGCCGATCTGCACGCCCTTGGGGTCGCCTGTGCTGCCGGACGTGAACATGATGTAGGCCAGCCCCGCTTCGGCAAGCGGCGCCGGCGCGGCGCAGCCGGGTTGGAATGTGCGGGCTTGCGCGTCGTAGCGCAGGCTCGCACGCACCAGCTCGCCGATGCGCGCGATGCGGTCGGGCGGATTGATGACGTCCACCGGCACGAAGGGCACGCCCAGCCGCAGGCACCCCAGGATGGCCACCAGGAATGCGGTTTCCTTGTGGCCCGAGATCGCAAGCGGCACGCCCGCCGTGGCGCCGGCCTGGCGCGCGGCCTGTTCCCACGCTTCGGTGGCGGCCTTCAACTCGCCCCATGTCGTGGCGCCTTGCGCGTCGACGACCGCGATGGCGGCGGCGTCGACCGCAGCGTTGGCAAAATCGTAGGTGTTGAAATCGAAACGCATGATGCCGTCCTCCAGGCTGCCGGCGTGCGCCTCAAGCGCGGGCGTTCTCCGCGATGAATGCGGCAAGCGTATGCACCGATTCCAGGTGCACGTCGATTTCGGTCGGGGGGATCTTGCAGCCGAACTCGCGTTCCACGGCCAGGGCCAGGTCCACGGCGGCCAGCGAATCCACCAGGCCGGAGTCGATCAGCAGTGTGTCCGGGTCGACCTTGGTCAGGATGATGTTCTCGATGATGTCCGAGACCTTGGTCTCGATCGCCTTGATGTCCATAGGATGCTCCAGGACCGCGACGCGGTCAGAATTGAAAATAGAGGAACCGGGTTTCCTTGTGCAGGTTTACCAGGCAAAGAAAGAGCAACACCAGCATCGCGGCCAGCCAAGCCGCGTTGGGGCGCCAGCGCATGAAGGTGCGAGGTGCTTCCTGCATTTTGAAGAGCGCGGGCGAATAGCGGCCCAGGATCTGGTGCGCATTGGGCGTGAACCAGGCAATGCCGAGCAGCACGATCGCGTAGACCAGCTGCAGGTGGTGGCCCACGATGACGCGCCAGGCGTCGCCCCACGCCAGGCCGGCCACATGCGTGGACAGGTCCAGCGATTCCATGCCGCGCATGCCAACCATGCCTTGCATCAGCAGCATCGCGTCGCCCACGCCATGGGCGCGGAAGAACGCCTGCGCCACCAGCACCGCCACGAAGGTCAGCAGAATGCACAGGCCGCGCTTGACGGCGCCGACCTGGCGCGCTGCGGCGGGTTTGCGGCCCACGACGAAGATGCGCCAGGCATGGTTCACCGACAGGTACATGGCGTGCAGTAGTCCGAAGACGATGAACTGCAAGCCCGCGCCGTGCCACACGCCCGCCAGCGTCATCGTGAACAGCGTGGGGACCACGATGCTGCTGGCGAATCCGCCCGGCGTGCGGATGCCCGCGGAGCCCACCGGCAGGTTGCGGTTGGTGCGCCATTTCGACACGGCCATCGCCACGGGGTAGTAAAGGTAGGCGGTGATGTAGCGGGTCAGCGTCATGTGCCAGCGGGCCCAGAAGTCGATGATGCTGCTGGCTTTGTAGGGCGAATTGAAATTCAGCGGGAAACGGATGCCGAACATCTTGGCCAGGCCCAACGCCATGTCCGAATAACCCGAAAAATCGAAATACAGTTGCAGCGCGTAGCAGACGCTGGCGCCCCACGACCCCCAGAACATCAGTTCGCCCGGCGCGGCGAAGCCGGCGTCCGCATAGGGCGCGATGCCATCGGCCAGCAGCACCTTCTTGGCCAGTCCGATGACGAACAGCATGGCGCCGACCGACAGGTTTTCAGCCTTGAAGCGGTAGTTTTCGGGCTGCGCGAACTGCGGCATCATTTCTTTGTGATGCAGGATGGGGCCGGCGATCAGGTGCGGAAAGAACGTGACGAACAACACATAGCTCAGCAGGCTGCGCTCTTTCACCACGCCGGCCTTGCAATCCAGCAGGTAGCCGATCTGCGTGAACGTGAAGAACGAAATACCCAGCGGCAGGATGATGTCGTCCATCGTCGTCTGGGTCACCCCCAGGTCGGTCAGGAAGTTCAGCAGCGTGGCGAAGTACTTGTAATGGAACAGCAGCACCAGGTCCGCGCCCACGCCCAGTCCCACGATCAGCCCCTGCAGCCGGGGCCGTCCCGCGTTGTGCAGAATCAACTGGCTGATCACGTAGTTGAAGGCGATGGAGCCAGCCAGAAGCACCACGAACTGCGGGTTCCACCAGCCGTAGAAGACCAGCGAGGTCAGGCATAGCCACAACGCCGCCAGGCGCACGTTCAGTGGCCCCAGCGCGTAATAGACGGCCAGCGTGACCGGCAGGAAGATCAGCAGGAACAGGTAAGAGTTAAATAGCATCTTGGTTCGCTACGGCAGGCGGGCCAGCACGGCCTGTTCGTCCGGGGTGAGCGGCAGGGACAAGGCGTTTTCCGAGAATTCCCAGATCAGTACCTTCAGGCTCTTGGGCCATTGGTCGCGCTGCTTCAGCGCGATCTGCAACGCTCCCGAGAACTGCCCGCCGTCCAGGCTCATGTTCCAGACTTCGCGGCCCAGGCCGATGCCCAGCCGTTCCGCGAATTGGCTGCGGCGGCCATTGGACGTGCCCGCCAGCAGTACTTCCACGGGCGGCGCCTCGTCCAGCAGTCCGCCGGCGCGCACGGGTTCGATCTTCTGCTCCGATACCACTTCCAGCGTCGGGCGCCAGCCTGGTCGCGCATGCTCCAGCCCCGCCAGCACGATCAGGTCGCCCATCCGTGTCGTGGCGGGCGCGGGCGCATCGGTCTTGAACGCTTGCGTGCCGGGGCCTTGCAGCAGGGGCAAGGTCGCCTCGGCCACACGCTGCGCGGCGGCCTTCGCGCCCTGCGCGTTCATGTGCACGTCGGTGCGGAAGAAGCGGGGGGCGGGCGCGGCGCGCAATGCGTCGCGCAGGTCCACGAAAGGCACGCCTTGCGCACGCAGGGCATCCTGCCATGCGTCCAGCGTCTGGCGCATCGGCATCGACACCGGCAGGCCGCAAAGCCGGTCAGCTTCGATACGCGATTTATCCGGCACGGCAACGACCAGCACCTGTACCTGCTTCTTGCGCAGTTCATCCACCCAGTGCCGCATCAGGCGCAGGCGCTCATTGAAGACGTGGACGCCTGGCTGCGGGCGCAAGCCGTCGCGGTAGAACAGCCATTGCGGGCAGCCCATCGCGACCTGATCGCCCAGGTCGCCCAGCACGCGGTAGCGCACCGAGGCGTTCCAGGTGTCCACATCCGCCTGCCTGGGCATATGCATGGCCCTGTTCAGCACGCTGCCCGCCGATCCGTCGGCCCACGCGGACGGCGACACCTGCTCCGGGCCGATCTTGGCGTCGACCAGGCACCAGGCGCCCCAGCCCAGGCCGACCGCCAGCAGCAACGCGACCACGCAGGCGCTCAGCCGGTGGCTGGGCGCGGCGGCTTTGTCAGAGGGTTCCACGGCGCTACTTGCCAATGGCGGTCTTCATGCGGTTGCGCCAGGTGTCGGCGCCCATGATGGACGCGTTGTCCCATAAGCCCTTGGCGTCTGGTCCTTGCGCATAGGTGGGCTCGAACATTTGCCAGACCAGCACCTGCGGCTTGTTCTGCTTGAACGCGGGCGACTCCAGGTACTCCAGCAGCATGATCCACTGGCCGACGTTGCCGGGCTTCCAATTGACGGAGACCGGGCGGTCCAGCACGTTGGACAGCTTCTGCGGAAAACCGAAATACGGCTGCACCATGCTGTGGCCGGTCACGTGCACGGGGGCCGGCGCGTCGTCCAGCAGGCTCTGGTTTTCGGCCTGGCGGCGCACGGTGTAGGTCTCGCGGCCGGCCTGCTTGCGCTGGTCCGGCGTCAGGAACAGTTCGGCCAGATCGCCATAGCGGCGCTCGTTGACCACGCTGCCCAGCGGCATGCCGGTGCCGGGCTTGCCGGCCAGCGTCTTCACGTCTTGCTTGATCTGCTGCGCCAGCGCTTCGGCGGTGGCGTCGGCCGCGGCCTGCGTCCAGTGCTGGTCGGTGCGGTAGAAGACGTCCTTGCCGCTGTCCTTCACGCGCTTCAGTACGGCTTCGTCGTCGAAGGTCGACACGCCGGCCTGCTTCAGCTTGTCCTGGATGGTCTGATAGCGCTTCTTCACGTCGGCGCTCAGCGATTTCCCGTCGGGCAGCTTGTCCTGATAGAACAGTGTCTTGTCCGGCAGCACCAGCACTTCCAGCTGGATGCCCTTGGCGGCCAAGGCGTCGCGGGTTTCGCGTACCAGCTGGGTCGAGGCGTCGATGCCGCGCATGTCCACCCGCGTCAGGCTGCCCCAACCGGGGAACAGCCAGTTGTCCTTGCCCTGGATCACGAGGGATGAGCCTTCCTGCGCATGGGCGGCCACGGCCAGCAGCGCGGCGGACAGGCCAAGCGCCAGGCGGCGGGAAAAGGGAGAAGGGGTTTGCATGAAGACGGACTCCTTGTTCGATGCGGGTCGTCAGTACGACAGGGTCAGGTTGATGAACAGGCCGCGGGCCCGGTCGGCCGCTCCACCGCCGATGTTGAAGCGGTATTGCGTCGTCCAGTCCAGATAGGACCGTGGCGCGTTGTAATGGTCTTCGCGGAACCAGTAGCGGACGTTGAAACCGGGACCGGCTCCCAGGGACCAGGATGAGCCGTTGCCCACCAGGTTGTAGGAATCGGTGCCGTTGATGTCCAGGCCGGATACACGGTTCCGGTTCGACAACCAGTCCGCGCCGATCACGGCGTATGGAAAAAACACCAGACGGTCGCTGATGGCGTCCATGCGGTAGCTGCGGCCCACGCGCAATTCACCCGCGCCAAAGGCCTGGTCGCGCTTCAGCCTGCCCGATGATTTCTCGCCATCGACGCCCGTCGCATTGTTGCGCAGCCAGAATTTCGCGGGCATGTCCTGCCAGGAATAGCCCGCCTGCACATAGCCTTCCATCGTGAACCAATCGGGGCGGTCGATGCGCAGCGTCGTGCCTTCATACAGCCCGTAAGTCACATAGGCCAGCCAGCCGCCGCTACCGGCATTGGTTTCGTAGTGGGCGGTCTCGTTGTCTCGGTTGAGCTGGCAGCGCAACGCCGACGGATCCGGGCTGAACGTGCCGCGCCGGGTCGCGGTGCCCAGGTTGAACTGTCGTTCCAGGCCGAATGTCAGCCCCACCTCGGTGGAAGGCGTGAAGCGCAACCCCAATGAGCCCACCGTCGTGGGAATGCCGGCAAGCCCCTGATTGCTGGTCTCGTTGACGTCGATGCTGCCGCCGCACGGGTCGGACACCGTCTGGCTCGCGGTCTTGCCGCCTTTGTCGTACAGCGTGTTGGATAGGCGGCCGTACAGTTCGAAGACCTGGGTGGACGAATTCAGAAAGTCCGATGGCCGCCAGAAGATCTCGGCGGTGCTGAATACAGCGTCGCCCGGCACGGTAACCGCCGCGCCGCCCAGGCCTGCCGAGGCGGGCCGTGCGCCCCGGTAGCCGGCGGAAAAATAGCCGCCCCATTCGCGGTCCAGCCCCGCGATGCCGTTGCGGGTGTCGAAGCGCTGCTGCGGCGTCAGTTCCAGCCTGCCGGCATCGGCTTCGTCGATGGCTTCCTTCAGTTTGTCGACCGCGCCGCGTTTGTCGCCGACTCCCGACAGCGCATAACCCTCGTCCAGGATGACGGTCGGGGGCGCTTTGCCGGTGGCGCGCGCCGCCTGGAAATCCTGGAGCGCCAGCTTCGGCTCTTTCATGCGCTGGTGCAAATAGCCGCGCTGCATCAGTAGCGCGGGATCGTCGGGCTGGGCCGCCAGTGCCTCGCTCATGCGCTGGTTGGCTTCCGTCAATTGCGCGCGATTTCCGGCGGCCAGCGTGGTCGTCAGCAGGCGCTGGAACTCTTTGTTGGCAGGGTCTTGCGCAACTGCCTGGCGGGCTTGGGCAATGGCTTCCTGATAATCCTCGCGCGCATACGCCGCGTAAGCCAGCGAGGCAGGGCCGCCGCTGCCGGCGGCGTCCGAAGGCAGCAGTTCGCACGATGTGCCGTAGGGCGTGTCGCGGCAATCCTGCACCGGGGCGGGATAGTTGGCCAACGTCAGGGTCGCAGGCACCGCGGGCCGCGAGCGTGCGCGTTTGATGCGAGCCTCCGCCGCGTCGTCCTTGGCGCCCAGCGGTTGCAGCAGGGCTAGCGCGCGCGCGTTTTCGCCGGCGGCCAGCGACGCATCCGCGGCGATCAAACGGATATTCCGGCGCTGGTCGTCATCCAGCCAATCCTGCTTGAGGGCAGCGTCGAAATCCGCGTCCGCCAGGTCGGTCTTGCCCTGGCGCTGGCGCAGATACGCGCGCATGACCAGCGCCACGGTGTTTTCGTCGTCCTGCTTCATCGCGTCCGTCGCGGCGTCTTCGGCCGCCTGCAACTGGTTGTCCAGCATCAGGGCGCTGATGAGCAGCAGGCGATGGCTGGCGGTATCGGGCGCCAGCGCGACGGCCTGACGCGCCAGCGGCACGGCGTCGCCCGGCCGATTGGCAATCAGGGCCTGGTAGCCCGCTTCGGCCGGCTTGATCGCCATGCGCCGCTTCATTGTCTGCTGGCGGGCGGTCAAGTCGTTCTTGTTGGGCGCACCCAGCGCAATGGCCCGGGCGGCGGCAGCGTCGGCCTCTTCATACTTGCCCTGGGCTTCCAGCGCGTCCAACCACAGCATGGCCCAAGCGCCTTGCTTCGGATCGATGCGGAACGCCTGTTCGGCCCCGCGCGCGGCGGCCGGGTAGTCGGCACGGTTGTAGTCGGCGTAGGCGCGCGTGGCGATGGGAAAGCCGCGGCGGTAAGCGGAAGTCGTGGCCGGACCGCCGGATGCAACGCCCGCCGGGCGCGGCGCTGCCTGCGGCCGGAGATTGGCGCGGGCCTGCCGCAAGGCGGGGGTGTCCAGGCCGTTCTTGATCGCATCGGCGGCGGCCTGGTCGGCCTCTTTCAGCTTGCCCTGCTTTTGCAGCGAATAGACCAGCAGCAAGCGCAGCCGTTCCACGTCCGGACGCAGGGCGATGGCGGATTCCGCCTGCCGCTGGGCAAGTTCATACTTGCCCGCGTCGTAGTTCTTGTAGCCTTCATCGGCAAACTGCCAGGCGGCGCCTTCCAGCGGCGCTTCCGTCTTGGCCGGCGTCTGGCCCGGGGTTTGGGCGGAGGCGGGCGCGGCCGCCCACACGCATGCCAGCGCGGCGGACAAGATGAGCGAACGGGTCAGCAGAGTCATGTCGTCGCCGGTTTGTCTTTGGCGTGCGGGGGCGGCGGCGCCTCCTGTCCCGCTTGTTGGAAATCGATGGCCTCGTTGAGCGTGCGCTCGTCCAGCCAGCCTTGCTCCATCAGAATCTTGCCCAGTGGCTTTTTCTCGCGCGACTGGATTTCAAGCGCGCGCGACAGCGTGTCCTGGTCGATGGCCTGCCAGGACAGCAGCAGTTCGCCCAGCCGCTTGCGCTGCTGCGACAGTTGGTCGGTGCTTGGGAAGTCGTGCATGGTCTTGTCCCATGCCAGGCGCTTGCCGGTGATCAGGTGCATGATGAACAGCCGCCAGGCCCGGGCCGCCGCCATCGCATTGATGAAATTGCCGACGATCATCCGGGGGATCGACAGCATGGCGTGTTCCCAGCCATACATGCGCCCCACGAAGTACGCCCGCTGCACCACGCGCAGCAATAGGGCCACCGCATTGATCCACATCAGCGTCACCAGCCACCCGCCGGGCCGGAAATAAGAGGGGTAATACACCGTCCACCAGCCAAACTTGTCCGCCAGGAAAAACACGAAAAAGTTGGCCAGCAGCACATACGCCAGAATCGCAATGAACGACGTGATCAGCCCCTTGCGGTCGCGGAACAGCAGGTATCTGGTCGCCAGTGATCCCGTCCATCCCACTTGCTGCCAGCCCTGCAGGCCGATCCCCAGCGTCCAGCGCGCCTTCTGCCGATACGCCGTGCGAAAGGTGTTGGGAAAATATTCGCGCACACCCAGCGGCATTCTGATGGTCGATATTTTTTCAGGCCCAAGCCCGAACCACGACCGCCGCCGCGTCACGTATTCCACGCGGAACTTGCCGAAGATCTGCTTCATGCCGCGCTGGGCCAGCCGAGCGCCGATGTCATAGTCTTCGGTCAGCGTGTCCGTGTTGAACGGCTGGTTGTTGGTTTCAGCGGCAAGTTCCACCATCGCATGGCGCGAAAAGCAGGTGCCCACGCCGGCGGACGGCACCATCTTGGACAGGCTTTCGCGCACCACCAGGTCCTTGGTGTGCCACTCCGCGAATTCGTCCATGTAGCTACCGGCAACCAGTTCATACCAATGGCGCTCCAGCGACGTCACCGGCAGCTGGATGAAGTCGATGCGCGGCAGCAAATAGTTGTAGTACTTGAGCTCCAGCGGGTGCAGCACGTCCTCGCTGTCATGCAGGATGACGCCGGCGAAGGGCACCGGTTGCTTCTCGTCCTGCGCGAAGATGGCCTGCACGATCCAGTTCAGGCAATCGGCCTTGCAGGTGGGGCCGTCGTGGGGCACTTCCACCCGGATCAATTGCCGATACCGCCGACGCATGCGCTCCACTTCGTCGATCGTCCGCTGGTCGTTCTGGTACGTGCCGGCGAAGATCATGTAGTTCTTGTATTCCAGCGTCGACACCATGGTCTCGAGCATCGACGAGATCACGTCGTACTCCAGCCACGCGGGCACCATGATCGCCAGCGGCTGTTCCTCCTTGGCGCGCAGCTGTTCAGCTGAAAGCGGGGTGTAGCGGCGCTTGACCGTCAATGAACGCTTCAGCTCGCGCACCCAGTACCAGGCGTCGATGAACAGGTCGTCCAGGCTCGACAGAAGGATGACCACGCCCACGATGGCGGTCACGACTTCCAGCCCACGGTAGTAATCCGCGATGAGGTAGGGCCAGTAGAGCGAGGACATGGCGCTTCCGGGTTACCTGTTTTCCTTGTGCTTCCTGCGGCTCACGCGCAGGGCGACGATCAGGATCAAGATCAGTATCAGCATGCTGATGCTGATGGCGGGCACGCTCCACGAGATATAGCGGCGCCATTCAAAGAAGGCGCTTTCGCCTGCCCCGGGCGGGTGGCTGGCGTCAGGGTTGCCGCTATCGATCCAGGCTACCGGTCCCGTTGCGCCGATGATGACGACGTTGCCACGGTTCAGCACGAAGGGCGCATCCAGCATGCCCGGCCGCTCGCCCAGCGTGTGCCACAGCAAGCCGTCCTGGCCGCCGCCGCTGACGACTTCCGCGGTGCTGATGTGGTCCAGGCCGGAAATGTCCAGCCAGGTCGCGTTCTTGCCATCCACCTTCAATTGCTTGCGGTCGGTCACCTGGACCATGGGCTTGGCCCCTTCCACCGTGACTTCCATCGCCAGGAACGGCCGTGCCGGCTTGACGGCCTGGCCTGCGGGCGTCACCGTCAGCTCGGCGCGCGTCGCCGATACGCCGCTGGCGGATGCGATACCGATCACGCGCTTGATGTTGTCGGGCGCATCGGCCAGATAGGCGTCCGGAATGATCAGTTGCGGGCTGCCGGCTAGCAGCGGCAACAGTCCCACGAAGGTGCCGTCAGGCTGCGCCTTGCCCGGCTTCACGTAGCTCGTCGGCAGCACGTTCACGGGATAGCCCTGGGGGATTTCGTTGCAGTCCACCGATACCGGCTGGCGCTGGAACGTGACGCGCACGGCATTGGTGACGCCCAGCGCATAGCCGGGAACCCGAGCGATCAGGCGCTCGGGCCTGCCGTCGGCGTCCATCTGCTTGGCGGCCAGCAGAATGCCGTTCCAGAAGACCGAGGCCACGGGACGTGTTGTGGACGCCCCGGGCGCCGCAGCCAGATCCAGGACCAGTTCGTCCGGCATCCGGCCATCCGCGGATACGGACGCCAGCGGGAAGGTTGCGTTCCAGTCGCCACGCGCGACCACGTCGAAACTGTCCGCTGAACCGCCCAGGGTCGTCAGGCGCAGGCCGCCGTCCGCGAAGGTCTGGGGCGGCGTGGCGGTTTTCACATTGACCTGGCGCGTCACCAGAATGCGCCGCCATGCCGCGTCGAAAGCGCCTGCGCCTTGAGCACCGGCATCGGCCGCCACGGCGATCACGGCTTGGCGCCCCAACGACAGCAGCCGGATATCCTTCGCGGGCAGGTCCGCGCCGGCCAGCGGCATGCGCTGCTGGCGCCACGCCTTGAAGGCGTCGGCAGCGTCGGCGTCCGAGGCCAGTTGCCCTTGCAGCGCATCCAGCGCGGCGTTGTAGCGAGCGCGCAGCGAGGCATCGACGATGACCACATCGCCGCTTACAGCGGGGGCGCCCAGGACCAGCAATGCGCCAATTTCGGCGGGGCTGGCCAGCTTGTGCTTCGCCTTGTCCGTCACGGCGGCGAACGCCGGGATCTGCCCCAGGCCGGCGGGCGCCTGCAGGCCGCGCGTGTCGACTTCTTCGCCCACCGACGGGAATGCCTTGACCGCCACGCGCTTGCCCGCGCGCTCCATCGCCACGCCCATGCGCCAGGCGCTGTCGAAGGTCTGCGGGTCTACCTTGGCCCCGGGCACCATCAATACCGGTTTGCCGGGCAAGGTGCCCCAAGCGTCATCAAGATTGCTGATGGCGGACGCGTCGTAGCGGTAGCTCAGGTCGGTCTGTGGCGAGATCGTCAGCGCATTGGCTGTCGCGCGGTTGCTCTCGCAATTGCGCAGCGCGATTTCCGATTGCCAGTCGATGCCGAGCCGCAGGAAACCGGTCTGGCGGCTGTGCTGCTCCACGGCCAGCTTGCGCGTCAGGGACCCGTCGCCGTCGGCGATCCGCTGTGCGGTTTGCGGCACACCGTCCACCCATAGCACCATGCTCGTGCGCCCCGGCTCGCCCTTGGTGTACCTCGCGTCGAAGTTCAGGGTTGCATCGGAAATGGGCACGCCGCGCGGCACGGGTAGATAGAAGTCATGACGCGCGTCACTGTTGCTCAGGACGACCGGCTCGGTAATGCCCAGGTCTTGCAGCGTGGTGTTCCGTGTGACCCAGTCATCGCTTTGCAGGCGCCGCAAAGCGTCGCCGGCGGGGCTGGCCGTCGCGGCCAGGGGAAACAGCATGCCGGCGGCCATCAAGGCGCGGCAAAGCGTTCGGATAGCGGGGGCGATCAGGGCAGGGGAAGGCATGGGGGCTCCGGGCTGGGAATACGTCGCAAGGGCGTCAGGCGCCAGCAGCGGACGCAGTTCCGTAGGGGTCGAATTCCGATACGGCGCGTCCGCACAGGGCGTCCACGATGCGTTGGCTGGCTTGACTGTCTCCGTAGGGGTTGATGCGCCGCGAGAAAGACGCATGCAGCTCGGGGTCATCCAGCAGGCGGGTCACTTCGGTTACGATGCGTCGCGTGTCGGTGCCCACCAGCGCCACCGTTCCCGCCTGCACCGCCTCGGGGCGCTCGGTCACGTCGCGCATCACCAGCACCGGTTTACCCAGGTAAGGGGCTTCTTCCTGAACCCCGCCGGAATCGGTCAGGATCAGATACGACCGCTGCATGAACCAGACGAAGTCCAGGTAATCCAGCGGGTCGATCAGGTGCACATGCGGCAGGCCAGCCAATTCCGTCATCACCACATTGCGGACTTGCGGGTTCAGGTGCACGGGGTAGACGATCTGCAGGTCGTCGCGTCGGGCCAGTTCGGCCAGCGCCGCGCAGATATTCTTGAAACCGCCCCCAAAGCTCTCGCGCCGATGGCCGGTCGCCAGCAGCAGCCGGCGGGACGGATCCAGCCAGTCGTAGCGGGACTCCAATTGGCGGGCCAGCGGACCTTGCGGATCCAGTTTTTCGCACGTCATGGCCAGCGCGTCGATCACCGTGTTGCCCGTGACGGTAATGTGGCCCGCCAGGTTCTCGCGCAGCAGATTGCCACGCGACTCGGCCGTGGGGGCGAACAGCCAATCGCCGACCGTATCGACGACGCGGCGGTTCATTTCTTCGGGGAAGGGCATCGCCAGGTTGCCCGTGCGCAATCCAGCCTCGACATGGCCAATACGGACGCGGCGGTGGAACGACGCCAAGGCGCAGGCAGAGGCGGTGCTGGTGTCGCCATGCACCAGGACGCAATCGGGTTGCTCGGCCTCCAGCACGCTGTCCACCCGGCTGATCAATCGCGCATATAGTCCGTTCAGGGTCTGGTTGGGGACCATGATGTCCAGGTCGTGCTGGGCGCGCAGGTCGAACAGCGCCAAGACCTGATCCAGCATCTCCCGGTGCTGGCCCGTCACGCAAACCACGCTTTGGATACGTGGTTCCTGCTGCATCGCGGTGACAAGCGGAGCCATCTTGATGGCCTCGGGACGCGTGCCGAATATGGACAGGACTTTCATCGCAAGAATGACCTCACAGACGTGGTGGCATTTCCTTGCGTTTATTATGTCTTGAAAGTATTGGTAATATGTGACGGATTATTTCGACCTGGAGCAATGTTGGGGACATACCTCGTAAAAGTCTGGCACGTTGTCCCCGCACCACGCCGCAGGACGAGCAGGCGTGCTGGCGCGCGTGTTGGCCAGGTCCGCGATACACGTGGCGCAACAAATATCGACCCGCGTGTTGCGAGCTGACTGAGTATCAAAAAAAAGGCCAACTTTAAGGGTTGGCCTTTTTTAAGTGCTTGATAGCACTGGAGTGTTTGGTGGAGCCGGGGGGAATTGAACCCCCGTCCGCAAGCCCTCTGCAATCAGTTCTACATGCGTAGTCGATTTATTTAGTTTTAACTCTGGACTTAGCCAACCGACAGGCCGGACCAAAGCGATTCACGTAATTTAAATCTGAGCCGTGTGACCCCAGCGCAGACCGATTCCTTGTGAATGTCGCTGCTGTGGTTCGAGGGTTACCCCCCTAGGAAGTTGCCTTCCTCCACCTGACCCAAGGACAGATCAGTGCAGCGGCTCACCGCTTAAGCGGCGAGAGCGAAACGCTCGTCGTTGGCGTTTGTAGTGTTTCCAGTGGTTTAACGAGCGAACTGGTGCTCGGCATGCCCTGAGTTGTTTCGCGACCCACGTCGAATCCGGATCGGCCCCAAGAACTTCTATTGTACTGGTAAACGCAATAGCCTGCTGCGTTCTCGGCGCCTGCCTGCGCAGGCGTGGCGCAGGGGACACACGTGCAGGCTCAGGCCGCGTTGGCGCATGCTGGTTTCGCCTGCCGGGGGCGCGATGCAGCCATTAGCGCGAAGGCCAGGGCGACGGAAACCGCCACGATGACCGATGCCGCCCAGCCCAGCGACGCCAGGCCGTAGTGGTCGATGACATGGCCGCCGACCACGGCGCCCAGCCCGATGCCGATGTTGGCGCCCGAGATGTTCAGCGAGGCCGCGAAGGCCGGCGCTTCGGGGGCAGCCTTCATCAGGCGCACATGGCACACGATGAACAGTGCGGCCTGCGCAATGCCCCAGACGCCCAGCGCCACGGCCAACAGGCCGTGCGATTGCATCACGGGTGCCACGAACGCCAAGCCTGCCGCCATCATCGACGAGAACAGCGCGGTCGCGCCCAGCGGACTGCGGTCCACCATGCGGCCCCCCAACGTGTTGCCGATCAGGCCCACGCCGCCGAAGGCCATCATGGTCCAGCCGACGATCTGCCCATTGAATCCGGCCAGCCGCTCCAGCATGTCGGCCAGGTACGTGTAGGCAGTGAACATGCCTGTGAACACCAGCAGCGACAACACCACGTGGCCCAGCACGATCGGGTTGCGCAGGATGCGCAACTGCGTGACCAGTCTGACGCTGTCGGCGCGGATGCGGGTGCTGGGGAATGCCAGCAGCAGGAGCAGCGCCTTGGCGAAAGCGACGCCCGACAACACCCAGAAGGCCGCACGCCAGCCAAACGCATCCGAGATCAGCACGCCAATCGGGATGCCGAACACAGTGGCCGCCACGATACCGAAGGCCACCATCGAGATCGCGCGGCCGGCGCGCGCCGGTCCGACCAATTCCACGGCGGTGGCGCTGGCCAATGACCAGAATACAGGCAGGGCCAGAGCGGGCACGAAGCGCGCCACGGCCATGACCCAGATGTTCGGGGCCATCGCCGCCACGGCGTTGGACACGCCGAACAGCAGCAGCACGCCGATGAACAGGCGTTTGCGTTCGACGTTGGCCATCAGCGCGGTCAGCAGGGGGCCGGTGGCCGCCACCGTGAAGGCGAACAGCGACACCAGCAAACCGGCTTGCGACACCGTGACGCCCAGGTCGCGGGCCAGTCCAGGCAGCAGGCCGACGATCAGGAATTCGGTGGTCAGGATCGTGAAACCGGCGGCGGAAAGTAACAGGATAGGCAAAAGCATAGGCATTCCTCTGGCGCGATGCCGTCAGGCGGCGCGCGGGGCAGGGCGTTATAGGCGTACTGAACGGTCTAAGGGGCGCGGCGGCATGGAGCCGGGCGCTGCGCGGCGGCAGAAAGCCGTCGGTGCGTAGGGCGGTGGTTGCGGATGGGATCGGCCGCAACCCCGGCGTCAGCCGGAATGGCAATCGGGAGGCACCCGAATGCCTTGCATGAGTGACACTTTAAGGGACTTTGGAACCCGGATAAAGGGCCGGGTTTCGGATAAATTATTCGACCAGATCAACTAATGCGTGCGAACAACCGTAGGAAACCCGTGGCGGGGCAGGCGGCCGAAGCCGACCCGGCCCCCGCCGGGTGTGCCGCTCGCTGCAGGGCCGCAGGGCCGCAGGGCAGCAGCAAGGTCGCGTCAGCGCAGGTCGCTGGGCAACAGTGGTTGAATCGCGGACCAGAGTTCCGCCGGGGTATTGGCGCAGGTTTCGGCTTCCCAGGTGCTGATGTTGTCCTCTTCGCCGACATAGCCGTACGCGGCTGCCACGGCCGGCATGCCCGCCGCGTGCGCGGCCTGGATGTCGCGCAGGTCGTCGCCGACATAGACGCAGCGGTCAACGGCGAAGCCGGCTTCGCGCGCGGCGTGTTGCAGCGGCAACGGGTGCGGCTTGGCGTGGGCGGTCGTGTCGCCGCAGACCAGCACCGCGCTGTCGCGCGTCAGGTCCAGGAATTCGACAATCGGCAGGGTCAGGTAGGTCACCTTGTTGGTGACGATGCCCCACGACAGGCCGCGGCGGCGGATGTCGGCCAACAGCGCTTCGATGCCGGGGAACAGCTTGCTGTGCACGGTCGAGCTGGCCGCGTAATCTTCCAGAAACTGCAAACGCGTCGGTTCGTAGTCCGGATCGCCAGCCTTCAGGTCCAGCGCCACGCGCAACAGGCCGCGAGCGCCTTGCGACGCGACGGGGCGCAGGGCTTCGTAGGGCAGGGGTTCCAGCCCACGGCGGGTGCGCTGCCGGTTGGCGGCGGCGGCCAGGTCGGGGGCGGTGTCGGCCAGGGTGCCGTCGAAGTCGAACAGGATCAGGGCGCTCATTTACGGGTAGCCATCAGGTAGTTGACCGAGGTGTCGGCCGACAGCGTGTAGATCTGGGTGATCGGGTTGTATTCCATGCCGCGCATGCTGACCGGCTCCAGGCTGGCGGCGCGGGCCGCCGCCGATAGTTCGCTGGGTTTGATGAACTGGTCATAACTATGGGTGCCGCGCGGCAGCAGGCGCAAGACGTATTCGGCGCCGACGATGGCGAACAGGAACGCCTTGGCGTTGCGATTCAGCGTCGAAAAGAACACCCAGCCGCCCGGTTTGACGAGCGTCGAGCAGGCACGCACGATGGACGCCGGGTCCGGCACGTGTTCCAGCATCTCCATGCAGGTAACCACGTCGTATTGCCCGGGCTGTTCCGCCGCCAGTTCTTCCACCGGCACTTTGCGGTATTCGACCTTCACGCCGGACTCCAGGCCATGCAGTCGGGCAACCTTCAGCGATTTGTCGGCCAGGTCGATGCCGGTGACTTCCGCGCCACCCCGGGCCATCGATTCCGACAGAATGCCGCCGCCACAACCCACATCCAAAACTCTTTTGCCGGCCAGGCTGCCAGCGCACTCCTGAATCCATTCCAACCGCAGCGGATTGATGGCGTGCAGGGGCTTGAACTCGCTTTCGGGGTCCCACCAGCGGCTGGCCAGGGCGCTGAACTTGTCCAGTTCGGCCTGGTCGGCATTGACGGCGGGGCGGGTGGAGTCGTGAATTTGCGTGGTCATGGGCGGTCCAGCGAAAAGCGACGCTATATATAGAGGGGTCCGTCGCGCGAAGGCGGGAAGGAAACACGCCATTGCACTACATTGGTGCAAGACGGACGAAAAAAAGGGCCTCGCTATGCGAGGCCCTTTATTGTAGCTAGTCCGGCAATTACTTGCGGCTACCCACGATTTCGATTTCAACGCGACGGTTTTGGGCGCGGCCCTCTTTCGTCTTGTTGGAAGCGATCGGGTTCGACTCGCCCTTGCCTTCCGTATAGATACGGTTGGGGTCGATACCCTTGCTGACCAGGTAGGTCTTGACCGAAGCGGCGCGGCGCTCGGACAGCTTCTGGTTGTAGGCGTCAGTACCGATGGAGTCGGTGTGGCCAACAGCAATGATGGTTTCCAGCTCGATACCGCGAGCTTGCTGGGCGACTTGATCCAGCAGCTGACGGCCTTCGGGCTTCAGGGTCGACTTGTCGAAGTCGAAGAACGTGTCAGCATTGAACACGACCTTTGCCGCCATCGGGGCCGGCTTCGCCTTCTGTTGTGCAACCGGGACACCGTCGCAACCGGGGATACCGGTGGCAGGGGTCCAGAAAGCATCGCGCCAGCACAGTTCGTTCGTACCGTTTTTCCAAACGTTACCGAACGGGTTGCGCCAGTTGTCCACGGTTTGCGCGGAAGCTACACCAGAGGCCGTGACGGCGGCGAAGGCGAGCGCCAGAGCGAATTTGGAGGGTTTGTTCATGTTTCTCCTCGTTGAGCTTGAAGCTGGATAAGTGACTCGCAGCGAACCCCCGCCGCATATCAGGAAAACGGGGCCAGTATAGCAACGCCAAGAGCTGGTTCAAAGGATTAGCTACTGGGTTTCCTGCGTGCTGGAAACAATCTTAAGGCATTTGGGGGGCTTTGGCTTCCCTGGACAGGCGCATTAACGCTGGATACGACGTTTTCGGCGCTCCATCGGTTTTCCATGTTGGTTTTTGACAACAGGGCCGTTGGGCGCGGCCCGGCAGCGGGGCGCGGCATCCCCCTGGCGCCGGAAGGGTTATCCGCAAAGACCGTTCATCGGCCACTTCCCGCGGCGCTGCCCAACGGGATCGGAATCGAATGATAGAATTTCCTGTTTACCCGGCCCGGGTTCCTCCTTACACGATTCTGTCGTTATATATATGGATTCCTTTGCCAAGGAGACGCTTCCGGTTTCGCTGGAAGAAGAGATGCGCCGCAGTTACCTCGATTACGCGATGAGCGTGATCGTTGGGCGGGCGCTACCGGATGTGCGGGACGGGCTGAAACCCGTCCACCGGCGCGTGCTCTACGCGATGCATGAACTGAACAACGATTGGAACCGCGCCTACAAGAAGTCGGCGCGTATCGTCGGGGACGTCATCGGTAAGTACCACCCCCACGGCGACCAATCCGTCTACGACACCATCGTCCGCATGGCGCAGGATTTCTCCATGCGCTACATGCTGGTCGACGGCCAGGGCAACTTCGGCTCGATCGACGGCGATAACGCCGCGGCGATGCGCTATACCGAAATTCGCCTGGCCAAGATCGCCCACGAATTGTTGGCCGACATCGACCAGGAAACGGTGGACTTCGGCCCCAACTACGACGGCAGCGAGCAAGAGCCGCTGCTGTTGCCGTCGCGCCTGCCCAACCTGCTGGTCAACGGCAGTTCGGGCATCGCGGTGGGCATGGCCACCAACATTCCGCCGCACAACCTCCAGGAAGTGGTCGACGGCTGCCTGTACTGCCTGCGCAATCCGGCCTGCACGGTCGATGAACTCATCGAGCTCATCCCGGCGCCTGATTTCCCCACGGGCGGGATCATCTACGGCATGTCGGGTGTGCGGGAAGGCTATCGCACCGGTCGCGGCCGCGTCATCATGCGCGCCAAGACCCACTTCGAAGACATGGAGAAGGGCAATCGCCAAGCGATCGTGATCGACGCGATTCCCTACCAGGTCAACAAGAAGACGTTGCAGGAACGCATCGCCGAACTCGTCAACGACAAGAAGATCGAAGGCATCTCCGATATTCGCGACGAGTCCGATAAGGACGGCATGCGCCTGGTCATCGAGCTCAAGCGCGGCGAGGTTCCCGAGGTTGTCCTGAACAACCTGTACAAGAACACGCAGCTGCAAGACACCTTCGGGATGAACCTGGTGGCGCTGGTCGACGGCCAGCCCCGCCTGCTCAACCTGAAGCAGATGATCGACTACTTCCTGCAGCACCGCCGCGAAGTGGTCACGCGCCGCACGGTGTTCCAGCTGCGCAAGGCCCGCGAACGCGGTCATGTGCTGGAAGGCCTGGCCGTTGCACTGGCCAACATCGACGACTTCATCACGATCATCAAGGCGGCGCCAACGCCTCCCGTCGCTCGCCAGGAATTGATGGCCAAGTCGTGGGATTCGTCGCTGGTGCGCGAAATGCTGTCGCGCGCCGACGGCGATACGCCGGGAGGCCGTTCGGCCTTCCGTCCGGACGACCTGGATGCCGAATTCGGCCTCCAAGGCGACGGCATGTACCGCTTGAGCGATACGCAGGCTCAGGAAATCCTGAACATGCGCCTGCAACGCCTGACCGGGCTGGAGCAGGACAAGATCGTCGGCGAATACAAGGACATCATGTCCACCATCGCCGATTTGCTCGACATCCTGGCCCGCCCCGAGCGCATCACCACGATCATCTCCGACGAACTCCAAGCCATCAAGGCCGAGTTCTCGACCGGCGTGAAGGACACGCGCCGTTCGGAAATCGAGATGAACGCGACCGAACTCGACACCGAAGACCTGATCACGCCCACCGACATGGTCGTGACCTTGTCGCATGGCGGCTACATCAAGAGCCAGCCCTTGTCCGAATACCGCTCGCAAAAGCGCGGCGGACGCGGCAAGCAGGCGACGGCGATGAAGGAAAACGACTGGATCGATCAGTTGTTCATCGCCAACACGCACGACTTCCTGCTGTGCTTCTCGAACCGCGGCCGCGTGTACTGGCTGAAGGTCTGGGAAGTGCCCCAGGGCACGCGCAACTCGCGCGGCAAACCCATCGTCAACATGTTCCCGCTGGCTGACGGCGAGAAGGTCACGGTGGTGTTGCCGGTCAAGGTATTCAGCGAAGACCACTACGTCTTCATGGCGACGTCGCGCGGCACGGTCAAGAAGACCCCGCTGTCCGACTTCTCCAACCCGCGCAAGGCCGGCATCATCGCCGTCGACCTTGACGATGGCGACTACCTGATTGGCGCCGACCTGACCGATGGCAAGCATGACGTCATGCTGTTCTCGGATTCGGGCAAGGCGGTCCGCTTCGACGAGAACGACGTGCGTCCGATGGGCCGCAACGCCCGCGGCGTGCGCGGCATGATGCTCGAGGAAACGCAGACCGTCATCGCGCTGCTGGTTGCCGGCGACGAAACGCAGACCGTGCTGACCGCCACCGAAAACGGCTACGGCAAGCGCACCCCGATCGGCGAATACACGCGCCATGGCCGTGGCACGAAGGGCATGATCGCGATCCAGACCAGTTCGCGCAACGGCAAGGTCGTGGGCGCCGTGCTGGTCAACCCGACCGACGAGATCATGCTGATCACCACTGGTGGCGTGCTGGTGCGCACCCGTGTCGCGGAAATCCGCGAAATGGGCCGCGCGACGCAAGGCGTGACGCTGATCAACGTGGATGATGGCAGCACGCTGTCCGGCGTGCGCCGTGTCGTGGAAAGCGATGCGGACGACGACGGCGACCTGGGCGAAGAGGGCCAGGACGAAGGCGGCGATGACAGCAACGGCGACGCGCAAGCGACGGATTCGACGGAACCTACGGAGCAATAATGGCCCGCCCCTGGAACTTCTCGGCAGGCCCCTCGGCCTTGCCCGAGGTGGTATTGCAGCAAGCAGCAGCTGAGATGCTGGATTGGCATGGCAGCGGCATGTCGGTGATGGAAATGTCCCATCGCGGCAAGCATTTCGTGCAGATCTGCGACGAAGCTGAATCGGATCTGCGTGATCTGCTGGGCTTGCCCGCCGACTACGCCGTCATGTTCATGCAAGGCGGAGGTTCCGGGGAAAACGCTATCGTTCCCATGAATCTCATGGGACGCCGCGGCACGCCGGCCGCCGACTTCGTCGTGACGGGCCATTGGTCCAAGCGTTCGTACAAGGAAGCGGCCCGCTATGGCAGCACCCATGTGGCGGCAAGCAGCGAGCAGCCCATCCAGCTGGATGGCCGCGAGCAGGCGCCGCTGACCTGGGTGCCGCCGGTCGATTCCTGGAACGTGCGCAAGGAATCGGCCTACCTGCATCTGTGCAGCAACGAAACCATTGGCGGCGTCGAGTTCATGGACTGGCCCGACACCGCTGCGCTGGGCGCGCCCGATGTGCCGCTGGTCGTCGATGCCTCATCGCATTTCCTGTCGCGTCCGATGGACATCGCGCGCTGCGGCATGGTGTATGCCGGCGCGCAGAAAAATGCCGGCCCCGCAGGCGTGACCATGGTCATCGCGCGTCGCGACCTGATTGGCCACGCCTTGCCCATCTGCCCGTCGGCGTTTGATTACGCCAACGTGGCGGCCGAGCATTCGCGCTACAACACGCCGCCCACGTTCGCGATCTACGTCGCGGGCCTGGTGTTCAAGTGGGTCAAGGCCCATGGCGGCGTGGCGGGCATGGAAGCCGCCAACAAAGCCAAGGCCGATCTGCTGTACGGCTACCTGGACAGCAGCGAGTTCTACCGCAATCCCATCCATGCACCCGTGCGTTCGCGCATGAACGTGCCCTTCGTGCTGCGCGACGAATCGCTGAACGACGCCTTCCTGCAAGGCGCGGACGCGGCTGGCTTGACGCAGTTGAAGGGCCACAAGAGCGTGGGCGGCATGCGTGCCTCCATCTACAACGCCGTGCCCCTTGCCGGGGTGGCGGCGCTGGTCGAGTACCTGAAGGAATTCGAGCGCCGCTATGGATGAAGACCTGCAGCGCAAGCTGCGCCCCTTGCGCGAACGCATCGATGCGTTGGACGCGCAGATCCTCGACTTGCTGTCGCAGCGCGCTCGCGCCGCGCTGGAAGTGGGCGAGGCCAAGCACGCTGTCCAGGCCGACGGTCCGGTATTGCGCCCCGAGCGCGAGGCCGAAGTCATCCGCCGCTTGCAGCAGCTCAACCCCGGCCCGTTCCCGAACGCGGGCGTGGCGTCGGTCTGGACCGAGATTATCTCGGCCTGTCGTGGCCTGGAACGCGGCATGACCGTTGCGTATCTGGGGCCGCAGGGGTCGTTCTCCGAGCAGGCCGCGCTTGAGCATTTCGGCCACGCCGTGCAGAAGCTGCCATGCGTCTCCTTCGACGAAGTCTTCCGCGCGGTCGAAGGCGGTCAGGCGGACGTGGGCATGGTGCCGGTGGAGAACTCCACGGAAGGCGCCGTCAACCGCAGCCTGGACCTGCTGCTTAATACGCCGCTGACGATCCTGGGCGAACGTTCGCTGGTGATCCGCCATTGCCTGATGACCCAATCGGGCGGCATGGACGGCATCAAGACCATTTCCGCGCATCCGCAGGCGCTGGCCCAGTGCCAGGGCTGGCTGACGCGCAACTATCCCGACCTTGAACGCGTGGCTGCTTCCAGCAATTCCGAAGCGGCACGGGCGGCGGCGGGCGATCCGGCCATCGCCGCGATCGCTGGCGAAGTGGCCGCGCCCGCCTGGAACCTGCAGGTCGTCGCGGCCGGCATCCAGGACGATCCGCACAACCGCACCCGTTTCCTGGCCATCGGCAACATCCAGCCGCTGGTCAGCGGCAAGGACAAGACCAGCCTGATCCTGGCTGTGCCGAACCGCGCGGGCGCCGTTTATGAAATGCTGGCCCCGCTGGCGGCCAATGGCGTGTCGATGACGCGCTTCGAGTCACGCCCCGCGCGCACCGGCCAATGGGAATACTATTTCTACGTTGACGTTCTGGGACACCGCAATGACCCGAACGTCGAGCGCGCGCTTGCCGCCTTGCAGGCGCAGGTCGCCTACCTGAAGGTGTTGGGTTCCTACCCGGCGCCGTGAGCCCCCACACCATGACCACCGCATCCAAGCCCCTCGTTGCTCCCGCGCACGTCAGCGCCATCGCGCCTTACCAGGCGGGTAAGCCCATTGAAGAACTGGCCCGCGAGTTCGGGCTGGATCCGGCCGGCATCGTCAAGCTGGCGTCAAACGAAAACCCGCTGGGCATGCCCAAGTCGGCGCGCGCGGCCATGCTGGCGGCGGCCGAGTCGCTGGCCCGCTATCCCGATCCCAACGGGTTCGATCTGAAAGCGGCGCTGGCGGAACGCTATGGCGTGCCAATGAGCTGGATCACGCTGGGCAACGGTTCGAACGACATCCTGGAAATCGCCGCGCTGGCCTTGCTGGAGCCGGGCGCGTCGGCGGTGTATGCGCAGCATTCGTTCGCGGTGTACCGCCTTGCCACGCAAGCGCGCGGCGCGCGCCACATCGTGGTGCCGGCGCAAGACTACGGCCATGACCTGGACGCGATGTTCGACGCAATCGCTGACGACACGCGCCTGCTGTTCATCGCCAACCCCAACAATCCCACGGGCACCTTCGTGCCGGGCGACAAGGTCGCCTCGTTCCTGGAACGCGTGCAGGCCGCGCACGGCGACCGCGTCACCGTGGTGCTGGACGAGGCCTACAACGAGTACCTGGACCCGGAACACCGTTTCGACAGCACTGCGCTGGCCCGCCGGTTCCCGAACCTGATCATCTCGCGCACCTTCTCCAAGGCCTATGGCCTGGCGGGTCTGCGCGTGGGTTTCTCGGTGGCGCAGCCGCCGCTGACCGACCTGCTGAATCGCGTGCGCCAGCCGTTCAACGTGAACACGCTGGCCCAGGCCGCGGCGATTGCCGCGCTGGGCGACGCGGCCTACCTGGAAGAGGCGTATGCCTCGAACAAGTCGGGCAAGGCCCAATTGTGCGAGGCGTTCGACCGCTTGACGCTGCGCTATGTGCCCAGCTACGGGAATTTCGTGCTGGTGCATGTGGGCGACGCGCCCCGCATCAACCTGGAATTGCTCAAGCGGGGCGTGATCGTGCGCCCGGTAGCCGGCGACGGCCTGCCTGAGTGGCTGCGCGTGTCTATCGGCTTGCCGCAAGAGAACGCCCGTTTCATCGATGCCCTGACTGCCATCCTGTCCGCATGAACGACGCGTTACCTTCTACCGATCAGGGGGCCGCTGGCCCCCTGATTCCTGTATTGGCGGTTGTAGGCGTGGGCCTGATCGGCGGATCTTTCGCCGCGGCGTTGCGCCAGGCAGGACAGGTGGGCCGGGTGCTGGGCGTGGGGCGCAGCGCGTCATCGCTGGCGCGCGCGGTCGAGCTGGGTTTGATCGACGAGGCCGTCAGCGCTGAAGACGCGGCGGCCCGCGCCAACCTGATCCTGCTGTCCACGCCCGTTGGCGGCCTGAAGAACGTGCTCGCGCGGATGCTGCCGCATCTGGGCGCCACGACGGTGTTGACCGACGCGGGCAGCACCAAGGCCGAAGTCGTGGACGCCGCGCGCGAAGCGCTTGGCGGCAGCGTGGGGCAGTTCGTGCCCGGGCATCCCATCGCGGGCGCCGAACGTACCGGGCCGGACGCCGCCGACCCATCGCTGTACCGCGATCGCACCGTCATCCTGACCCCGCTTGCCGAAAATAGCGCGGCGTCGGCCGACCTTGTGCGCCGGGCCTGGCAGGCCTGCGGCGCCAGCGTGATCGACATGGACGCCGGCGCGCACGATCGGCTGCTGGCATCGGTCAGCCATCTGCCGCATTTGCTATCGGCCGTCTACATGGAACAGGTGGCCACGGCCGCCGACGCCCGTACGCGCCTGGATCTGGCCGGCAGCGGTTTTCGTGATTTCACGCGCATCGCGGCGGGCTCGCCAGAGATGTGGCGCGATATCTTTCTATCCAATCGCGATGCGATGCTGGCCGAGCTTGCCGACGTGCGCGCCGTCCTGGATCGCGCCGAACGCGCAATTCAAAACGGCGACGATGCGGTTTTGCTGGCGCTGCTGGAGACCGCGGCCCAGGCACGCCGCAACTGGCGCAAGGAGTAGCTGACATGGGCGCTTTGCCTTATCTGGACCTGCCGCGCGTGCGGCAAGCGCAGGGCGCGATCGCCTTGCCGGGTTCCAAGAGTATTTCCAACCGCGTGCTGTTGCTGGCGGCGATCGCCGAGGGCACGACGGTCATCACCGGCCTGCTGGATTCCGACGATACGCGCGTCATGCTGGCCGCACTGCGCCAGTTGGGCGTGCAGGTGTCGGATCTTGACGCGGGCTGCGTCACTGTCGAGGGCGTGCGCCGGTTCCCGGTGGAAAGCGCGGACCTTTTCATGGGCAACGCGGGCACCGCGATCCGTCCCCTGACGGCCGCGCTGGCCCTCATGGGCGGCGACTATCGCTTGTCCGGCGTACCGCGCATGCACGAACGGCCCATCGGCGACCTGGCGGACGCCTTGAACGCCCTGGGCGCGCGCGTCGACTATCTGGGCCAGCCCGGCTATCCGCCGTTGCATATCGGCCGCGGCGAAATCGCCGCCGACGCCGTGACCCGTGTGCAGGGTTCCGTGTCCAGCCAATTCCTGACGGCCTTGCTGCTGGCCGCGCCCCTGCAGGCGGGCCGCAGCGGCAAGCCCGTTACCATTGAAGTGGTGGGCGAGCTGATCTCCAAGCCCTATATTGAAATCACGCTGAACCTGATGGCCCGATTCGGGGTGCAGGTGCGGCGCGACGGCTGGAGCCGCTTCGTGATCGATGGTGGCGCCGGTTATCGCAGCCCGGGCCGGATCGCGGTGGAAGGCGATGCCTCCACGGCATCTTATTTTCTGGCGTTGGGCGCGATCGGCGGCGGCCCCTTGCGCGTGACCGGCGTGGGCGCGGACAGCATCCAGGGCGACGTCGGTTTCGCCGACACGCTGGCGCACATGGGCGCCAAGGTCGCCTATGGCCCTGATTGGATCGAGGTGACCGGCGTCCGGGTGGCCGACGGCGCGCGGCTGAAGGCATTCGACACCGATTTCAACCTGATTCCCGATGCGGCCATGACCGCAGCGGCGCTGGCCCTGTATGCCGACGGCCCGTGCCGCCTGCGCAACATCGGCAGCTGGCGGGTAAAGGAAACCGACCGCATCCACGCCATGCAGACCGAGCTGGAAAAGCTGGGTGCGCAGGTGGAATCGGGGCCGGATTGGCTGCGTGTCATCCCGCCGGCGCAAGATGCCTGGCGCGACGCACACATCGGCACCTGGGACGACCATCGCATGGCCATGTGCTTTTCGCTGGCCGCCTTCGGCCCGGCAGCGGTCCGAATCCTGGATCCGGGTTGCGTCAGCAAGACGTTCCCGGGTTACTTTGACGTTTACGCGGGCCTGGTATCGGCCTAGCGCGAAAAGACACATGACTTTGACTTCTTCGACTGTTCCCCCTCTGGCCGCCGTCATCACGATCGACGGCCCCACCGCTTCGGGCAAGGGCACCGTGGCGCATCGGGTCGCCAAGGCGTTGGGCTGGGATGTGCTGGACAGCGGCGCGCTGTACCGGCTGACCGCCCTGGCCGCCATCAATCAGGGCGTCGCCGCCGACGACGAAGCAGGCGTGGCCCGTGTGGCCGAAACGCTGGATGTGCGCTTCGACGGCCCCCATGTGTATCTGGAAGGGGCCGACGTGGGCCATGAGATCCGCCGCGAGGAAGTGGGCAATTTCGCCTCCCGCGTGGCGGCTTTCCCGGGCGTGCGCCAGGCGTTGCTCGAGCGCCAGCGCGCTTTTCGCGTGCCGCCCGGCCTGGTGGCGGACGGCCGTGACATGGGCACCGTCGTGTTCCCGGATGCGTCCCTGAAGGTCTTCCTGGTCGCCGACGTGGTCGCCCGGGCGGAGAGACGCCGTAAGCAGTTGATCGAAAAGGGAATTTCTGCTAATCTAGATGACCTACTGCGAGACATGCGCGAGCGGGACGCCCGCGATACCGAACGGGCGACTGCGCCGTTGGCTCCTGCAGCAGATGCACACGTGCTGGATTCGTCTGATTTGACGATTGCAGAGACGGTGCAGGCAATACTGGATTTTTGGCAGCAAGCACAAGCCAAGCACGGATAAAGGCTGCAAGCCCCACTCTGATGCGATGTGCCAGGCCTGCGATGAGCCAAGCCGATCCACTTTGATTTTTTGATTAGGCCCTGTCCTAGCCAGGCGCAACCCCCACGGGACACCCCGCAGGGCAAACCGGCAGGCAGGTATTTTGACTCCACTGTGGCGGGCAATCCGCTGCGGTGTGTTCTTAACGGCCATTTCGGCCCAATGGATTTCAACCCCATGTCTTCCGTTTCCACTACCGCCACCGGCGGCGAAAGTTTCGCCGACCTTTTCGCACAAAGCCTCAAGAGCCAGGACATGAAGTCCGGCGAGGTCATCAGCGCCGAAGTCGTGCGCGTCGACCATAATTTCGTCGTCGTCAACGCCGGCCTGAAGTCCGAAGCGCTGATCCCCCTGGAAGAGTTCCTGAATGACCAGGGCGAGCTCGAAGTGCAACCCGGCGATTTCGTCTCGGTGGCCATCGATTCCCTGGAAAACGGCTACGGCGACACCATCCTGTCGCGTGACCGCGCCAAGCGCCTGTCGGCCTGGCTGCAGCTGGAAAAGGCCCTGGAAAACGGCGAACTGGTTACCGGCACCATCACCGGCAAGGTGAAGGGCGGCCTGACCGTCATGACCAACGGCATCCGCGCGTTCCTGCCGGGTTCGCTGGTGGATCTGCGTCCGGTCAAGGACACCACCCCGTACGAAGGCAAGACCCTCGAATTCAAGGTCATCAAGCTCGACCGCAAGCGCAACAACGTTGTGCTGTCGCGTCGCCAGGTGCTGGAAGCCAGCATGGGCGAAGAGCGTCAAAAGCTGCTCGAAACCCTGCACGAAGGTGCCGTGGTCAAGGGCGTGGTCAAGAACATCACCGACTACGGCGCGTTCGTTGACCTGGGCGGTATCGACGGCCTGCTGCACATCACCGACATGGCATGGCGTCGCGTGCGTCACCCGTCCGAAGTCCTGCAAGTGGGTCAAGAAGTCGAAGCCAAGGTCCTCAAGTTCGACCAGGAAAAGAGCCGCGTCTCGCTGGGCGTCAAGCAGCTGGGCGAAGATCCGTGGGTGGGCCTGGCTCGCCGCTACCCGCAAGGCACCCGCCTGTTCGGTAAGGTCACGAACCTGACCGACTACGGCGCTTTCGTCGAAGTCGAAGCCGGCATCGAAGGCCTGGTTCACGTCTCCGAAATGGACTGGACCAACAAGAACGTCGACCCGCGCAAGGTTGTTACCCTGGGCGAAGAAGTCGAAGTCATGGTCCTGGAAATCGACGAAGACCGTCGTCGTATCTCGCTGGGCATGAAGCAGTGCCGTCAGAACCCGTGGGAAGAGTTCGCTACGAACTTCAAGCGCGGCGACAAGGTCCGTGGCGCCATCAAGTCGATCACCGACTTCGGCGTGTTCGTCGGCCTGCCTGGCGGCATCGACGGCCTGGTTCACCTGTCCGACCTGTCCTGGACGGAAACGGGCGAAGAAGCCGTGCGCAACTTCAAGAAGGGCGACGAGATCGAAGCCGTGGTTCTGGGCATCGATACCGACAAGGAACGCATCTCGCTGGGCATCAAGCAGCTGGAAGGCGACCCCTTCAACAACTTCGTCGCCACGTTTGACAAGGGCGCCGTTGTTCCGGGCACCATCAAGTCCGTCGAAGCCAAGGGCGCTGTTGTTACGCTGTCCGTGGACGTTGAAGGCTACCTGCGCGCTTCCGAGATCTCCTCGGGCCGCGTTGAAGATGCCACCACCGTTCTGAACGCTGGCGAGAACATCGAAGCCATGATCGTCAACATCGACCGCAAGACGCGTTCGATCCAACTGTCGATCAAGGCCCGTGACAACGCCGAGACCGCCGACACGATCCAGCGCATGTCCGACGCCAGCGCTTCGTCCGGCACCACCAACCTCGGCGCGCTGCTGAAGGCCAAGCTGGACCAACAGCGCAACGACGGTTAATTCGTGACCAAGTCGGAGCTGATCGCCGCCTTGGCGGCCCGCTATCCTCAGCTGGCCGCCCGCGACACCGATTACGCGGTCAAGACCGTGCTGGATGCAATGACCCAGGCCCTGGCCTCGGGTCAGCGCATCGAGATCCGCGGTTTTGGCAGCTTCTCGTTGTCGCAGCGGTCTCCCCGAATCGGTCGCAATCCGAAATCCGGCGAACAAGTGCTGGTACCTGGTAAACAGGTGCCGCACTTCAAGGCGGGCAAGGAACTGCGCGAGCGGGTAGACCTGGTCGGCGGCAATGACGAGGACGCTCAATCTTCTGGATCGAGTGAACCGATGCCGTCCATGGCAAGCTTGCACGCCATGCACTGACGGATCGGCGTAAAGGCTGCCTACGGGCAGATCGGACCGAGAACAGGCCCCTTGAGAAATCAAGGGGCTTTGTTTTTTCCGGCCGCCAATGCGTCGGCCGGGCGGCGCGCGGGATTTTTTTTCTTGCTGCTTTGCGGCGTCGCTTACAATTGACAGTCTTGAATTCTCTGGAGCATGCGTCATGCGCTATCTCGTCTGGGCCCTGCGATTGCTCGTGTTTATTGCGGTATTGATGTTCGCCTTGAAGAACACCGATCCGGTCGCCGTGAAGTTCTACGCGGACTACGTCGTGCAAGATGTGCCGTTGATCGTCGTGATGCTGGTCGTATTCGTTGCCGGCGCTCTGTTCGGCCTGTTGCTGACCGTGCCTGCCGCCATGCGCCGCCGCCGTGAAGCCATGCGCTTGCGCCGCGAACTGGACCGTGTCCAGGCCGCCGTCAATGGCACCACCCCCGTCGTGCCGCCGGAAGCCGTTGCGCCGATGTCGCCGCTGTGACGGCGCGCCGTCCGTCGCACGTCCCCCTTTTCGCACTGAATTACCGCAAGAGCCCGAACAGTGGATTTTGAACCTTGGTGGTTGATTTTCGTGCCGGTATTGTTTGCGCTCGGCTGGCTGGCCGCGCGCTTCGATATTCGGCAGATGCTTCGGGAAACCCGCACCCTGCCCGACTCGTATTTCCGGGGGCTGAACTTCCTGCTGAACGAACAGCCGGACCGCGCAATCGACGCGTTCGTCGAAGTCGCCAAGCTGGACCCGGAGACGACCGAGCTGCACTTTGCACTGGGCAGCCTTTTCCGTCGCCGCGGCGAAATGGAACGCGCCATCCGGGTGCATCAAAGCCTGCTGAGCCGGTCTGACCTGCCGGCCGCCGAGCGCGAACACGCGCAGCATGAGCTGGCGCAGGACTTCCTCAAGGCCGGCATGCTGGACCGCGCGGAAAGCGGATTTGAACAGCTCAAGGACACGCGCTATGCGCTGCCGGCCCTGCGCTCACTGATCCGCATCTTTGAATCCGAACACGATTGGCCGCGCGCTATTGAAGCCGTCAAGACGCTGCAAGGCCTGGTCGACGAGCCGGTGCCGCAGATCGTGCATTACTACTGCGAGCAAGCGCAGACCGCCCTGACCGCCAAGCCCGCCGACGTCGATGCCGCGCACAAGGCGCTTGATGCCGCCGATCACGCCCTCTCGATGACCGACGCGTCGCTGAGCAAGGGCGCGATGGTGCGCACCGCCATGCTGCGCGCGCGCCTGGCGCTGATGGAACAGGATCCCAAGCGCGAGCGGCTGTATCTGGAGTCGGTCATGACCGACGCGCCGGAGTACGCCGGCTTGGTGGCCGAACAGTTGCTGGCAAACTATCGCGCCGCCGCTCAGGTCCAAGCCGGGCTGGAATTCCTGCAGAAGCAATATCAGCGTCATGCGTCGCTGGACCTGTTCAACGTGGTGTTCCGCGAACTTCGCGTTCAGCAAGGTTCGGCTGTTGCCTGGGCATTCGCGCGCGGCGCGCTGCGCAGTCATCCGTCCCTGTTGGGCCTGGACCGCCTTCTGGAAGCCGAATTGGCCAGCCCGGAAACCGGCGTTACTGAACAGGGGCCGGTGCCCGGCGCCGACCTGACGCTGCTGCGCAGTCTGATCCACAAGCATACACAGCGGCTGGACCGCTATGCGTGCCGCAGTTGCGGTTTTCAAGCGCGTCGTTTTTACTGGCAATGTCCCGGCTGCAATGCCTGGGAAACCTATGCGCCGCGCCGTTTGGAAGAACTTGAATGAAGCCTTTCCCCGCCGAAGCTATTTCGCGTAGCCGCGTTCTTGTGGTTGGCGACGTGATGCTGGACCGTTATTGGTTTGGTGAAGTCGAACGTATTTCGCCGGAAGCGCCGGTGCCCGTGGTGCGCGTGGCGCGCCGCGAAGACCGTTTGGGCGGCGCCGCCAACGTGGCCCGCAACGTCGCGGCGCTGGGCGGCCAGGTGACCCTGGTTGGCGTGTTGGGCGAGGACGAGGCGGGCGACAGCATCCGCCGCCTATCCGCCGAGGCCGGCATTCATGCCGACCTGATCGCCGACCCATCGCTGCACACCACGCTGAAGATGCGCGTGCTGGGCCGCCAGCAGCAGTTGCTGCGCGTGGATTTCGAACAGCAACCGGAGCAGGCCGCGCTGGATCGCGTGGACGCCGCGTTAGCCCGCCATCTGGCCAACCACGACATCGTCGTGCTGTCCGACTATGCCAAAGGCGTGCTGACCCGCGTCGAGTCGCTACTGGCCATGGCGCGCCATGCCGGCATACCGGTACTGGTGGATCCCAAAGGCGACGACTACGCGCGCTATCGCGGCGCGACGCTGGTCACGCCGAACCGCTCGGAAATGCAGCAGGCCGTGGGCCGTTGGAATTCCGAGGCCGAACTCACCGATCGGGCGCAGCGCTTGCGCGCCGACCTGGACCTGGAAGCCTTGCTTGTGACGCGTTCCGAGCAGGGCATGACGTTGTTTACCGACACGGGACGCGACCACATCGACGCGCAAGCGCACGAAGTGTTCGACGTGTCTGGCGCGGGCGACACCGTGCTGGCGACGCTGGCGGTCTCGCGCGCCATCGGCTTGCCGTGGCCCGAGGCGATGGGCTGGGCCAACAAGGCCGGCGGCATCGCCGTGGGCAAACTTGGCACTTCCGTCGTCACTGCAGCCGAACTGGCAGGAGAACCCTCATGATCGTCGTAACCGGAGCCGCAGGCTTCATTGGCAGCAATCTGGTGCGCGGGCTGAACCGCCGTGGCATCCAGGACATCATCGCGGTGGATGATCTGACCGAAGGCGACAAGTTCGTCAACCTGGTCGATTGCCAGATCGCCGAGTACATGGACAAGGATGATTTCCGCCGCCGGGTGGCCGACGGCAGCTTGCCCGGGGTGCGCGCCGTGCTGCATCAGGGCGCGTGCTCGGACACGACCGAGCGCAATGGCCGTTACATGATGGACAACAACTACCGGGTCACGCTGGAGTTGTTCGAGTTCTGCCAGGCGCGGCGCATTCCGTTCCTGTATGCCTCGTCGGCGGCCGTGTACGGAGGTTCGTCCATCTACGTCGAACATCCGGATAACGAAGGCCCCTTGAACGTCTACGGTTATTCCAAGCTGCTGTTCGACCAGGTGTTGCGCAAGCGCATGGACAGCCTGACGGCGCAAGTCGTGGGGCTGCGCTATTTCAACGTCTATGGGCCGCACGAGCAGCACAAGGGGCGCATGGCCTCGGTGGCATTCCACAACATGAATCAGTTCCTGGAGCATGGCCATGTGCGCCTGTTCGCGGGTTGGGACGGCTACGTGGACGGCGGACAGAGCCGCGACTTCATCTCGGTCGAAGACGTGGTGGCCGTGAACCTGCATTTCCTGGACCACCCGGAACAGTCGGGCATCTTCAATTGCGGCACGGGGCGTGCCCAGCCGTTCAACGACGTGGCGGCGGCGGTGGTGAATACCCTGCGCGCCGAGCGCGGCGAAGCGGAGCTGACGCTGGCTCAATTGGTGGAACTGGACCTTATCCGCTATATCCCGTTCCCCGATGACCTCAAAGGCCGCTACCAGAGCTACACGCAGGCGGATGTGACGCAACTGCGCGCGGCCGGTTTCCACGCGCCCATGCGCGACGTGCAGACGGGCGTGGCCGAGTACGTGCGCTATTGGCGCGCGCGCCGTTAAGAGCGGCATGGCCGGCGGGGCCCTGGCATCGCGTTGCTCGGGATAGAAAAACCACCGTTCCGGTGGTTTTTTTTGTCTCTCCGTATTTGCCTGCCCCGTAGTTGCCGAGGTGGATCTTTCCGTTCACCGAACCACCGGGCAGAGAGCCGGTTGGCCATGATTCAAGGGTGACGCGACAGCCGTTGCGTCCGTTCCATCCGGAGACCCTTATGAATGCACTGTATCCGTCCTCGCTCGCCGCGAATGGCGCCTGCCCGGCAGGGCGTCTGCCTTGCCGGCCGGGGCGATCCGCGTTTCCCCGGCGCATCCCGCGCGGCCTGCGCCGGACGTTGGGCGTGCTGCTGGTGACGGCGGGGCTTGGCGTGGCGGCAGCGCCAGCCCATGCGTTGGATGTCAACCAGGCCAGCGCTCAACAACTTGAAGGCATCCGCGGCATCGGTCCGCGCACCGCCGAGATCATCGTGGGCGAGCGTGACCGCGGCGGCAAGTTCGATTCATTCGAAGACCTGGCGGAGCGCGTGCGGGGCATCGGCCTGAAAAAGGCGCAAGCCCTGGAATCGGCCGGTTTGCAGATTGGAGCCGGCGGCCCGGCGACAACCGCAGCGCCCTCCGCCAAGCCGGGAGACAAACCGGCAGCCAAGCCAGGGGCCAAACCGGAAGCCAAATCGGCAACCAAACCCGCATCCGGACCGGCCACCTTGAAGGCGAGGGCGACGCCTCGGTCTTGAGCGGTGGCCGCCTGACGGGGGAACCCCTGGCGGGAGCGCGGCTTTTGGCCGCGTCCGCCGCCGGGCGGAGTTATTATCGTCCGCATGACTACTACCTACCCCACTATCGAGCAGACCGTCGGCAATACGCCGCTGGTGCGTTTGCAGCGCATTCCCGGTGCCGCGGGCGACGCGCGTGGCAACGTCATCCTGGCCAAGCTGGAAGGCAACAATCCCGCCGGCTCCGTGAAGGACCGTCCGGCCTTGTCGATGATCAAGCATGCGGAAGCGCGCGGCGACATCAAACCGGGCGATACCCTGATTGAAGCCACCAGTGGCAACACCGGCATCGCGCTGGCCATGGCCGCCGCGATGAAGGGCTACCGCATGATCCTGATCATGCCGGACAACCTGTCGGTGGAGCGCCGGGCGGCCATGGCGGCCTATGGCGCCGAATTGATCCTGACGCCGGCCGACAAGGGCGGCATGGAATACGCCCGCGACCTGGCCACCGAGATGCAGGCGGACGGCAGGGGCGTGGTGCTGGATCAGTTCGCCAACCCCGACAACCCCCGCGCGCACGTCGAAACCACCGGTCCCGAGCTCTGGGACCAGACCGATGGCCGCATCACGCACTTTGTCAGCGCGATGGGCACGACGGGCACCATCATGGGTGTGTCGACCTACCTGAAGTCGCGCAATCCGGCGGTGCAGGTGGTGGGCGCGCAGCCGGCCGAAGGTTCCCAGATCCCCGGCATCCGGAAGTGGCCCGAAGCCTATCTGCCCAAGATCTTCGACCGTAGCCGCGTAGACGCCTACGAGTCCATCGAGCAGTCGGAAGCCGAAGTCATGGCGCGCCGCCTGGCGGCGGAAGAGGGCATCTTTGGCGGCATTTCGTCCGCTGGCGCCCTGGTTGCCGCCTTGCGCGTGGCCGAGCGCGTCAACGACGCCACCATCGTTTTCATCGTGTGCGACCGTGGCGACCGCTATCTGTCCACGGGCGTCTTCAACTGAAAACCTGACCATCGCCGCAGCGGCGGTCCGCGATCAGAAGCGCCCCGTCCTGCGGGGCGTTTCTGATTTCCGCCAGCGCCAGGTCAGCGCGTGACGCGGGCTTCGATCTCGCTGGCCAGGTCCGCGACCGACGTGGCGTAGAAGTAGCTTCGGTTGTATTTCGTCAGCGCAAAGAAGTTGGGCGTGCCGACGCGGTACTGCGCCGTGCCGCGCGCTTCTTCCACCAAGTCGACCACGCCCAGCGGCTGGCTGCCCCAGCCAGTCACGGAAGCGCCCGCTTGCAGGCGCGCGCCCGCGGCCGACAACGTGCTCCAGCTCTGCTTGGGTTCCAGGCCGCCATCAACAAGCGCCGTCGGATCGGCCGGCAGCACCACCGGCGCGAACACGGGCAGGCCGCGTTGCCAGCCGTGCTGGGCCAGGAAGCTGCCCACGGACATGATGGCGTCCTGCGTGTTGTTCGTCAGGTCGATATGGCCGTTGTCATCGCCGTCCACCGCGTAATGCATGATGCTGGTCGGCATGAACTGGGGCATGCCGATGGCGCCGGCGTACGAGCCGCGCGTTTCCAGTTCCAGCTTGTCTTTCATGACCAGCGTCAGGAAGTCGCCCAACTGGCCGCGGAACATCGTTGCGCGTTCAGGCTTGTTGGGATCGGGGTAGTCAAAGGCCAGGGTGGCCAGCGCATCCAGCACCCTGAAATTGCCCATGTTGCGGCCGTACAGCGTTTCGACGCCGATGATCGACGCGATGATGGGCGCGGGCACACCGAAACGCTGTGCGGCCTGATTGAGCAGGTCGCGGTTTTCGTTGTAGAAGTCCACGCCCCAGCCAATGCGCTTGGGCTCGACAAAGCGTGACCGGTACGTCAGCCAACTGCGCCAGATCTTCTTGCCCGGCGCAGAGGGCGCGATCAGCCGCGACACCGTGGCGTTGTAGCGCGACCCTTCCAGCGCCTTGACCATCGGGTCCAGCGGCAACTGGCGTTCCGCGGCCAGCGCTTCCACGAAACTGCGCACTTCCGGCCGCAACGCACCGGTGGCGGTCAGCGTGGCGGGCGCGTCGTCCGGCAGTTCGGAGCCTGGTGTCGGCGTACTAGGTCCGATGCGAATGGCGGTGTTGCCAGAGGCGGCCACGGATGGGGTGGCAAGGGAATTCGGGGCAGTGGGAGCGGTGGTGGAGCAGCCCGCCAACAGGGCGGAGAGCGCTCCGAGTTGCAGTAATCGCCGACAGATGAACATAATCTTCCTTATGGAGACCATGTATCTTACCCACCCGGCATGCCGCTTGCATGAAATGGGCAGTTGGCATCCCGAAAGCCCGCAGAGGCTGGACGCCATTTCCGACCAGCTTCTGGCCAGCGGCTTGATGCCCTATCTGGATGACAGGCAGGCGCCTCAGGCGTCGCGTCACGACCTGCTGCGCGTGCACACCGTCCAGTATCTGGACAGTTTGCAAGAACATACGCCGGACCAAGGGTATTACCCGATAGATCCGGACACCCTGATGAATCCCCATACGTATGAAGCCGCGTTGTATGCGGCTGGCGCGGGCGTGGCGGCGGTGGATGCGGTGATGGGCGGCGAGGCGCGCACGGCCTTCTGCGCGGTCCGTCCGCCCGGGCACCATGCCTGCCGCTCGCAAGCGATGGGATTCTGCTTTCTGAACAATGTGGCGATCGCGGCGCGCCATGCGCTGGATTTCCACGGTTTGTCGCGCGTGGCCATCGTGGACTTCGACGTGCATCACGGCAATGGCACCGAAGACGTGTTCGCGGGCGATGATCGCGTGCTGATGTGCAGCTTTTTCCAGCACCCCTTCTTTCCGAACAGCGGCACGGAAAACCCGGCCGCCAACATGTTGAACGTTCCCGTGGCTGCTTACACGACGGGCGCCGCGGTCAAGGCGATCGTGACGGACACGTGGCTGCCCCGGCTGGAGGCCCATCGCCCGGAACTGATCCTGGTGTCGGCCGGTTTCGACGCGCACCGGGAAGACGACATGGGCCAGATGGGGCTGGTCGAGGCCGACTATGCCTGGATGACCGAGCAGCTTGTGGACGTGGCGGAACGCCACTGCCAGGGACGGATCGTCAGCACGCTGGAGGGCGGTTACAACTTGTCGGCCTTGGGCCGCAGCGTGGTTGCGCATATACGAGCGCTGGCGAAGCTGTAGAATCAGGAAAAAATTGTGCAATGCGATCCTGGCGCATCGCCGGGTCATTATTTCCATTTGGAGGCAGCGGGATGAAGGTGTTGGTACCTGTCAAGCGCGTCGTTGACTACAACGTCAAGGTGCGAGTCAAGTCGGATCAGACTGGCGTGGATATCGCCAATGTGAAGATGTCCATGAACCCCTTTGACGAAATCGCCGTCGAAGAAGCGACCCGCCTCAAGGAAAAGGGTGCCGTCGCTGAAGTTGTGGCGGTTTCTTGCGGCGTTGCGCAATGCCAGGAGACGCTGCGCACCGCCATGGCCATCGGCGCCGACCGCGGCGTGCTGGTCCAGACCGACGCCGAGCTGCAGCCGCTGGCCGTCGCCAAGCTGTTGAAGGCGCTGGTCGACAAGGAACAGCCGCAACTGGTGATCCTGGGCAAGCAAGCCATCGACGACGACGCCAACCAGACCGGCCAGATGTTGGCTGCGCTGCTGGACTGGCCGCAAGCCACGTTCGCCAGCAAGGTCGAACTGGCCGACGGCAAAGTCACGGTCACGCGCGAAGTGGACGGCGGCCTGGAAACACTGACGCTGAAGCTGCCGGCGATCGTCACCACCGACTTGCGCCTGAACGAGCCGCGTTACGTCACGCTGCCGAACATCATGAAGGCCAAGAAGAAGCAGTTGGACACCGTCACGCCCGAAGAATTGGGCGTTGATGCGGCTCCGCGCCTGAAGACGCTGAAAGTCAGCGAACCGCCCGCCCGCAAGGCCGGCATCAAGGTGGCGGACGTTGCAGCCCTGGTGGACAAACTCAAGAACGAAGCGAAGGTGGTCTGAACATGACGACGCTGGTTATTGCCGAACACGATAACGCCCAGTTGAAGGGCGCAACCCTGAACGCCGTCGCCGCCGCCGCCAAGATCGGAGGCGATGTGCACGTGCTGGTCGCCGGCGCCAACGCGCGCGCCGTGGCCGATCAGGCCGCCGCCGCCGCAGGCGTGGCCAAGGTCTTGCTGGCCGATGCGCCGCAATTGGCCGACGGCCTGGCGGAAAACGTCGCGGCGCAGGTGCTGGCCGTGGCTTCCAACTACAGCCACATCCTGTTCCCCGCCACTGCGTCGGGCAAGAACGTGGCGCCGCGCGTAGCCGCCAAGCTCGACGTCGCGCAGATTTCCGACATCATCGGCGTGGAATCCGCCGACACGTTCCTGCGCCCCATCTACGCGGGTAACGCCATTGCCACCGTGCAATCGGCCGATGCCGTGAAGGTCATCACCGTGCGCACGACGGGCTTTGACGCCGTCGCCGCGCAAGGGGGTTCGGCGGCCGTCGAAGACGTGGCTGCCGTGGCTGATTCGGGCCTGTCCACGTTCGTGGGCCGCGAAGTCGCCAAGAGCGATCGCCCCGAACTGGCTGGCGCTCGCGTGGTGGTGTCGGGCGGCCGTGGGTTGGGCAGCGCCGAGAACTTCAAGATCCTGGATCCGCTGGCCGACAAGCTGGGCGCGGCATTGGGTGCGTCGCGCGCCGCCGTCGATGCCGGTTATGCCCCGAACGACTGGCAGGTTGGCCAGACCGGCAAAATTGTTGCGCCGCAGTTGTACGTGGCCGTCGGTATTTCCGGTGCCATCCAGCATTTGGCCGGCATGAAGGATTCCAAGGTCATCGTCGCCATCAATAAAGACGCCGAAGCCCCGATTTTCGGGGTGGCGGATTATGGCCTGGTGGGCGATTTGTTCCAGGTCGTGCCTGAACTGACCAGCGCGTTGTAAAACGCCCGGTCATGCAATATCAAAAACCGCAGGCATTCGCCTGCGGTTTTTTTTTGCCCCGGATAATCTGCATCCATTTGTCATGGCTTTAGTATTTCTTTTGATTTTCTGAAAGATTCTGATAATGTGTTCCGCGCGCAGCAGGATTGTTTGCGCACGTGCTCGACCTGTACAGAACGAAGGAGATTCGGGATGGATTGGTTCTTTGACACATTGCGGAAGTACCCAGAATTAGCGATCTTCCTGACCTTGGGATTGGGTTATTGGATCGGCGCCAAGAAGATCTTCGGTTTCAATCTAGGCGCGGTAACAGGTACTTTGCTGGTGGGCGTGCTGGTCGGGCAACTCGACATCACCATCGCCCCAATTCTCAAGCAGGTGTTCTTCCTGCTCTTCCTCTTCGGTCTAGGCTACGGCGTCGGGCCACAATTCTTCCGCGGCATGAAAAGCGATGGCCTTCCCCAGGTCATTTTTGCGGTCATCATTTGCGTAATTTGCTTGCTGGTCACCTGGGCCACCGCCGTCGGATTCGGATTTGACGCCGGTACCGGTGCGGGGTTGCTGGCCGGTGCGCAAACCATTTCAGCGGTGATGGGTGTGGCGACGGACACGATCAACGGCCTGGGCGTGGATGCCGCGACCAAGAAGAAGTGGATCGACAGCATCCCGGTGGCCTACGCGGTCTGCTACATCTTCGGTACGGTCGGCAGCGCCTGGTTGCTGGCCTCGCTGGGCCCCAAGCTGATGGGCGTGGACATCGTCAAAGAGTGCAAGGAATACGAAGCCAAGATGTCTGGCGGCGCCGATTCCATGGAGCTGTCCGGCTACCGCAAGTTCACGGCGCGCGCCTATAAGCTGGATCACACCGATCTGGTCGGCAAGACGGTGGGCGATCTGGAAGCGCGCTTCGTCGACGCTCGCGTGTTTGTGGAGCGTATCCGCCGGGGCGACCAGATCATCGATAACGACTCCAGCACGGTGCTGCAGGCGGGCGATGTGCTGGGCATGGCGGGGCGCCACGACGCGCTGGTCTTGCAGGCAGGCGGCATCATCGGCAATGAAGTCGAGGACAAAGAAGTCATCAATCTGCCCGCCGAGATCGTCGAGGTGGTGCTGACCAACAAGAACGTGGCCGGCAAGACGCTCAAGGAACTGGTCGAAAACGAAACCGTGCGTGAGCTTGGCCGGGGCGTGTTCCTGCGCAAGGTTGTACGAGGCGGCCATGAGATGCCGGTCAATTGGGGGTTGAAGCTTGACCGCGGCGATCGCCTGTTCGTGCTGGGTGCCAAGCGTGACGTTGAGCGCGTCGTGGGCAAGCTGGGATATGTGGACCGTGCGACCGAGCAGACCGACATGGTGTTCGTCGGCTTCGGCATTTTGCTGGGCGGGCTGTTCGGTTCGCTGGTGCTGACGGTCAGCGGCGTTCCCATCACCTTGTCGACCTCCGGCGGCGCGCTGATATCGGGCCTGATTTTCGGTTATCTGCGGTCCGTGCATCCCACCTTCGGCCGCGTACCGGAACCGGTGCATTGGTTCCTGACGTCGGTGGGGCTGACGGCCTTCGTGGCGGTGGTCGGCATCACGTCCGGGCCGGGCTTCGTGCAAGGTTTCCAGCAATTGGGCGCCAAGCTGTTCGTGGCGGGCATCATTGCCACCAGCGTGCCAATGATCCTGGGCGTGTTCATCGCCCGATATGTCTTCAAATTCCATCCTGCCATCGTGCTGGGCGTTTGCGCTGGCGCTCGCACCACGACGGCTGCGATCGGCCAGATCACCGAGACGGCCAAGAGCCAGGTGCCCGCCCTGGGCTACACGGTGCCCTATGCAATCGGCAATACCCTGCTCATCATCTGGGGCATTGTCATTGTCATGTTGATGACCTAGTGGGACGCCCCGCAAGCCTGTTTCGGGCTTGCGGGCAGCACCTCGGGGCTGCGGGCGTGCCCGCCCGCGCCGCCCCGGCCAGCGATTGTCAATACGCAACCCAGGAGTACTGAATAATGGCTTCCACCGCGCCTCTCACCGTCAGTTTGGCTTCTACCTTGAAGACGACCCGCTCGCGTCAACGCGACCTTGAACAACTGTCGCCGTTTGAACTGAAGGATTATCTGATTACGTTGGCCAAGGAAAATCAGCAGACGGCCGCTTTGACCATGTTGAACGCGGGCCGGGGCAACCCGAACTGGATCGCCACCGAGCCGCGCGACGCCTTCTTCCTGATGGGCCAGTTCGCCATGAAAGAGGCGCGCCGCGTGCGCGACGATGCCATCCTGGCGGGCATGCCGGCAAAGAAAGGTTGCGCCGACCGCTTGCGAAAATTCCTGTCCAAACACAAGGGCGAGGATGGCTACGACTTCCTGGTGGGCGTGCTTGAATACGGCGTCAAGATCAAGGGTTTCGATCCGGATGAATGGATCCACGAACTGAGCGACAGCATCATCGGGGACAACTACCCCGTGCCGCCGCGCGCGCTGGTGCATACCGAACAGATCGTGCATGACTACCTGATCAAGGAAATGTGCGATGGCCGGCCGCCCAAGGGCAAGTTCGATTTGTTCCCGGTTGAAGGCGGCACCGCCGCCATGTGCTACATCTTCGACTCGATGATGCAGAACGGCCTGTTGAAGCAGGGCGACACGATTGCGCTGTTCCTGCCGACCTTCACGCCGTATATCGAAATCGCGCACCTTGAGCGTTTCCAATTCAAGATCGTCGCCATCAACGCCAGCAGCCTGCGGGCCGACGGCACGCACGATTGGCACTATCCCGCCTCCGAAATCGCCAAGCTGGAAAATCCGAAGATCAAGCTCGCCGTGACGGTGAACCCCAGCAATCCGCCGTCGGTCGCGTTCAGCCCGGTCGAGATGAAGCAGATCGTGCGCTTGATCCGCAAGAATCCCGATCTGGTGCTGGTCACGGATGATGTGTACGGCACCTTCGTGCCGAACTTCCGGTCGTTGATGGCCGAAGTGCCGCACAACACCATCTGCGTCTATTCCTTTTCCAAGAACTTCGGTTGCACGGGCTGGCGTCTGGGCGTGATCGCCACGCACGAGAAAAACACCATGGACCGACGCATCGCCGAACTTCCTGCGGCGTGGAAGCAGCGTCTGAACAAGCGCTACGGCGCGATGACGATGGAGCCCGAAAAGCTGAAGTTCATCGACCGCATGGTGGCTGACAGCCGCAACGTGGCGCTGAACCACACGGCCGGCCTGTCCTTGCCGCAGCAGGTACAGATGTGCTTTTTTGCGCTGTCTCACCTGCTGGATCTGAAGGACGCCTACAAGCACCTGACGATGCAGATCGTGCGTGCGCGCCGCGACTCGCTGTGGAGCGGCCTGGGTATTCCGTTGCCGCCGGAAGATCCCATGCGTGCCTGGTATTACGTTGAACTGGACTTCATGGTGTGGGCCAAGGTCATGTATGGCGACGCCTTCTGCAAGTACATGACATCGAACTACGAGCCGGTGGACTTCCTGTTCCGCCTGGCCGAAAAATCCGGTGTGGTCTTGATGGATGGCGGCGGCTTCGGCGGCCCGCCGTGGTCCATCCGCATCTCGCTGGCCAACCTTGACGATGCCGATTACGCCAAGATCGGCAAATACATGGTCGAGTGCGCGACCGAATACGTCGAGGCATGGAAGGCGTCCGAACTGGTGCGTTCGGGTCCGACTGCCGGCAAGGGCCAGACGGTGAAAGCGGGTGCGGCCAAGCGCGTGGCAAAGACGGCCACGAAGAAGGTCGCCAAGACGGCGGTGAAGAAAGCCGTGAAGAAAGCAGTCAAGCAAGCGGACACGGCGGCCAAATCCGCCAAGAAGGCCACCGCCCGCAAGTAGACAACCACAGGCGACATGAGCTATGACGTGCTCGATCGGATTTTTCAATAACGTCCCCATCGCGGTGTTGTTCGTCACGGTGGGTTTGGGATATCTGATCGGCAAACTGAAGGTCGGGCCGATCCAGCTGGGGGGGGTGTGCGGAACGCTCATCGTCGCCCTGCTGATCGGCCAGACGGGTTGCCAGATGCGCGGCGACCTGAAAGAGGTTGCGTTCGCTCTGTTCATTTTCGCCATGGGCTACTCCGGTGGCCCGCAGTTCTTCGCCAACCTCAACCGGTCCAGCCTGCGCTACATCGTGCTGCCGATCATCGAGGCCCTGTTGGTGCTGACCATCGTGCTGGCGGCCGTGCCCTTGTTCGGCCTGGACGCCGGCACGGCGGCTGGTCTGGCGGCGGGGGCGGCCACGGAATCCGCCGTGGTGGGCACGGCTGCCGAGGCGCTCAAGCACCTGGGACTGCCGGATGCCGAGGTGCAGCGCATGGAGGCCAACATCGCCACGGCCTACACGCTGACCTATCTGGTGGGACTGATCAGCATCGTCTTCTTCACCAGCCAAGTTGCGCCGGCGCTGTTGCGCATCAATCTGCGCGAGGCCTCCAAGGCCCTGGAGGAAAAGCTGGGCGTGGCGTCGGGCGACGAGGAAGACGTCAATCTGCCGACATTGCCAAGACTGGTGGGGCGTGCCCATGTGGTGAAGGACGCCAACGGCATGAACGTGGCCGACGTCGAGGCGCAACTGGGCGGGCGGACGGTGATCAGCCGCATCCTGCGCAATGGCGAGGCGGTCGACGCCACGCCGGAAGACACCCTGGCCACGGGTGACATCGTGGTGGTGCTGGGCCTGCGCCGCTTCGCGTTGCGCGCCGGTTCAGTGGTCGGCCCTGAAATCCAGTTGCCCGAAGCGCATGCGGAGGACCTGCAACTGAGTGAACTGGCCATCATCGTCAGCAAGAAGGCGATCAACGGGCACACGCTGGCCGAATTGGGCAAGCGGCCCGGCGCCCGGCGCGCGCGCGGCGTTTTCGTTCAATCCATCGTGCGGTCCGGCCATGTGCTGCCCCTGACGCCGGCTACCGTCGTTCAATACGGCGATCTGGTGACCTTGGTGGGAACCGAGCCGGAGCTGTCACAAGCCGGTGCCGCGTTGGGCAACGAATTGCGCCGCAGCGGCGTGACCGATCTGGTGTTCCTGGCGTTCGGCATCCTCGTCGGCCTGATGATCGGCGCCCTGAGCGCCCGCTTGTGGGGCATCCCGGTGTCGCTGGGCAGCGGGGGCGGCGCCCTGGTCAGCGGCCTGGTCTGCGGCTGGATCAACGCCAAGCGGCCCGCCATCGGCCATATGCCGGACCATGCGGTGCAACTGCTGAAAGATCTGGGCCTGGCGGTATTCGTGGCCTGCGTGGGCTTGTCCGCGGGGCCCGAGGCAATTTCGCTGATTCGCGAACACGGTGCCGTGCTGCCCTTGATCGGGCTGCTGGTGTCGCTGGGGCCGGCCTGCCTGTCGCTGTGGGTGGGCCACAAGATCCTGAAGATCGAGGGGCCGCTTCTGGTGGGTGCCATCGCCGGGCAGCACGTCAGCACGCCCGCGATCAGCGCTATCTTGGGGGCCAGCGGCAGCTCCGTGCCGCTATTGGGTTACACCGTGACCTATGCCATTGCCAATGTGCTGCTGCCGGTGCTGGGGCCGATCATTGTGTCATTGGCGTACCATCTGAGTTAGCGCCCGTCCGGCTATCCGCCGGATGATGCGGCGCTTGACGCATCCCGACGCGTGCAATCAGACGCGCGTATCAAGAAACGCATCCGACTCCGAGGCGCTCCGCGCCTCGGGGTCCGTTGCACACGGAGACACCATGCCTTACGTAACCCCGCTGCAGGACTTCCGCTTCGCCCTGAAGGAACTGGCCGGACTGGACGATATCCTGAAACTTCCCGGATTCGGTGACGTCACCCCCGACCTGGTGGACGCCATCCTGGAAGAGAACGGGCGCTTCGTGGAGCAGGCGGTGGCCCCCTTGAACGTGCCCGGTGACACGCAGCCGCCGGTCTGGAAGGATGGGCAGGTAAGGACCACGCCGGGCTACGCCCAGGGTTTCAAGGATTACGCGGCGGGGGGCTGGCAAGGCTTGCAGCATCCGCAGGCATGGGGCGGGCAAGGCCTGCCCAAACTGGTCGCCGCGGCGCCTGGAGAGAACATCCAGGCGGCCAGCCTGGCCTTCTCTTTATGCCCGATGTTGACGGACGGCGTGATCGAAGCCGTGCTGACCGTGGGGTCGGAGGCGCAGCGCAAGCAATACGTCCCCAACCTGATCAGCGGCAAGTGGACCGGCACCATGAACCTGACCGAGCCGCAGGCCGGTTCGGACCTGGCCCAGGTCGCCACGCGCGCCGTCCGGCAGGACGACGGCAGCTTTCGCCTGTCGGGCCAGAAGATCTTCATTACCTATGGCGAGCACGACCTGGCCGAGAACATCATCCATCTGGTGCTGGCCCGCACCCCGGACGCGCCAGCGGGGGTGAAGGGGATTTCGCTTTTCATCGTACCGAAGTTCATGGTCGAGGCCGACGGCAGCCTGGGCGAGCGCAATGATGTCTGGTGCGCCTCGCTGGAACACAAATTGGGCATCCATGGCAGCCCCACGGCGGTGCTGCTGTACGGCGCCGGCAAGGGCGAAGTGGGCGAGGGCGCCGTGGGCTATCTGGTCGGTGAATTGAACCGTGGCCTGGAATACATGTTCATCATGATGAACGCCGCGCGCTATGCCGTGGGGCAGCAAGGCATCGGCGTGTCCGAACGCGCCTACCAGCATGCGCTGGCGTATGCGCGCGAACGCGTGCAGGGACGCGCGGTGGAAGGGTCGGCGGGGCCGGTGGCGATTGTGCGGCATCCCGATGTGCAACGCATGCTGTTGACCATGAAATCGTTGACGGAGGCCGCCCGCGCGGTGTCCTACGTGACGGCGGCGGCGCACGACAAGGGCACGCACCATCCCGATCCGGAGCAGCGTTCGCGCAACCGCGCGTTCTACGAATACATGGTGCCCATCGTGAAAGGCTTCTCGACCGAGACCGCGGTAGAGGTTGCGTCACTGGGCGTGCAGGTGCACGGCGGCATGGGGTTCATCGAGGAAACCGGCGCGGCGCAGTTCTACCGCGACGCCCGCATCCTGCCCATCTATGAAGGCACCACCGCGATCCAGGCCAACGATCTGGTCAGCCGCAAGACGCAGCGTGACGGCGGCGCCACCGCCTATGCGGCCATCGCCGCCATGCGCGAAACGCTGCGCGCCGTGGAAGCGGAATCCACGCGCGCCGCCGCAGCGGAACGCGATGCGCTGCGGCTGCTGCGCGACAACCTGGATGGCGCCATCCAGGCGTACGAGGCGGGTGTGGGCTTCATCCTGGAGCAGTCGGCCGCCAACATCCGGGCGGTCTACTCCAGCAGCGTTCCATACCTGATGCTGGCCGGCGTGGTGCATGGCGGCTGGCAGATGGCGCGCGCGGTGCTGGCGTGCCGAAAACACCTGGCCGCGGGGTCCACGGACCCGTTCCACAAATCGAAAATCGCGACAGGATTGTTCTATGCCGCGTACATCCTGCCGCGCGCGTTGGCACTGTCCGCGGCGGTTCGGGCCGGGGTGGTCGCAGAGGCGTGCGGCGCCGCTGCAGATATTGCATAAGGTTATATGGCTTGCGTATTTCCCCAGCCAAAGGTTTGATGGAAGAATCGTTTTACCCGCGGTAATCTCCGCATGGAACGACTTCCCCGGTGGCAGCGGTCGCGCGCCGCCGGTCCCCCACTGAATCCGCATACAGGAGAAACCATGAGTCATCTACGTCTGGGCGATACCGCCCCTGATTTCGAACAGGAATCCTCGGCTGGCCCTATCCGCTTCCACGAGTATCTGGGCAACAGCTGGGGGGTGCTCTTTTCGCACCCGGCCGACTTCACGCCCGTGTGCACGACCGAACTCGGCTACACCGCCAAGCTGGCGGACGAATTCGCCAAGCGCAACGTGAAGGTGCTGGCGCTGTCGGTGGACGGCGCCGATTCCCATTCCAAGTGGATCGAGGACATCAACGACACGCAATCGACCAAGGTCAACTTCCCGATCCTGGCCGACAAGGACCGCAAGGTGTCCGAGCTGTACGACATGATCCACCCGAACGCCAATGCCACGCTGACGGTGCGTTCGGTGTTCATCGTCGACCCCAATAAAAAGGTGCGCCTGATCATCACGTATCCGGCCAGCACCGGCCGCAACTTCAACGAGATCCTGCGCGTCATTGATTCGCTGCAATTGACCGACAGCCACAGCGTGGCCACCCCGGTCAACTGGGAAGACGGCGATGACGTAATCATCGTGCCGTCCTTGCAGGACGAAGCGGTGATCAAGCAGAAATTCCCCAAGGGCTACAAGGCCGTGCGTCCGTACCTGCGCATTACGCCCCAGCCGAATAAGTAAATTCGAATTCCGGGGGGTAGCCTCCGCATTCCGCGGGCGTTCCACCGCCGCCCGAACCGCCGCCTTTCCATAGGGAAACGCGGCGGTTTTTCATTGTTGGGACACGGATCCTATATGTCTGGGAGCGATGAGCAATCAAAAAATGATTCGTTCCGTTCAGAATGGCCAGCCAGCACACTTGCTTCCATATTGCCAAATACAGGGAGCAAGGGATGTCTTTCGGGAAAGCCGGTTGGTTGGCCGCGTTAGCGGCGGTGACATTTTCGCTGGCGGCGGTCGCGCCGGCGCAGGCTCAGCAAAAGCAGACGCTGCTGAACGTCTCGTACGACCCGACGCGCGAGCTGTACCGCGCCATCGACGACGCCTTCATCAAGCAATACAAGGACAAGGCCAACGTCGACCTGACGATCCGCCAATCGCACGGCGGCTCCGGCCGCCAGGCGCGCTCTGTCATCGACGGCCTGGAAGCCGACGTGGTGACGCTGGCGCTGGCCTACGACATCGACGCCATCGCCGACCGCGGCCTGCTGCCCGCGAACTGGCAGAGCCGTCTGCCGCAAAACAGCTCGCCCTATACCTCCACCATCGTCTTCCTGGTGCGCAAGGGCAACCCCAAGGCCATCAAGGACTGGGACGACCTGGTGAAGGACGGCGTCCAGGTCATTACCCCGAACCCGAAGACGTCGGGCGGCGCGCGCTGGAACTACCTGGCCGCGTGGGCCTATGCGCTGGAGAAGAACGGCGGCAGCGAAGAGAAGGCGCGCGCCTATGTGGGCGACCTGCTCAAGCACGTGCCGGTGCTGGACACCGGCGCTCGCGGCGCCACCACCACCTTTGTCGAACGCGGCGTCGGCGATGTGCTGCTGGCCTGGGAGAACGAAGCGTTCCTGGCGCTTGAAGAACTGGGGCCTGACAAGTTCGACATCGTGGTGCCGTCGCTGTCGATCCTGGCCGAGCCGCCGATCGCGATCGTGGACAAGATCGTGGACAAGAAGGGAACACGGGCCGCGGCGCAGGCCTACCTGGAATTCCTGTACACGCCCGCCGCGCAGGAGATCATCGCGAAGAACTATTACCGCCCGATCGACAAGACGGTGGCCGCCAAGTACGAAAGCAAGTTTCCCAAGGTCAAGCTCGTCACCATCGACGACAAGATCTTCGGCGGCTGGCGCAAGGCGCAGAAGGACCACTTCAGCGACGGCGGCACGTTCGATCAGATCTATCTGCCGCAGAAGAAATAAACGGACAACGAGCGGACGATAGTCATGACTACAGCCTCGAACCCGGCGGCAAACGGCGCGCAAGCGCCTTTTGCCGTTCGGCGCAACAGCCCCGGCGTGCTGCCCGGATTCGGCATTTCCATGGGATACGCGGTGCTGTACCTGAGTGTGCTGGTGCTGATCCCGTTGGCCGCGCTGCCCTTGAGAAGCGCCGAGCTGGGATGGCAGGGGTTCTGGGACACCGTGACGGCGCCTCGGGTGCTGGCGTCGTATCAGCTGACCTTCGGCGCGTCGTTGCTGGCCGCGCTGGTGAACCTGGTGTTCGGCACCGTGGTGGCGTGGGTGCTGGTGCGGTACCGCTTCCCCGGCAAGAAAATCCTGGACGCGCTGGTCGACCTGCCGTTCGCGTTGCCGACCGCCGTGGCCGGTATCGCGCTGACCGCGCTGTATTCCGAAAAAGGCTGGCTGGGCGCGCCGTTGTCAAAATGGTTTGACCTGAAAGTGGCGTTCACCCCGCTGGGCATCGTGATCGCGCTTATCTTCATCGGCGTGCCGTTCGTGGTGCGTACCGTGCAGCCCGTGCTGGAAGACGTCGAGCGCGAGATCGAAGAGGCCGCCGCCAGCCTGGGCGCCAGCCGCTGGCAGACCATCCGCCGCGTGTTGCTGCCGACCATCCTGCCTGCGCTGATGACGGGCTTCGCCCTGGCGTTCGCGCGCGCGGTGGGTGAATACGGATCGGTGGTCTTCATCGCGGGCAACATGCCCATGGTGTCCGAAATCACGCCGCTGCTGATCATTTCCAAACTTGAGCAGTTCGACTACGCCGGGGCCGCCGCCATCGCGACGGTGATGCTGGTGCTGTCGTTTGCGCTGTTGTTCATCATCAATCTGTTGCAAGGCTGGCAGGCCCGCCGCAACCAGGGGAGGCTCGCATGAGCGCATCGGACCGTCCGCCGCATCTGACCGAGCCGCGCTGGGTGCGCGGCGTGCTGCTGTTCATCGCCTTGGGATTCCTGACGCTGTTTCTGCTGGTGCCGTTGGCGGCGGTGTTCGCCGAGGCGTTCAAGAAGGGCTGGGAGTTGTACCTGGCGGCCATCGTCGAACCCGATGCGTTGTCGGCCATCTGGCTGACCTTGCTGGTGGCGGCGATCGCGCTGCCGGTGAACCTGGTGTTCGGGGTAGCCGCCGCCTGGGCCATCACGAAGTTCCAGTTCCGGGGCAAGCAGTTCCTGATCACGTTGATCGATCTGCCGTTTTCGGTGTCGCCCGTTGTGGCCGGCCTGGTGTTCATCCTGCTGTTCGGCACGCAAGGCTGGCTGGGCGGCTGGCTACAGGAACACGACGTCAAGATCGTATACGCCGTGCCCGGCATCATCCTGGCCACGCTCTTCGTGACCTTTCCGTTCGTCGCGCGCGAACTGATTCCGCTGATGCAGGCGCAAGGCAGCGAGGAAGAGCAGGCCGCGCTGACGCTTGGCGCCAATGGCTGGCAGATCTTCTGGCGCGTCACGCTGCCCAACATCAAGTGGGGCCTGCTGTACGGCGCGATCCTGTGCAACGCGCGGGCCATGGGCGAGTTCGGGGCGGTGTCGGTCGTGTCCGGGCAGATACGGGGGCTGACCAACACGATGACCCTGCATGTAGAGATTCTCTATAACGAATATCAATATTCCGCGGCATTCGCGGTGGCCTCGCTGCTGGCCTTGCTGGCGCTGGTGACGCTGGTGGCCAAGAACGTGGTCGAGTGGCGCAACGCGCGCTTCCTGCGCGCGGCGGACCTGCCCACCGAGTACCCCGGTCCGGCGGCGGCAACCCTCAAACCTGCCGTCGCCTGACGCGGTCGGTTCAGACGGAGACAAGCATGAGTATCGAAGTTCGCAATCTATCCAAGCAGTTTGGCCAATTCCGCGCGCTGAACGACGTGTCGCTGCACATCGAAACGGGCGAGCTGGTGGCGCTGCTGGGGCCGTCTGGCTGCGGCAAGACCACGCTGCTGCGCATCATCGCCGGGCTGGAGGCGCCGGATTCCGGCAGCGTGCTGTTCGCCGGTGAAGACGCCACCTCGGTCGACGTGCGCCAGCGCCAGGTCGGGTTCGTGTTCCAGCACTATGCGCTGTTCAAGCACATGACGGTGTTCGAAAACGTGGCCTTCGGCCTGCGCGTCAAGCACCGGTCGCAGCGTCCCGCCGAGGACCAGATCCGCCGCAAAGTGCACGAACTCTTGACGCTGGTTCAACTGGACTGGCTGGCGGATCGTTACCCCGCGCAATTGTCGGGCGGCCAACGGCAGCGCATTGCGCTGGCGCGCGCGCTGGCCGTCGAACCGCGCGTGCTGCTGCTGGACGAGCCCTTCGGCGCGTTGGATGCCAAGGTGCGCAAGGAACTGCGGCGTTGGCTGCGCCGGTTGCACGACGAACTGAACGTGGCCAGCGTGTTCGTCACGCACGATCAGGAAGAGGCGCTGGAGGTGGCCGACCGCGTCGTGCTGATGAACGCCGGCCGTATCGAGCAGGTGGGTACGCCGCGCGAAGTCTGGGAACAGCCCGCCACGCCCTTCGTCTACGGTTTCCTGGGCGATGTAAACCAGTTGCAGGGCGTGGCGGCGCGCGAGGTCTGGGAAGGCGCCGGCCTGTCGTTGCCCGCGCCCGGCCTGGCACAAGCCGAAGCCCGGCGCGCTACCGCCTATGTGCGGCCGCACGAATTCGATATCGAGCGCTATCGCGCGGGCGGCGAGGGCATCGCGGTGCGCCTGTCGCACGCATATCTGGCCGGACCCAGCGCCTATCTGGAATTGGCCCGCGAGGATTCCGACACCATCATCGAAGCGGAGGTGCCCGAATACCTGTACCGGGAGCTGGACCTGCGCGACGGCGAGGTTCTGTTGGCGCGTCCCCGCCGTGCACGCATTTTCGCGGTGCAGCCATGACGGTGTCTGCTGCGGTTTCTTCAGAGTTTGCTGCCGCGCTTCCGGCCGGTTTGGATGCGGGGTTGGCCCGCCGCTGGCGAGAGCTGCTTGACCGGTTGGCGCAGGTTCAGCGCCGCTACCCCGACGCGGCGCTGGCGTCGTCGCTGGCGGCCGAGGATATGGTTCTGACGCATGCCATCTATGGTTCGGGGTTGGGCCTGGAAGTGTTCACGCTGGATACCGGCCGGCTGCATGCCGAAACCCTTGGCGTGCTGGATGCCGTGGACGCGCGCTATGGGCGCCGCGTCACGGTGTACCGGCCCGACGCGGCTGCGGTCGACGCGCACGTGGCGGCGCATGGCGCCTATGCCTTTTACGAAAGCGTCGACCTGCGCAAAGCCTGTTGCCAGATCCGCAAAGTCGAACCGCTCAAGCGCGCGCTGGCCGGCCGCGGCGCGTGGATCACCGGCCAGCGCCGGCAGCAGTCCACGACGCGCGGCGAGCTGCCGCTGGAAGAACACGACACGACCTTCGGCCTCTACAAGTTCAATCCGCTGGCCGAGTGGAGCGAAGAAGAAGTCTGGGCCGTGATCCGCGCCCTGGGTATTCCGTACAACCCGTTGCACGACCAGGGCTACCCGTCGATCGGGTGCGAGCCCTGTACGCGCGCGATCCGCCCGGGCGAAGACCTGCGGGCAGGGCGCTGGTGGTGGGAGTCGTCGGACTCCAAGGAATGCGGCCTGCATGCAGGCAACCGGGTCATCAGTGTCGTGGCGCGCGGCGACTGACGCCGACCATGAATTCGAAATCTGTTTTAGGGGAATACCTATGTCTGCTGTGATCCAACGCAGCCACCTGGATTGGCTGGAATCGGAAGCAATATTCATCTTGCGCGAGGTCGCTGCCGAAAGCGAAAACCCCGTCTTGCTGTTCTCGGGCGGCAAGGACTCTGTGGTGCTGCTGCGCCTGGCCGAAAAGGCCTTCCGGCCGGGGCGCTTTCCGTTTCCGCTCATGCATATCGATACGGGGCACAACTTCGATGAGGTGATTGCCTTTCGCGACCAGCGCGCCGCCGAACTGGGCGAGACGCTGATCGTGCGCAGCGTGGAAGATTCGATCAAGCGCGGCAGCGTGGTGCTGCGGCGCGAAACCGATTCCCGCAACGCGGCCCAGGCGGTGACCTTGCTGGAGGCGATCGAGGAGTTCGGGTTCGACGCCTGCATCGGCGGCGCCCGGCGCGACGAGGAAAAGGCGCGCGCCAAGGAACGCATCTTTTCGTTCCGCGACGAGTTCGGCCAATGGGATCCCAAGGCACAGCGTCCGGAACTCTGGAACCTGTTCAACACCCGCGTGCACCGGGGCGAGAACATGCGCGTCTTCCCGATCTCGAACTGGACCGAACTGGACGTCTGGCAATACATCCAGCGCGAACAGCTGGCGTTGCCGTCCATCTATTTCAGCCATGAACGCGAAGTGGTCCGCCGCAAGGGCCTGCTGGTGCCGGTCACGCGCCTGACGCCGCCGCAGGATGGCGAGCAGGTCGAACGCCTGCCCGTGCGTTTTCGCACGGTGGGAGATATCTCGTGCACCTGCCCGGTGGCGTCCGACGCCACGGACACCATCGCCATCATCGCCGAGACCGCGGTGACCGACATCACCGAGCGCGGCGCCACGCGCATGGACGACCAGACTTCCGAGGCCTCGATGGAGCGCCGTAAGAAGGAAGGCTATTTCTGAATGCAGGATACGCCGGCTGCGGCCGGCGGCAGGGGACGCACATGAACGCACTGAACGACTCTTTTCTTTCCGGCGCCGGCAACGGCGTGCTGCGCCTGATCACGGCGGGTTCCGTCGACGACGGCAAATCCACGCTGATCGGCCGCCTGCTGTATGACAGCAAGGGCGTGTTCGCCGACCAGCTGGACGCGATTTCGCGTGCCAAGCACAAGCGCGTGGCCGGCGACGGGATCGACTTCTCACTGCTGACCGACGGGCTGGAAGCCGAGCGGGAGCAGGGCATCACCATCGACGTGGCCTACCGATACTTCTCCACGCCGGCGCGCAAATTCATCATCGCCGACGCGCCGGGGCACGAACAGTACACGCGCAACATGGTCACGGGCGCATCGACGGCGGACGTCGCCGTCATCCTGATCGACGCCACGCGCGCCGCGGACGGCAAGCTGCTGGCGCAGACCAAGCGCCACAGCACCATCGCCCGCCTGCTGGGCATTCGCCACATCGTGGTGGCGGTGAACAAGATGGACCTGGTGGACTGGGACCGCGCCGTGTTCGAGCGCATCCGCGACGCCTATGCCGACCTGGCGGGCAAGCTGGGCATTGCGCATTTCGACGCGCTGCCGCTGTCGGCCCTGAATGGCGACAACGTTGTCACGCTATCGCCCAAAACGCCGTGGTACGAAGGGCAGCCGCTGCTGGCGCTGTTGGAGTCGCTGGACCTGGCCAGCGACGGCCGCGCGTTGCCGCTGCGCTTCCCCGTGCAATGGGTGGCGCGCCACGATGGCGACCGCAAGGAAGACTTCCGTGGCTATGCGGGCCGGGTGGCCAGCGGCGTGCTGCGCGCGGGTGATGCGGTCACCGTGCAACCCTCGGGCGTCACGGCGGTGGTGCGTGAAGTGCGCGTCTTCGACCGCGTGCAGGATGAAGCGGTGGCGGGGGATTCGGTCACGCTGGTGCTGGACCGCGATGTGGACGTGTCGCGCGGCGACGTGATCGTGCACTCGTCCGCGCCTGCGCAGGTAACGCGCGAGTTCGAAGCCGAGCTGTGCTGGCTGGATGCGCAGGCGTTGAATCCCGCGCGTAAATATCTGCTGAAGTCCGGCACGCGCCTGACGTCGGCGAAGATCCGCGCCGTGCTCTCGCATCGCGACATCCACGAGTTGCAGGAAGTCGAAAACACCGAAGGCACCTTGCGCATGAACGATATCGGACGCGTGACGTTCACCACGCGCGAAGCGCTGGCGGTTGATCGTTATGCCGACGTGCCAGCGACCGGAGCCTTCATCCTGATCGACGAAGCCACGCATCAGACCGCGGCGGCGGGCATGCTGCGCTGAGCGCGGGGGTGGGCTGGAAAACAACGGCTCCTGAGGCTGAATTTCGCTGTTGTTTTTCTTCCAAATCCAATGCTGGCGCGGCTCTCCGGCCCATATCGCCTGGTGAAATCGATTTGTTCAGACGGGGCTCTCGTCTTGCGGTAAAGTGGGGTTGTCTTACGAAAAGGCTTTTGGTGCTTGTCAAAACCACTGTGTTTTTGTACAGTAGTTTTTATGGCACGCACCGATCATTCTTTTCCCGCCGGTTCTGGGTCCCCGGCTGCCGCCCCCGCCGCCTTGCGCGGTCGGGGTGCGGTTACTAATGTTCGGCATCGCTTTCAACGCGATGACCGCGTGCAGGTCGATGACGGCTGGTCCACTTCCGGCCTGCCGGCCGATTACGTAGATTCCGTCCCCGAATTCCCTTCCGAATTTCCTGCTGATACGCCCTCCCGCGAGCGGGTCATTCCGATCCTGCCCGATTCGCGCGTGGCGCCTGCCGCGCCCAAGACCACCGTCACGGCCGAAGAAGCGCGCAAGATGCTGTCGCGCAACGACTCGCCCGACATTCCTTTCGACGTGGCCGTCAACCCGTACCGGGGCTGCGAACATGGCTGCGTCTACTGCTACGCCCGGCCCACGCATTCCTACCTGGGGCTGTCCCCCGGGCTCGACTTCGAAACCCGGCTGGTCGCCAAGGCGAATGCCGTGCAGGCGCTGCGAGCCGAACTCAGCCGCCCCGGTTACAAGCCGTCTCCCATCAACATCGGCTCCGCCACGGACGCCTACCAGCCCATCGAACGCGACTGGCGGCTCACCCGTGGCATGCTGGAGCTCATGCTGGAAACCCGGCATCCGGTCACGATCGTCACGAAAAACGCGCTGGTCGCCCGCGACGTGGACCTGTTGGCGGCGCTGGCCGAGCAAAAGCTCGTGGTGGTCTACATGAGCATCACCACGCTGGATGCCGGCATGGCCCGCACGCTGGAACCCCGGGCTGCCGCCCCCTGGCGTCGGCTGGAAACGGTACGCACGCTGACTGAAGCGGGCGTGCCGGTGGGCGTGTTGGTGGCACCGGTCATTCCGTTCATCAACGACGACTCCATGGAACATATCCTCCAGGAATCCAAGGCGGCCGGCGCGCATTACGCCAGCTACACCGTCTTGCGCCTGCCCTGGGAGGTCAAGACCTTGTTCGAGGACTGGCTTAACGCCCATTTCCCCGATCGCGCCCAGCGCGTGTTGCACCGCATTGAAGACCTGCGCAATGGCCGCCGCAATGATCCAAATTTCGGGTCGCGCATGCGCGGCACCGGCATCTGGGCAGATCTGCTGCGCCAACGTTTCGCCGTGGCGACCCGCAAGTTGGGCCTGAACCGTCATCGTCTTGCCCTGGACTGCGAACGCTTCCAGCCGCCGCTGGCCTCGAACGCGACGCCGTCGCTGTTCACCGCGGCCGAGCCTGGCGCGTCCGCCGCGTCTTCTTCCGCCGCGTCTTCTTCCGATTTCCTATCCCCGGTTGGCGCGCAAGCGTCTTCAGGGGTCCCTTTTTCTGATGGATTGCCCGCGGTCAGCGGCGCAGTGGGCCGCGGTGCGCGCCAACTGCGCGCAATGGCGGCAGGCCAGTTGTCATTGTTCGACTGATTGCCGGTCGACGCCGCGGTGCCCGCCGCGGCCTGGAATCTTTCTCCAAGGAGTTCCCATGAACACCGCTGATATTTCCGTTTTGTCGGACGAGCTTGCCGTTACGCTCAACCCGTTGCGCCGCAGCGCGCATCGCGCCCGGGCGGTATGCGCCAAGCTGGTGGGCCTGGCGATGCCCTGGACTCCATCGGCCGATGCCCAGCCGCGTCATCGTGCGCGTCCTGGCTCCATGCCCGCCCGTTGGCCGTTCCCGCCCGCGCCGGCGGAAGAGGGCTCTGCCAGCCACGGGGTGGTTCCCGCCCCGGCGCCGGTGGCAACGGGGCGCCCCGTGGCGCCGGTTGCCGTCAGCACGCCCACGGCAGCCGTCGTGCGCGAACGCAGCCTGGGCAACGCCACGGTTGAACCCGTTACGTCTCAGGTCACCATGAAGGCCATGGTGATCGATGTGGTGATGGTGTTGGCCTGGGGCGCAATCATCCCCGGTCTGATGTGGCTGGGCGCGGCCGCCGGTTTCTGAGCGGCAGGAGGTTCAGCTGGAACCCAGCAGGATGACGCCCGCCAGAATGGACAGGCAGCCGGCCAGACGCCCGGGCCCGACCTTTTCGCGCAGCAGGAACATGCCCGCCAAGGTGCCCAGCATCATGGACATTTCGCGCGCAGGGGCCACCAGGCTCAGCGGCGCGCCGTTGCGCAAGGCGTAGAGCACCAGGATGTATCCCAGCGGAGACAGCAGGCCCACGGCCAGCGCCAGATGCCAATGCCCCCGCATCGATTCCCAGGCCTGAGCGCGGCGGCCCAGCATGTGGGGCGTCATCATGGCGGTGCGGGTCACGCACGTGAACCAGTCGAATAGCACCGGGCTGATCAGCAAGACCTTGACGCCGTAGGCGTCCACCACGGTGTAGGCGGCGATGAACAGGCCGATCACCACGCCCCAGCGCACCCCCACCCAGGCTTGCGCCTGCTTGAAGATGGTCAGCCGGCCCTGGGTCGCGATCAGCAATACGCCGATCACCACGCACAGCATGCCGATGATGCCGGTGCTGGTGGCGGGTTCCCCCAGCAGCAGGAAGGCGCCAGTGGTCGAAAGCAGGGGGCCGGTGCCCCGGGCGATGGGGTACACCACGGACAGGTCGGCCACTTGATAGCCGCGTTGCAGGCACAGGCTGTAGCCCAGATGCAACAGGCTCGAAGTGAGGATGGCGGCCACGACTGGCCACGTCCACGTCATGCCGTCATGCATCAGCACCCAGATCACCCAAGGCGCATACAGCACCGAGGCGCACAAGCCGTACGCGAAGACAAATGGGGCGCCCACCATGGCCGCTCGCTTGGCCAGCAGGTTCCACGTCGCGTGGGCCATTGCCGCCAGGACAACCAATAACAGGGACGTATACGACATGGGGGAACAGCGTCAGATGACGTGTTTGTTACAGAAGTGGCAAGCGTACATCAAAGCCACCAGAAGGTCGCCATTCTACCCGACGCCCAACCGAATTTTTGGTGTAGAATCATTGGTTTGCCAAATCTCATCCTCTGCTTGCGGTACGAGCATTGCGGGAAATCATGAGTGGCCCCGTGTAGAACTTTGAGTAGACCTACTTCAAGCGAACCCTGGGCACACGCATCGATTGCCAGCCATGCACACGGAAAGTCTGCCATCTGATGGCTACGCTTTACGTGAACAACATCGAACGGCAAAAGTTTTAGTCCGCAAAGACATGATGACTTAGGAGTTCTAATGAACCTTATCGCTATCCTGGAACAGGAAGAAATTGCCCGTCTGACCGGCGGCCAAGCCAAGCCTGAATTTGCTCCTGGTGACACCGTCATCGTGAGCGTGAACGTCGTTGAAGGCACCCGCAAGCGCGTGCAGGCTTTCGAAGGCGTTGTTATCGCCAAGCGCAACCGCGGCCTGAACTCCGCGTTCACCGTGCGCAAGATTTCGTCGGGTGAAGCCGTGGAACGTACGTTCCAGCTGTACTCGCCGCAAATCGCTGGCATCGAAGTCAAGCGCCGCGGCGACGTGCGCCGCGCCAAGCTGTACTACCTGCGCAACCGCTCGGGCAAGTCGGCGCGTATCAAGGAAAAGCTGGTCAGCAAGCAAGCCCCGGCGGCTTGATCGCTTATCGGCACACGGCCCTACCAGTGTCGGACGTCCGCGCCATTCAGCGTTTCCGTCCGGCACAGGTTTCCGGGTTAAAAAGGCACCTGCGAGGGTGCCTTTTTCTTATTGCAAAGCCGTATGTCTGATTCCTCGTATTCCGCGCGGCCTAGACGGCCGCTCGCGCGTCCCGGCTTCGATCCCGCGACGCAACCGTGGGTGGTGGCCAACGAGTCCTTGCCGGCCGTGCCTGCCAGCCTGCTGACCCCGGACTCCTTGCGGGGCACGCTCAGCCAGCCGTCCACCTGGACGCTGGAGCTTTCCCGCGACAACGACCTGCGCTATCCAGGTCGCGAAGGCACGCCCGTGCCCGCCGCGGTGCTGATTCCGCTGGTCACCCGCGACAACGGCGTGCACATCATGCTGACCCAGCGTGCCGCGCACTTGCACGACCATGCCGGCCAGATCAGCTTTCCGGGCGGACGCATCGAGACCAGCGATTCGACGCCGGTGGCCGCGGCCCTGCGCGAGGCGCAGGAGGAAACGGGCCTGCCCTCGAACCATGTGGAAGTGCTGGGTAGCATGCCGCCGTACCTGACGGCGACGGGCTTTTCCATCATTCCCGTGGTGTCGCTGGTGCGCCCGGGTTTCGACCTGGCGCCCGACGCATTTGAAGTGGCCGAAGTGTTCGAAGTGCCGCTGTCTTTCCTGATGGATCCCGCCAACCACCGCCTGTACGAAGCGCGGCTGGACGACGGACGGGTACGCAACTATTACGGCATGCCCTACGGCGACCATTTCATCTGGGGCGCCACTGCCGGCATGCTGCGCAACCTCTATCACCTGCTGCGCAACGGCTTCCAGCCGCGCTGACGGCGCCCACCCGCCGCCCGCCCGTCGCGCACCCCAATAAGAACGGCCCCTTATGGGGCCGTCATCATGCCGGGTGGCACGGTTGCTGGTCGGGCGCGACGTGCGCCGCTGACCTTCAATAGCGCTGCTGTCCGGCCAGGTTTTCTTCCAGGATGCGTTCGTACAGTGCATAGCGCAGCGGATTGATCTCGCCTGCCTGCAGCGCCGCAAGGACGCCGCAGCCCGGTTCCTGCCGATGCGTGCAGTTGTAGAAACGGCATGCTTCGATGGGCTTCGTGAATTCCGGGAAGCCGCGGATGATGTCGTCGCGGGTCAGGTGCTGCAACCCGAAGGCCTGGAATCCCGGCGAGTCGATCAGGTCGCCGCCCGGATCGGGCAGGTGATAGAGCCGCGTGCTGGTCGTGGTGTGCTTGCCCATGTCCAGCGCGGTCGAGTGTTCGCGCGTGGCGGCGCCGGCGGTGGGAATCAACGCGTTGAGCAGCGTGGATTTCCCCATGCCGCTCTGGCCCAGCAACAGGTTGGTGCGGCCGGCCAAGTGTGGCGCCAGCAGGGTATGGACTTTTTCGGGTTCCAGCGCACTGAGTTCGATGACCGGCACACCCAGCGCCGCGATCGGCGCCAGGCGGGCGCGCGCGGCGGGCAATTCGTCGGTCAGATCCGTTTTGTTCAGGATGATGAGCGGCGAGATGCCCGCGCTCCAGGCCCCGGCAAGCGCACGGCCGGTCAGGTCGTCCGAGAACGTCGGCCGCACGGCGATCACGATCAGAAGCTGGTCTACGTTGGATGCGAACTGCTTGGAGCGCATGTCGTCCGAGCGGTACAACAGGTTGCTGCGGGGCAGGATGGTGTCAATGGCGCCTTCATCGTTGCCCTGGGGCGTGATCTGGACGCGGTCGCCCACGGCGGCGCCGGCCTTCTTGCCGCGGGGGAAGCACTTGCGTACCGAGCCGTCGGCCAGCTCCACGGTGTAATGCCGCCCATGCGCCGCGATGATGCGGCCTTCTAGCCCGACTTGCGCGGCCGGGGTGCCCGCAGGCGCCGTATTGGGAGGTTTCCTGCTGCTGTTGTTGCGGGCGTTCATGCGGCGGTCGCCATCAGGTGGCGGATGCGCTCGGCGGCGGGGGGATGGCTGTCGTAGAAGGCGGAGTGCACGGGATCGGGGGTGAGCGTAGAGGCGTTGTCGTCGTAGAGTTTGACCAGCGCGGCCACCAGGCGTTCCGGCGAACTCTGCTCGGCCGCATAGCGGTCGGCTTCGAATTCGTCGCGGCGCGAGTACCAGCTGGCCAGCGGGGTGAACATGAAAGTGAAAACGGGAATGGCCAGGAAGAACAGCAGCAATGCCATGGCATCGTTGCGCCCGCCCAATTGTGGCATCACGCCCAGGTCCACATAGAACCAGGGTTGTTGGGCGACCCAGCCCAGGATGGCGAAAAAGGCAAATGCCATGCCGAAACTGAAGATGATGCGCTTGATGATGTGACGCTTGGCGAAATGGCCCAGCTCGTGGGCCAGCACGGCTTCGATTTCGTCGCCGTTCAAGCGGGCCAGCAAGGTGTCGAAGAACACGATGCGGCGCGACCGGCCGAATCCCGTGAAATAGGCGTTGCCGTGGGCGGAGCGGCGCGAACCGTCCATCACGAACAGGCCGTTGAGGGAGAAGCCGCAGCGTTGCGCCAGGCTCTGGATGCGTCCCGCCAGTTCCGGGTCGGACAGCGGGGTGAACTTGTTGAACAGCGGGGCGATGAACATCGGGTAGATGATCAGAAGCGCCAGGTTGAACACGGTCCAAAGCGCCCACGCCCAGATCCACCAGTAGGCGCCCGCGCTGCCCATCAGCCAGAGCACCGCAGCGGCCAGCGGCAAGCCCAGCACGGCGGCCACCAGCAGGCCCTTGGCCGCGTCGGCGATGAAGAGCTCGGGCGTCATGCGGTTGAATCCGAAACGCGCCTCCAGTTTGAACTGCCGCCACAATGTGAACGGCAATCCCAACACGCCGAGCAGCAGCGCCACGGCCACCAGCAGCAACATCTGGCGCAGGAAGTCGTTGCTGGTAAGCTGGCCTACCATCAGGTCAATGAACTGCAGTCCGCCCATCAGCGTCAGACACACCAGCAGGATCGCGTCGTAGGTGCGCTCCAGCATGCCCAGCTTGACCCGCGCGACCGTGTAATCCGCCGCACGCTGGTGGCTGGACAGCCCGATGCGATGGGAAAACTCCACGGGCACCTGGTCGCGATTGCGTACCACGTGGCGAATCTGGCGTGTCGCCAGCCACAGACGCACGGCAATATCGGTCAGCAGGAAAGCAACGAACAGCAATGTGAACATGGGCGAAGCGGTCGACTCAAGTAGGGATGTGCGAAAATCGCGCGTTTTATAGGCAAATTATATGGCTGTGAACGAAAATCGCCTGGTTTGGCTCGACATGGAAATGACGGGCCTGGAACCTGAGAAAGAACGCATCATCGAGGTGGCCGTCGTGGTGACGGAGCCCGACCTCACGGTCGTGGCCGAAGGCCCGGTGCTGGTGATCCACCAGCCCGACAGCCTGCTTGACGCCATGGATAACTGGAACAAGTCCACCCACGGCAAGAGCGGCCTGATCGACAAGGTCAAGGCATCCACGGTGTCCGAGGCGCAGGCAGAGGATACGCTCTTGGCGTTTCTTGCGCAGCATGTGCCGGCCGGTAAGTCGCCGTTGTGCGGCAACACCATCAGCCAGGACCGCCGCTTCATGTTTGCTTACATGCCGCGCCTGGAGCAGTTCTTCCATTACCGCAACCTTGACGTCAGCACGCTGAAGGAATTGGCGCGCCGCTGGGCGCCTGCGGTGTACAAGGGCTTCGAAAAGAAGAGCCGCCACGAAGCACTGGCGGACATCTACGAATCCATCGACGAACTCAAGTACTACCGCGAGCACTTCCTGAAGGTGTGAGCGGCAGGCCGGGCCGCGGCGTAAACTGGGTAAGACCTTTGGTCTGGATCCCTCCGCCGCGCCTTCGCCATGCCGTCTTACTCCGTCGCTCAGATACGCCGCGCCGAACAGCTAGCCCTGGCTTCGGGCCGGGCGCTGATGCCGTTGGCCGGCCGGGCTGCCGCCGAGTTCATCGCGGCCCGTTTCTCCCCTGATCACACCCTTCTGGCCCTGGCCGGCCCCGGCAATAACGGGGGCGACGCGCTGGAAGCCGCGACGCGCCTGCTCGCCCTGGGATACACGGTACGGGTGCTGCTGCCATCCGACCCTGCCCGCTTGCCACCGGATGCGGCCCGCGCCTGGGCCGGCTGGCACGCCGCCGGCGGCGAGACGCAGACGTCGCTTGGGTCTGGGGACGTCCCCGATATCGTCATTGACGGCTTGTTCGGCATCGGCTTGAACCGTACGCTGGACGCGGACTGGCAGGTGCTGGTCGATACGGTCAACAGCTGGAACGTGCCGGTCCTGGCGCTGGATGTGCCCAGCGGCATCGACGCCGATACCGGCGCGGCGCTGGGGCGGCCCATCCAGGCGCACTGGACGCTTTCCTTCATCGCCGCCACGGTCGGGCTATCGCGTCCCGGCCCCGGCCAGATCGCCGCCGGCGAGCGTCACGTCGATTCGCTGGGCGTGACCCTGTCTCCGCCCGCTTGAAGCCGGGCGTTCAGGCCGGGCGTCCGCCGAAGCGACCGGCGATGTCTCCCGCCAGGGGGGCAAAGCGTTCGTTGTCCTGGCCGGCCAAGGCTGCCAGGTGCGTCTCCGACGCGTCGAACACCTTCCAGTAGATCCTTCCGCACAACTCGCGCGCCGCGTGGCCGGGCCAGTTGTCGGGAAGCATCGGGCCGGGCAACTGCGGGTCATGCAGGACGATCCGTCGCCAATGGTGCAGCAGCATGACGCGGACGACGAACGCCTCGGGCGGAGAGGGCGGTTCTTCCAGCAGTTTCTCCAACGGGCCGAAGTTTCGCGAGAACTGAAGGTATTGCTCGGCGACGTCGTCCAGGTTCCAGCATTGCGACGCCAGGCTGGCGATGGGCAGGCCGCCTGCGCCGGCCAGGTCACGTGCGGACAACACCAGCGCCCGGTCCGGGATGCCCAGCTTGTCCAGGATGTCGTGCGCCGCCCGTGCTTCGGTGTGCGGATGGGCGAACAAACCCGGCGCAATCATGCCGAAGCCTTCCCAGACCAGTTCGCGCCGCAGCTCCGCGCGTTCGGCCAGGCCGTTGCCCGTGCGCGGCAACGCCACCAATGTCCATTCCCCATTCCAGTCCCGCGCCGCGCCCTCGTAGATGCGCTGCGACGCGTGCGCCGTATGGCGCAGGCCTTGCTCGGAAATCAGATAAAGGCTGCGACGGCCATGGCGTTCGGATTGCAGCCAGTTCTGGGCGACCAGCCGGAACACGCTGGTGCGCAGCAGCCGCTCGTTGATGCCCAGCGGTGCCAGCAGCGCGATCAGGTCGCCGAGCCAAATGGCGCCGCCATGGGGCGCGAGCGCGTCGCCCAGCAAGCTGACGCACAGGGATTTGGCGCGGGGCGGATCGCTTTTCAATAAGCGGGACAGAAAGCGGTCCAGGGGCGACTGAGGGTTTGCCATAAGGGGGGCCGCAAGCGGCCGATATCGGGATCCGCAATATGATACATAAATCCAATGTGATACAGATTTGAGTTTGACAATGATTTTTTTGTATTAAATAATCCGCCTATGACATGACGGCACTGCGGAACGTTTGCTTTGCGTTTTCGCAAACCGTCTCTAGGAGACAGAACATGTACGCTCAACTCGTCGAAACCGGCGTCAAGCAGGTCAAGACCGCCGATCAGCTTGAAGGCCGCGACCAGACGTTCCAGCGCCGCATTGACGACGGCGTGCGCATCGAGGCCAAGGACTGGATGCCGGACGCCTACCGCAAGACGCTGGTTCGCCAGATCTCGCAGCACGCGCATTCGGAAATCGTGGGGATGCTGCCGGAAGGCAACTGGATCACCCGGGCGCCGTCCCTCAAGCGCAAGGCGATCCTGCTGGCCAAGGTGCAGGACGAAGCCGGCCACGGGCTGTACCTGTACAGCGCTGCGGAAACGTTGGGCGTGTCGCGCGACGAGCTGATCGACGACTTGCATGCCGGCCGCGCCAAGTACTCCAGCATCTTCAACTACCCCACGCTCAGCTGGGCGGACATCGGCATGATCGGCTGGCTGGTCGACGGCTCGGCCATCATCAACCAGATTCCGCTGTGCCGCTGCTCCTACGGCCCGTACGCGCGGGCCATGGTGCGTGTCTGTAAGGAAGAGTCCTTCCACCAACGCCAGGGCTACGACCTGTTGATGCAGATGTGCCTGCATGGCACGCCGGAGCAGAAGGCCATGGTCCAGGATTCGCTGAACCGCTGGTGGTGGCCCGCACTGATGATGTTCGGCCCGTCGGATGCCGACTCGCCCAACAGCGCCCAGTCCATGGCGTGGAAGATCAAGCTGTTCTCCAACGACGAACTGCGCCAGAAGATGGTCGACCAGACCGTGCCCCAGGCCGAATACCTGGGCCTGACCGTGCCGGACCCCGATCTGAAGTGGAACGCCGAGCGCGGCCACTACGACTTCGGCGAGATCGACTGGAGCGAGTTCTACGTGGTGCTCAAGGGCAACGGCCCCTGCAACCGGGAACGCCTGGCTGCGCGCGTCAAGGCGCACGAGGACGGCGCCTGGGTGCGCGACGCCCTGGTCGCCTACGCCGACAAGCAGGCCCAGCGCAAAGCCGCCTGAGCCGCACCCGGCCGCATTCTCCATCCCATCATCATCGTAGACCGGTGCGCGCGGCGCGCGCCCGGCATTCCAAGGATATCCATCATGAGCAAAGACTGGCCTTTGTGGGAAGTGTTCATCCGCAGCCAGCACGGCCTGGCGCACAAGCACGTCGGTAGCCTGCATGCGTCCGACGCCGAAATGGCGATCAACCACGCCCGCGACGTCTATACCCGCCGCAACGAAGGCCTGAGCATCTGGGTCGTGCGCGCCTCGGACATCTCGGCCAGCAGCCCCGGCGACAAGGAACCCCTGTTCGAACCGGCCAACAGCAAGGTTTACCGGCATCCCACGTTTTTCCCGATGCCCGAAGAAATCAAGCACATGTGAGGCGGCGGGGGAGACATGGACAAGACTCTGTTTGAATACCTGTTGCGGTTGGGCGATACGTCGCTGATCCTGTCGCAGCGTCTGGGCGCATGGACGGGCCACGGCCCCATCCTGGAAGAAGACCTGGCGCTGACCAACACCGCGCTGGACCTGCTGGGCCAGGCCCGCATGTGGCTGACGCTGGCCGGTGAAGTGGAAGGCGCCGGCCGCGACGAAGACGCGCTGGCCTACCACCGCGACGCGCATCAGTTCCACAACGCGCTGCTGGTGGAGCGCGCCAACGGCAACTACGCCGACACCATGGCGCGCCAATTCCTGTTCGACGTATGGCACTACTTCCTGCTGCAACGTCTGGAGCAATCCTCGGACGAGCGCGTGGCCGCCATCGCGGCCAAGTCGATCAAGGAAGTGACCTATCACGTGCGCCGCTCGTCGGACATGGTGGTCCGACTGGGCGACGGCACGGCGGAAAGCCACGCCAAGATGCAAGCTGCCATCGACGACGCCTGGCGCTTCACGGGTGAACTGTTCGCCGACGACGCCGTGGACCAGGACCTGGCCACCCGTGGCATCGGCTGTGAGCTGGCCGCCTTGCGCCAGCCGTGGCTGGCCCATGTGCAAGAAGTGCTGGAAGAAGCCACGCTGACCGTGCCGGACGAAACCGCCGCCAACCATCTGGCCTACCGTGGCGGACGCCAGGGCAGGCACACCGAAGAACTGGGCTACGTGCTGGCGGAAATGCAGTACCTGCCGCGCGCTTATCCGGGAGCCACGTGGTGAACGCGCTGGCGCCCATTTCCGCCGACCAGGTCTACGCCTGGCTGCAGGAGGTCCCCGATCCGGAGATCCCCGTGCTGTCCGTGGTGGACCTGGGCGTGGTGCGGGACGTGTCCTGGGACGGCGACGCCTGCGTCGTCGTCATCACGCCCACGTACTCTGGCTGCCCGGCCATGCGCGAGATCACGCAGGACATCCAGCAGACGCTGGCCCGCCACGGCATTGACGAGGTCCGTGTCGAAACCCGCCTGGCGCCGGCCTGGACCACCGATTGGATGAGCGAGAAGGGGCGCGAAGCGCTCAAGGGCTACGGCATCGCCGCGCCCGCGGAACGCGCCATCGACATCTCGGGCATCAGCCGCCGCGCCGCCGCGCCCGCCATCGCATGCCCGCGCTGCGGTTCACGCGACACGCGGATGGTCAGCAACTTCGGGTCCACGTCATGCAAGGCGCTGTACCGTTGCGTCGCCTGCCGCGAACCCTTCGATTATTTCAAGACTCACTGAGAGCGGTTTCGAGATGAGCCAGAATCAATTTCATTCGTTGAAGGTGGCCTCGGTAGCGCGCAATACGCGCGACGCCGTCGTCGTGACTTTCGATCTGCCCGACACGCTGACCGAGGAATTCGCGTTCCTGCCGGGCCAGTACCTGACGCTGCGCACGCAATTGAACGGCGAAGAGCTGCGCCGTTCGTATTCGATCTGTTCCGCGCCGCACGACAAGCTGCTGCGCGTGGCGATCAAGAAGGTGGACGAAGGCACGTTCTCCAGCTGGGCCAACCAAGAGCTGCAACCCGGCCAGACGCTGGAAGTCATGGCGCCGGCGGGCAATTTCACGGTCGATTTTTCTCCCGAAAATAAACGTCACTACGTGGCCTTCGCCGTGGGTAGCGGCATCACGCCGGTGTTCTCGCTGGTCAAGACGGCGCTGTCTACCGAGCCGGGCAGCAAGTTCACGCTGTTCTTTGGCAACCGCGCGTCCTCGGCGGTGCTTTTCCGCGAAGAAATCGAAGACCTGAAGAATCTGTACATGGACCGCTTTTCGCTGGTCTACGTCATGAGCCGCGAGTCCCAGGACATCGAACTGTTCAACGGCCGTCTGGATGGCGACAAGGTCGACCAGCTGATGTCGGCCTGGATGAGCCCCGAGGATATCGATTACGCTTTTGTCTGTGGTCCGCAGACCATGACGGAAAGCGTGGTCGAGCGGTTGCAGGCCCGCGGCATTCCGAAGTCGAACATCAAGTTCGAGTTGTTCGGCGCGCCCAAGGGGCCGCGTGCGCTGCGCACCGGCCACGACGCCCGCCAGGCGCCCGGCAAGGGCCAGTGCGAAGTCACCGTGGTGCAGGACGGCCATAGCCGCAAGTTCGTCATTGAAAAGAATAAAGACAGCGTGCTGGACTCGGCGCTGGCGCAAGGGATCGAGTTGCCGTATTCGTGCAAGGGCGGGGTGTGTTCCACCTGCCGTTGCAAAGTGGTCGAAGGCGAGGTGGACATGGATGCCAACTTCGCGCTGGAAGACTACGAAGTGGCGCGCGGTTTTGTCCTCAGCTGCCAGAGCTTCCCCGTCAGCGATCGCCTGGTCATCGACTTCGACCAGGAAACCTGATCCGGCGCACGCCAGACAGACATCCCTAATTCATTGGAGAGACACAGTGTCCCAGAAATTCTTCGAACGCCATCAGCCCCTGCTGGAACAATCCCTGGCCGCCGCCGCGCTGCGCGGCTACTGGAGCCCGTTTGCCGAATCGCCCAGCCCCCGCAACTATGGCGAAACGGCCAATGACGACGGCCGCGCGGCTTTCGAAGCGCTGCAGGGCAAACCGTTTCCGCTGAACCTGCATGATGCCGACGGCACAGTGGGCGGCGAGAAATCGCCCTACGGCTTCGAGCTGGGCATCACCTATCCGCACGTGCCCGTGGACAAACTGATCGCCGCTTCCAAGCGCGCGCTGGAAGACTGGCGTCGCGCCGGCCCGCAGGCATGGGTCGGCGTGTCGCTTGAAATCCTGGCCCGGCTGAACAAGCTCAGCTTCGAGATCGCCTACGCGGTCCAGCACACCACCGGCCAGGGCTTCATGATGGCCTTCCAGGCTGGCGGCCCGCACGCGCAGGACCGCGGCTTCGAGGCCGTGACCTACGCCTGGCAGGAAATGTCGCGCATTCCTGGCGTCTCGATTTGGGAAAAGCCGCAGGGCAAGAACGACCCGATCCGCATGGAAAAGCAGTTCACCGTGGTGCCGCGCGGCGTCGCGCTGGTGATCGGCTGCTCAACCTTCCCGACCTGGAACGGCTATCCGGGGATGTTCGCCAGCCTGGCCACCGGCAACACCGTCATCGTGAAGCCGCATCCCGGCGCGATCCTGCCGCTGGCCATCACGGTCAAGGTGGCGCGCGAAGTGCTGCAGGAAGCGGGCTTCGATCCCGACGTCGTGCTGCTGGCCGCGCACGAAGCCGGCGACGACACCGCACAGAAGCTGGCGTTGGACCCGGCAGTCAAGATCGTCGACTTCACGGGCAGCACCGCCAATGGCGACTGGCTGGAGAACAACGCCCGCCAGGCGCTGGTGTACACCGAGAAGGCCGGCGTCAACCAGGTCATCATCGATTCCACGGATGACCTGAAGGGCGTGGCGCGCAACCTGGCGTTTTCGCTGGCCCTGTATTCGGGCCAGATGTGCACGGCGCCGCAGAACATCTACGTGCCTCGCGACGGCATCAATACGCCGGAAGGCCGCGTCAGCTTCGACGACGTCGCCGCCGCGCTGGGCGTGGCGCTGGAAAAGGTCAGCGCCGACGCCGCGCGCGCGGTCGAACTGACCGGCGCGATCCAGAACGCAGGCATCGTCGAGCGCATCGAACGCGCCCGCGCCCTGGGCCTGCCGGTCGTCGCCGACAGCAAGACGCTGACGCACCCGCAGTTCGAGAATGCCTGCGTGCGCACGCCGCTGTTGCTGCGTACGGAAGCGGGCAATGCCGCCATCAGCCAGGAATGGTTTGGTCCTATCGCTTTCGTGGTGGCCACCGACTCCACGGCGCACAGCATCCAGCTGGCCCGCGACAGCGTCGTCCAGCACGGTGCCCTGTCGCTGTCCGCTTACACGACCGACGCGCAGGTGGCTGACCAGGTCCAGGACGCGGCGGAAGTGTCCGGCGTGTCGCTGTCGCTGAACTTGACGGGCGCGGTGTTCGTGAACCAGACCGCGGCTTTCAGCGACTTCCACGGTACCGGCGCCAACCCGGCCGCCAATGCGGCGCTGTCCGACACGGCGTTCGTGTCGAACCGCTTCCGCGTGGTGCAAACCCGCCGTCATATCTAGCCCACCCCCGAAGCGCTACGCGCTTCCCCCTCGAGGGGGCGCCGCTGCGGCCCGGCAAAGCCGGCTCCGCGCGGCCCGGATAGGGGGTACCGATTACTTTTAATGCCAGTAGCGTGCCCGCAATGGATAACTGACATGAACTACCAAGACATCAAATTCGATCTGTCCAACGGTATCGCGCGCCTGACGCTGAACCGCCCGGACAAGCTGAACAGCTTTACCGCCAACATGCACGCCGAAGTGGCCGACGCGTTGACGCGCGTTGAAACCGAAGGCGCGCGCGTGCTGGTCTTGACCGGCGCGGGGCGCGGCTTTTGCGCGGGGCAGGACTTAAGCGAGCGCAAGCCCGCCGAAGACGGCACGCCGCCCGATCTGGGCGAAACGGTCGACAAGTTCTACGGTCCGCTGGTGCGGCGCTTGAACGCCTTGGCCCTGCCCGTCGTGGTGGGCGTGAACGGCGTGGCGGCCGGCGCGGGCGCCAACCTGGCGTTCGCGGGCGATATCGTCATCGCCCGCGCGTCGGCCAACTTCATCCAGTCGTTCTGCCGCCTGGGGCTGATCCCCGACACCGGCGGCACCTTCGTGCTGCCGCGCCTGGTCGGCCGCGCGCGCGCCATGGGCTTGGCGATGCTGGGCGACAAGCTCAGCGCCAGGCAGGCGGAAGCATGGGGCCTGATCTGGCAATGCGTGGAGGACGACGAGTTCGACGCCACGCTGGACCGCCTGGCCCAGCATTTCTCCACGGCGCCCACGAAGGGCCTGGCATTCACCAAGCGGGCCATGCAGGCCAGCCTGGGCAACGACCTGTCCACGCAGCTGGACCTCGAACGCGACATGATGCGTGAACTGGGCCGCAGCGCTGATTACGCCGAAGGCGTAGCCGCGTTCCTGGGCAAGCGCGAACCGCAATTCAAGGGGCAATGATGAATGTGCACGTTCCCGTAGTTGAAGTGCCGGCGGACCCCCAGGAGTTGGCGCAGGCGGTCGGTACCGTGATGTACGCAGGCGACGCGGCCTCACAAGGCCTGGACATGAAAGTCGAGGAAATGGCGCCCGGCTACGCGCGGCTGACGATGCGCGTGCGCGCCGACATGTTGAACGGGCACAAGACCTGCCACGGCGGCTTCATCTTCGCCCTGGCCGATAGCGCCTTCGCGTTTTCCTGCAATTCGCGCAACGTCAGCACCGTGGCGTCCGGCTGCACCATCGATTATCTGGCGCCCGGTTTCGAAGGCGACGTGCTGACTGCCGTGGCCCAGGAACGGTCGCTGGCAGGCCGCACGGGCGTCTACGACGTGACCGTGACCAATCAGGAAGGCCGCAATGTCGCGTTGTTCCGGGGACGTTCGTATCGCATCAAGGGCCAGATCGTCGGCGTTCCCGCCGCCGCGTAACGCAATCCGCCAAAGATAAGGCCGCCAGTCGGGCGGCGCGCGCCAGGGAGTTCAGGCCCCTGTTGCCGCCCGAACCGGCGCAGAGAGAATTTCAGGAGAGAGATAATCATGTCCAACACCATGAGCAAGCCGGGGCTGGACCCCATCGAGCATGCCAGCGAGGATGAGCTTCGCGGGTTGCAGCTGGAACGTCTTAAGTGGACGCTGAAGCATGCCTACGAAAACGTCCCGCACTACAAGAAGGCGTTCGACGAAGCGGGAGTGCATCCCGACGATCTGAAGCAGCTGTCCGACATTGCGAAGTTTCCGTTCACGACCAAGAAAGAACTGCGCGAGAACTATCCCTTTGGCATGTTCGCCGTCCCGCGCGACCGGATCTCGCGTATTCACGCATCCAGCGGCACCACGGGCAAGCCGACGGTGGTGGGCTACACCAAGGGCGACCTGGACAACTGGGCAAACCTCGTGGCGCGTTCCATCCGCGCGGCTGGCGGCAAGCCGGGCGACACCGTGCACGTGGCCTACGGCTACGGCCTGTTCACGGGCGGCCTGGGCGCGCATTACGGAGCCGAACGCCTGGGGTGCACGGTCATTCCGATGTCGGGTGGGCAGACCGAAAAGCAGGTGCAGCTGATCAGCGATTTCCGTCCGGACATCATCATGGTCACGCCCTCCTATTTCTGCAATATTCTGGAAGAGCAGCGCCGCCAGGGCATTGATCCGCGTCAAAGCTCGCTGCGTATCGGAATCTTTGGCGCCGAGCCCTGGACCGGCCAGATGCGTGCCGATATCGAGACCGAAGCCGGCATTGATGCGGTGGACATCTATGGCCTGTCCGAAGTGATGGGGCCGGGCGTGGCCAGCGAATGCGTCGAGACCAAAGACGGCCCCGTGGTCTGGGAAGACCATTTCTACGCCGAGATCATCAATCCGGACACGGGCGAGCCCGTGGCCGACGGTGAGCCGGGCGAACTGGTGTTCACGTCGTTGACCAAGGAAGCGATGCCCATCATCCGCTACCGCACGCGCGACCTGACCCGGCTGTTGCCGCCCACGGCGCGCAGCATGCGCCGCATCGGCAAGATCACCGGCCGCAGCGACGATATGCTGATCGTGCGCGGCGTGAACATGTTCCCGACACAGGTCGAGGAGCTGGTGCTGAAGATCGCCCAACTGGCCCCGCACTATCAGTTGGTGCTGTCGCGCACCGGCAACATGGACGAGCTGGAAATCCTGACCGAAGTGCGGGCCGAGTTCTCAGGCCTGTCGGACGCCGAGCGCAACGACCTGGGCCGGCAACTGCAGCATGCGGTGAAAACGCACATCGGCGTCAGTGCGCGCATCCAGGTGTCGGACTCCGGGCATGTGGAACGCACCTTGACCGGCAAGGCGCGCCGCGTGATCGATAAGCGACCCAAAGGGTAGATCCCACCCGAAAAAAATGGCGGCCTTCGGGCCGCCATTTTTTTATTCGGTTGCTGTGTTTGCCGCTAGGCCAGCGTCCGCACGATTCGCCGATACCAGAAGTGCAGCAGGACGGCGGACAGGGCCAGGCCGACCATGGCCATCAGCCACATACTGCCCGCCCCGACGGGCGATCCCGGCACGAGGACGTTGCGGATAGCGTCCAGGCCACCTTGGCCCGGACCGAAGCCGAACCACCAGCCGCCCACCAGGCCAACGCCTGCCAGCGCCACCACCTGCAGCAGCAGGGGCACGACCGCGACCTTATAAGCACGCAGGAGGTAGGAGTTAATGCACTGCATCGAATCGAACAGATGGAACAGCGGCAGCACCGCCAGCAAGGTCGTCGCGACGGCCGCCACGCCGGCGTCATCGGTATAGGCGGCCAGGATGAGCGGACGGCCGGCCAATAGCACCGCCGACGTCAGCAGCGCGCCGATCAGGCCCAGCGCCAGTCCGGCCATGCCGGTGCGGTGCGCATGAGCCAGGTTGCCTGCGCCGATCGCCTGGGCGGTCAGGGCGGCGGTGGCCACCCCCAGCGCCATCGGCATCATGTAGCACAGCGCGGCCAGATTCGACATGATCTGGTGCCCGCCTGTCACGTAGGTGCCTTCGCGCGCGACCAGCAAAGCCATGAACGTGAAGGCCGACACTTCCACCAGGTACGAGCCGCCCATCGGGATGCCCAGCCGCAACAGTTCCTTCAGCGTCTTCCAGTCGGGCTTGCCGATCCGCAACTGGAAGCGGCGGTAGAAACGGTCATGGGTAATCACCCACAGGCCAAGCCCCAGGCTCATCCACGACACCAGGGCCGTCGCCAGGCCGGCGCCGGTGGCGCCCATGGCCGGCAGGCCCAGCTTGCCGTAGATGAAGATCCAATTGAACAAGGCCTTGAAGCCGATGGCCGACAAGTTGATGGCCATGACGAGTTTAGGGCGTGACACCGAGGTGCCCAACGCATAGATCGTGCGAAACACCAGCGCGGCGGGCAGGGCAAGCACCAGCGCCTGCAGGTAGGATCCGATCCGTTCCCGCACTGCGGGGGCTACCTCGCCGGACATCGACAGCCAGACGTCCGGGAATAGCATCAGGATGGCGCCCACCCCCGACAGGCCTAGCGCCAGCCAGACGCCCTGGCCCCAGCTGCGGCCCACTTCCAGGTTGTTGCCGGCGCCGTAGTGCTGGGCCAGGATGGGGATCAGGGCATGGACCACGCCCATCAAGCCGACGAAAACGGTGATGTAGATCGAGGCGGACAGCGCCATCGCCGCCAGGTCGCTGGCGCTGGAGTGGCCCGTCATGGCGGTGTCCAGCACGCCGAACGAGATGCCGGCCCATTGGCTGATCAGCACGGGCCAGGCCTGCTTGGCGATGCCGCGCAGGGTGGCGCCGAAAGAGATCGGCGCCGCGTTCACGGAACTCATCGGTTGGCGCCGACCCGAAGCAGGCGGAACACTTCCTGCCGATCGGCCCGGCGGCCGCCCTGCCACAGCACGTCGGCGCCGTCGCTATAGGCGGCGGTGTTGTCACGCAGGCTCTGGTTGCTGGTCTGTTGCAGGATCAGCGTGCACTTCGCGTCGAACGTGAAGGTCAGATTGTTGAAGATCAGGAACGATGCGCGTTGGCCGCTGCCCAGGCTCAGGCCGCGGACGCATTCGCCCGGCCGCATGTTCTGCTCCAGCGCCTGGGCCAGTTGTCCCGAAACGGTGCGGTAGCTGCGGGCGTAGTCCACGGCGGGCTGCCACAGCAGCACCAGCAGGATCCACGTCACGGTCAAGCCGCCAGCCGACAGCACCGTGCCGCGCCACAAGGCTTGCGGACGCACGCGCAGCCGCCAGACGACCAGCGCGATCCAGGCCACGGTGAAGATGGCCGCCAGTGTGAACGCGGTCCAGGAGATGACCGGCTCATAGCCTGTCGTCTGACGGGCGATGTTGCGCGATATCTGGGCTGGCCAGTTGAAGTGCAGGGCCACCCAGCCCAGCCAGGCAGTGGCCACCGTCAGCGAAAAGCACATGACGGCGAACCAGTCCAGCGTGTTGACGACGCCGCGGCGCAGGGTCGGCAGCGAGAAGGCGCCAAGCACGGCGCAAGGCACCACCAGCATCACATATTCGGAATCGGTGGCTTCATCCAGGCCGAACAAGACCAGGGCGGAGCACGCCAGCAGCATCAGCGGCAGCCAGATGTGGGGCGCATAGATCCAGGCGCGCCAGCGCCACACGGCCAGCAGCGCGAGAGGCCAGGTCGGCCACAGGTACCACGGCAGGTCGCGCAGCGTGCGGCCCATGTCGCGCCAGGACGGCCACGCGAACGACGCCAGGTTCCAGGTCTTCCAGTTGCGGATCCAGTATTCGCTGCTTTCACTGGCCGGGATCCACCAGGCCAGAATCAGGGCAACGGTCACCAGCGCCGCCCACGGCAACCAGCGCTTGCACTTCCAGAGTTGGCTGCGCGGGTAGAAAGCCAGCAGGGCGCCGATCATGATGGGCAAGGCGCCGACCCAGCCGCGGGTCAGGAAACTGGCCGCCAGGGCAATCCCCAGCGTGGTCGTGCCAGTCACGGGGCGGTCGACGCTACGGGCCAGCGAATAGAATGCCAGCGCCTGGCACGCCATGATGGCGGGCACGACAGTGGTTTCGTGGGTGCGTTGCAGGATGCCCACCGTGGCCAGCAGCAGCAGCAGGGCCGCGTCCGCCAGCATGCGTCCGTAGTCGCGTGGGGCGGGCTCGCCGCCGAAGGGCAGGGCCAGCGGCTGGGCTTCAGTGCGGCGGCCCAGCAGATAGGTGCCGTACCAGACGCTGGACGCTGTGATGGCGAACCACAACAGGTTGGGCAAGCGTCCGGCCGTGATATCGCCCACGAAAGGGCCGAACAGCCAAATACTGGCGGCGCCGACCCAGGTGATCAGCGGGCCTTCCTCGGCATGCGCCAGCAGTCCCACTTGCGGCAGCAGCCAGGTGATGCCGCCTTCGCGGATCGCCGTGATCATGGTCGCCAATCCGACCGCATCGTCCGTTTTCCACGGGTCACGCATGAACAGGCCGGCCACGATATAGGCCAGCGATAAGCCCAGCAGAATCAGTCTGGGGAGCTTTGCGGTTGCCACGGACGTGAGCCGGGCCGGAGTGGAAAGAGAAAGTGGGGACACGGGCGTTAATGTAACCGAGTGGTCTGGTTGCGCCAGCCCCCAGCGCGTAACAAGCTGGCTAGGGGGGAAAAAAAAGCAGCCCGGAGGCTGCCTTTTTGCTGCGACTCCCGCGGGAGCGGCAGGATCAGGAAGCGGACTTGACCGTGCCAGCCGTACGGGCGAAGCGAGCGCGGAACTTCTCCACACGGCCGGTTTCGACGATACGCGTTTGGGCGCCCGTATAGAACGGGTGCGATTCGGAGGTCACGTCGCACTTGAAGAGCGGGTACGTCTTGCCGTCGATTTCGACGGTTTCGCGCGTGTGGACGGTCGAACGGGTGATGAACTTGTTGCCCGTTTGCAGGTCGGCGAAAACGACGTCGCGGTATTCGGGGTGAATGCCTTCTTTCATGGTGCTTTCCTAGGACTCGCAAGGAGTCTTTCTCAAAGTGTTAGGGTCGCCAGCCAGGACGCGAAAAACAATTCACAGGAAACGAGTTCATAAAGAACGGGTTCACAAGTAACGTTTACGCAAGAACGCTAGCCACGTATCCGAAAAGTAACCCCAAATTCTAGCACGGGAAAATCCCGGTGCGCCAGCGGCCGAAGGCTGGCACGACCCGCGCCGCCTTCCTTCCATCAATTTGGGGACAGGCTTCAGAGTTCCGTGCGCAGCTTCCAGATCTCGGGAAACAGCACCACGTCCAGCATGCGCCGCAGGTAATCGACACCGGACGTGCCGCCAGTGCCCCGTTTGAAGCCAATGACCCGCTCGACCGTCGTGACGTGGCGGAATCGCCACAGGCGGAACGCATCTTCCAGGTCCGTCAGCTTTTCACCCAGCTGGTACAGGTCCCAATAGCGGTCGGTGTCGCGGTAGACGGTCAGCCAGGCCGCTTCGACGCCGGCCGAGGCCTCATAGGGCTGCGTCCAGTCGCGCTCCAGGCGGTCGGCCGGCACGGTCACCCCGTGGCGGGCCAGCAGGCGCAGCGCCTCGTCATACAGCGAAGGGGCCTCGTAGGCGGTGCGTACCTGCGCCAGCAGGTCTTCACGGTGCGCATGCGGTTTGAGCATCGCCGCGTTCTTGTTGCCCAGCAGGAATTCCACCTGGCGGTATTGATAGCTCTGGAAGCCGCTGGAGCGGGCCAGATACGGGCGCAGCGCGGAATACTCGGGGGGCGTCATGGTGGCCAGCACGTCCCAGGCATGGACCAGCTGTTCCATGATCTTGCTGACGCGCGCCAGCATCTTGAAGGCGGGCTGCAGCCGGTCGGCGGCCACGTTGGCGATGGCGGCGCGCAGCTCGTGCAGCATCAGCTTCATCCAGAGTTCACTGGTCTGGTGCTGGATGATGAACAGCATCTCGTTGTGCTCGGGCGACAGCGGGTGCTGCGCGCCCAGCAATTCGTCCAGATGCAGGTAGTCGCCGTAGGTCATGTCGCGCGCGAAATCCAGCTGCGCCTTTTCCTCGCGGACGATATCTTCGGGGCGGTGGGGGCAGCTCATGCTCGGCCTCCGTGGCAGGGAGGCGCCGCGCGGCGGGCGGATGCGGGCAACGCGCGCCAATGGGGCGCGTAGGGGGAAACAGGTTTCATGGTCGTGCCTAGTCGAAAATGGGCAGCCGGCGGGGCCGGCCAGCCCATGGCAAGCGGACCAGCCTACAGTTCGCGCAAGACGGCGCGCACCGGGCTGGCATCAGCCTGGACCAGCGCCAACGGCAGGGCGATCAACTCGTAATCGCCCTCGGGCACGTCATCAAGCACCAGGTTCTCCAGTACTCGCATGTCATGCCGCAGTATCGTGTGGTGGCTGTCCAGGGTCTTGCTGGACGCGGGGTCGATGCTGGCGGTATCCAGCCCGATCAGCATGACGCCGCGTTCGGCCAGCCATTCGATGGTTTGGGGCGCGTAGGCCGAGAAATCGTCGGTCCACCAGTCTTGCGCCGCATGCTTGGCCGTGCGCACCAGCACGCGGGGCGGCAGGTTCAAGGCGGCATGGGCCAGGTGGTCGGTAGTGATCAGTGGGCCGCAATCGATGGCGTGGATGACGCGGCAAGGGCCCAGGAAGGGTTCCAGCGATACCGCGCCGATGGCGGCGGCGCCGTTCTGGTAGTGCAGCGGGGCATCCGCGTGCGCGCCGATGTGCGGCGACAGCGTGATTTCACTGACATTGACCGGACAGCCGGGCGTCAGCGACCACTTCCATTGCTGGCGGTACGGCGTATCGCCGGGAAAGACAGGCGAAGCCGTGGAGACGGGAGGGGAAATATCCCACAGGCGTTTCATGGTGGCGGGGAAGCGGTCGGATGAGGCCGGAACAGGTTAAAGCCTAAAGCAATTCAGGGCGGTAGTCTAACGAATTCCGGCATGCCGCGCTGCGGCTACAGGTCGCCCAGTTCGGCCATGGAGACGACCGTCGAGCCGGCGACGATCAGGTGGTCCAGCAGCTTGATGTCCACCAGCGCCAGGGCCTGTTTCAGTTGCGAGGTGAAGCCACGGTCGGCGGCGCTGGCTTCGGCCAGGCCGGAGGGGTGGTTGTGGGCCACGATCAGCGCCGCGGCATGGTGGCGCAGGGCTTCCCGGACGACCTCGCGCGGGTAGACCGAGGCCTGGGACAGGGTGCCGCGAGCCAGTTCGCCGGTGGTGATGACGCGTAATTGGTTGTCCAGGTACAGGGCAATGCAGTGCTCGACCCGGCGATGCCCCAGCGCGGTCATGCAATATTGTTTCACTTGGCCGGGGTGGCGCAGGGTGTCGTTGCGGGTCAGGTCTTCCTCGATCGTTCGGCGCGCCAGCTCCAGCAGGGCGGCAAGCGTGCAGGATTTGGCCTCGCCCAGGCCGGATACGGTCATTAATTCCTCGGGAGTGGCGCCCAGCAGGCCTCGCAGGCCCGAAAAGCGCTCCAGCAGGCGGTAGGACAAATCCATCACGTTCAGCCCGGGAATGCCGGTGCGCAGGGCGATGGCAAGCAGTTCGGCGTCCTGGAGCGCGGCGGCTCCGTGGCGCAGCAGCCGCTCTCGGGGACGCTCATGTTTTGACAGCCGCACAGACAATTTCATAAGAGGCTCTAAAATCAGGGTTTATCCAATATCTATACGGTGGCAGATCTTGAGCATCGCCTCTAACGAAGTGAACGTTTTTGTCCGTCAGGATTCCTACCTAACGCTGCACTACCGGATCACGCTGGCTTCCGGGCCGGGCAAGGACTCGGTGTTCGCCGATACCTTCGACGGCCGTCCCGGCACGCTGCAAATGGGCAGCGGCCAGTGGGCGCCCGGCCTGGAGGCCGCGTTGATCGGCCATGCTGAAGGTGAGCGGTTCAGCGTCACGCTGGAGCCGGCCGACGCCTATGGCGACCGCAACCCCGAACTGATCCAGCGCGTCACGCGCACGATGCTGGCCGAACACGCGGGCGCGGATGCCGGTTTCGAACCGGGCGACCTGGTGGAATTCACCGCGCCCAACGGCGGCCGCTATTCGGGCGTCCTGAAGGAAATCAACGACGAGTCGGCCCTGTTCGACTTCAACCACCCGCTTGCGGGCATCAGCTTGCGCGTGGACGTGGCGCTGCTGGGAGTCCTCTGACATGAGCAAGGCCGTTACCGCCGTCGGCGCCGAAGTCCTGCTGGCGCAGCCCCGGGGCTTCTGTGCCGGCGTTGACCGCGCCATCGACATCGTCGAACGCGCGATCGAACTGCATGGCGCGCCGATCTACGTGCGCCACGAGATCGTCCACAACCGTTATGTGGTGGAAGACCTGCGCGCCAAGGGCGCGATCTTCATCGATGAACTCGACGACGCGCCCGCGGGCTCGATCGTCGTGTTCTCGGCGCATGGCGTGTCCAAGGCGGTGAGGGCGGAAGCGGAGTCCCGCGGCCTGCAAGTATTCGATGCCACCTGCCCGCTGGTCACCAAGGTCCATATTGAAGTGGCCCGCATGCGCGCCGCCGGCCGCGAGATCATCATGATCGGCCACAAGGGCCATCCCGAGGTCGAGGGCACGCTCGGTCAGGCGCAAGGCGGCATGTACCTGGTCGAGACCGTGGAGGATGTCGCCGGGCTTGACGTGGTCAACCCGGAAAACCTGGCCTACGTCACGCAGACGACCTTGTCGGTGGACGACGCGGCGGCGGTGTCGAAGGCGCTGAAGACGCGCTTCCCTTCGATCGTCGAACCCAAGAAAAGCGATATTTGCTATGCCACCCAAAACCGCCAGGACGCAGTCAAGGTGATGGCGCCCGACTGCGATCTGGTGCTGGTCGTGGGCAGCCCCAATAGCTCGAATTCGAACCGGCTGCGCGAAGTGGCCGAGCGCAAGGGCGTGGCGTCCTACCTGATCGATGGCGCCGACTCCATTGATCCGGCGTGGCTGGTGGATCGCAAGCGCATCGGCGTGACCGCAGGCGCGTCCGCGCCCGAAGTGCTGGTGCAGCAGGTGATCGACCGCGTCAAGGAATTGGGCGCGGTATCCGTGCGCACGATGCCGGGCCTGGAAGAGAACGTGGCGTTCCCGCTTCCGAAGGGCCTGTCGCGCAAGGCCGCGCAGACGGAGTCGCTGGAATAGCGTCGGATTGCGCGGCTGAAAATACAGGCGCCCGCAGCGCCGGAGAACACCTAGGAGACCTGATGCAGTTGTATAGCTATTTCCGCAGCTCGGCCGCGTATCGCGTGCGCATCGCCCTGAACCTGAAGGGCTTGTCGTACGAATACCTGCCGGTGCATCTGTTGAAGGATGGCGGGCAGCAATTGTCGGAGGGGTATCGCAAGATGAACCCGACGGCGCTGGTGCCTACCCTGATTGATGGCGATGCCGTCATCGGGCAGTCGCTTGCCATCATCGAGTACCTGGAAGAGACGCATCCCCAGCCGCCGCTGCTGCCGGCTGATGCCATCGGCCGCGCCCGCGTGCGCGATCTGGCGCTTGGCATCGCCTGCGACACGCACCCGCTGAACAATCTGCGCGTGCTGAAATACCTGAAGCACACGCTGGGCGTGGACGAAGCTGCCAAGAACGCCTGGTACAGGCATTGGGTGCATCAGGGGCTGGAAGCGCTGGAGGCGCAACTGGCGCGGTCTGGTGCCACGGGCCGCTTCTGCCACGGCGACACGCCGACCATCGCCGACCTGTGCCTGGTGCCGCAAGTGGCCAATGCGCATCGCCTTGAGTGTGACCTGTCCGCCATGCCCAATGTGGTGCGCATCGATGCTGCCTGCCGTGAACTGCCTGCCTTCGCGGACGCCGCGCCGGGTAAGCAGCCCGACGCGGAGTAACGCCTGCGGATCGGCTTAGCCGATCTGCACCGGGACGAAGATCTTGTCTTCGCCGCGCTGGACCAGCAGGGCGACGGTCTTGCCCGCTTTGGACAGCGCTTCCTTTACTTGCCCGATGTTGTGCACGGGCACGCCATTCAAAGACAGCAGCACGTCGCCCGGTTCGATGCCCGCCTTGGCGGCCGGGCCGGCGGCGCGTTCGATCAGCAAGCCTTCGGTGCCTGACGCTTGCTGTTCCTGCGGGCTCAGTGGGCGCAGCGCCAGGCCCAATTGGCCGCGCTGCACGTCCTGATCGCCCGCCGACGCCTGCGTCTTGTCTTTGGGAATACCCCCCAGCGTGGCCACCAGTTCCTTGGGAGCGCCGGCGCGCCACACGTCCATCTTGATCTTTTCGCCCGGCGAGGCGAGCGTGATCAGGGAGGCCAGGTCGCCCGAGGACACGATGGTCTTGTCGTCGATCTTTCGCACCACGTCGCCGGGTTGCAGGCCGGCTTTGTCGGCAGCGCTGCCTTTCTCGACGCTGGACACCAGTGCGCCCGACGGGGACGCAAGCTTGAAGGAGTTGGCCAGGTCCTGGTTCACTTCCTGCACCGTCACGCCCAGCCGTGCATGCTGCACCTTGCCGTGCTCCAGGATCTGGTCCTTGATCTTGTAGGCCACATCGATGGGGATGGAGAACGACAGACCCTGGAACCCGCCAGTGCGGCTATAGATCTGGGAATTGATACCCACGACTTCGCCGCGGTCGTTGAACAACGGGCCGCCCGAATTGCCGGGGTTGACCGCCACGTCCGTCTGGATGAATGGGACCGAGGTGTCGTCGGGCAGCGAGCGGCCTTTGGCGCTGACGATGCCCGCGGTCGCCGTGTTTTCCAGGCCGTAGGGCGAACCGATGGCCAACACCCATTCGCCCACTTGCAACTGGTTCACGTCGCCCACCTTCACAACCGGCAGGTTCTTGGCGTCGATCTTGAGCACGGCTACGTCCGTTTGCGGATCCGCGCCCAGCACCTTGGCCTTGTATTCGCGGCGGTCCGTCAGCTTTACCGTGACTTCCTTGGCGTCTTGCACAACGTGCGCGTTGGTCAAGATGATGCCGTCGTTGCTGATGATGAAGCCGGATCCTTCCCCGCGCATCGGGACTTCGCGCGAAGGCATGCGGCCTTGGGATCCCGGGATCTGGCCGAAGAACTGGGCAAAGGGGTCATCGTCGTCGGCGGACACCTTGCGGGTGCCGCTGACGCTGATGTTGACGACGGCAGGCCCGAAGTCGCGGGTGATCTGCGCGAAATTCGGCGGGCTGGAGGGGGCGATCGTTTGCGGCGCGGCTACGGCGGCCGGCGCGTTGGCCGCCATCGACACGCTGCCGGTCATGGCGGTTGCGCCGGCGCCACCAATGGCGCCAGCGGCCAGCAGCGCCAGCACCAGGCGGGAAGGGGTCAGTTGCGAGGTTTTCATGTCGGCTCCTGCGTTCATGTTTGAGGGCATGGCGCAATCATCGGGCCTGACACTTAGGGGAATCTTAAATCGCGGGACTCATCGAGGGCGGGGGAATTCCACCCGGGCGCGCAGTCCCGCGCCGCCGGGCGCGTCTTCCAGCAAGATGCGGGCGCCGTGTCGCTCGGCGATGGCGCGGGCGATCGACAGCCCCAGGCCGCTGCCGTGCTGCGTATTGCCCTCTGCGCGGTAGAAGCGGTCGAACACACGTTCGCGTTCCGCTGGCGGGATGCCCGGGCCTTCGTCGTCGATCATGAATTGGGTCTTGTCCGCCGTCTGTTCCAGGCGCAGTCGGATGTGTTTGCCCTCGGGCGTATGCTTGACCGCGTTGTCGAGCAGGTTGCGCGCCAACAGCACCAACGCATCGCGATGCCCCTGAAGCGGGGCTTGCGCCGCCCCTTCCATCTCGATGCTGATTGACTTGGCGTTGGCTTGCGGCAGCGTTTCGGATAGGGCCTGGCGCAACACATCAGCCAGGTCCACCGGGCCGGCAGGCGAGGGCGCCGCCGCGCTTTCGTGGCGCGCCATGGACAGTAGCTGCTCGACCAGGCGGGTGGCGCGGTCGATGCCGGCCGCCAGCCGTTGTTCGGCCAGTTGGCGGCTATCGGCGTCGCCGGCACGTTGCAATGCCTGCAATTGCAGGCGCAGCGCGGTCAGCGGCGAACGCAGTTCATGCGCCGCGTCGCCCACGAACTGCTTCTGTTGGGCGAAGGCGCCGCGCATGCGTTCCAGCAGCAGGTTCAGTTCCTGGATCAGGGGTTGGATCTCATCGGGCAAGCCTTGCACATTGACCGGCGACAGGTCTTCGGGCTGGCGTGCCGCTACCTGGGCACGGGCACGCTTGACCGGCCGCAGTGACCAGCTGACCACGCACCAGATAATCAGCATCAGCAACGGCGCGGCGGCAGCGATGGGGGCGATGGTTCGCAGCGCGAGCGCGCGCGCCATGTCCTTGCGAACGTCCATATCCTGCGCCACCTGGATCACCTGGAACGGCGTGGCCAGCGAATACACGCGATAGGTAATGCCTTCCATCCGGGCGTCGGAAAAGCCCAGCACGATTTGATCGGGCAAGGGCCTGCGCGACCGCGAATTGAACACGCGCAGGCCGTCCGGGGTCCATATCTGGATGATCAGATCGTCGGCGACGGGCGAGCCCGCGCCGCGCGCATGGGTCGGGCCGGTTCTAAGCAGCCCGTCGCCGGTGCCCAGCGACAGGGCGGTCCGTTGCAGCAGGGAATCAAAGATATCGTCGGCCTGCGCCAGCGTGCTGCGGTAGGCGATTGCGCCTTGCACCAGCGCGCCGACCGCAATGGCGGCCAGAAGGAAGAAAAGCAGGCGGGCTCTCAGCGAGTAGCTAAGCCGCATGCTCATGTTTTGGGAATGACATAGCCGACGCCCCTGACGTTCTGAATCAGGTCCTGACCCAGTTTCTTGCGCAGGCCATGAATATAAACCTCAACGGCGTTGCTGCTGACGCTGTCTTTCCAGCTGTAGAGCTTCTCTTCCAGCTGCGCGCGCGAAAAGATCATGCCGGGGCGGGCGATCAGGGGCTCCAGCACCGCCCATTCGCGCGCGGTCAGGGCCACCGGGGTGCCGTCCACCATGGCCGCGTGCGATTGCGGGTCGATGGTGATCCCGTCGTGTTCGAACACCGGCTCGGCGCGGCCGGCGCTGCGACGAATCAGCGCGCGCATGCGGGCCAGGAGTTCGTCCACGTCATAGGGTTTGACAATGTAGTCGTCCGCGCCAGCGTCCAATCCGGCGATGCGGTCGCTGACGGCGTCGCGCGCGGTGGCGATGAGCACCGGCGTGCGGTCCTTGCGGGTGCGCAGGTCGCGCAGCAAGGTCAGGCCGTCGCGTTTGGGCAAGCCCAGGTCCAGCAGGATCAGGTCATAAGTGTCGGTGCGCAGGGCAAGTTCCGCGGCGTTGCCGTCCTTGACCCAGTCGACGGCGTAATGCTCCGCACGCAGGCAGTCCAATACGCTTTCACCGATCATGATGTCATCTTCGACGAGTAGGATGCGCATGGTGGTCTTCGCTTGGTGGTGACGGAAATCCAGCAAGTTGGACGCGTGGCAGGCGGATGGAGTTCCCGTGATCGGGCCCGCAAGAGGGATGGCGGAGCAGAAATGAAAAAAGCAGCCCGAGAGGGCTGCTTTTTGAATTTGGTGCCGGCAATAGGAGTCGAACCTACGACCTTCGCATTACGAATGCGCTGCTCTACCAACTGAGCTATGCCGGCAAGACCATTTGCTTCGATTCTTGCGTGCCGGTGTTGAATTCGGCAATGCTGAACTTCTAGCAAAACATCTTTATTCTTCCCAGTTCGCTGCCCTGTTTATGGGGCCTGATCTGGAAAGACCGAAATCATATCAGAGTTTTTTCGCGATGGGAAACAAAGGGCTCAAAAAGAACCAAAAAAATCGCGATTTGCATGCCAAAAAAATTTAGGTCATAATTACGTTCTTGGCAGATCCCCGATAGCTCAGTCGGTAGAGCGACGGACTGTTAATCCGCAGGTCGCTGGTTCGAGCCCAGCTCGGGGAGCCAAAAGAATTCAGTACCGATAAGTTCAGCGCCAGGCTGGCGCCGAATGCAGAAGGGTCACCCACGAAAGTGAGTGGCCCTTTTTGTTTGGGCCGCCTTTTGTTTAGGTCTTTTGTTTAGTATTTGTTCGCATAGTTGTTGTCCCGCGAATGAGGGGGCTGCGCTGGCGGATCCGTTCCTGGTGTGCGGGGGCGGCCGCAAAATCCGGGGTGGCACCCGTTGGACGAATGGGTATGGACGAGGGCAAGCGCATTGGCGTGGCGGTGATTTCAGGGTTTCTGGGCAGCGGCAAGACCACGCTGCTCAATCGCTTGCTGCACGAGCCGGCGTATGCCGACGCACTCGTCATCGTCAATGAATATGGCGACGTCGGTGTGGACCATCATCTGGTGCGCCTGGCGCCGGCGAACGTCGTGTTGATCGAGGGCGGTTGCCTCTGCTGTGTCGTCAGCGGCGCGGTGGTGGATGCGCTGCGCGACCTTTTCATGCTGGCGCTCAGCCGCCGGATCAAGCCGTTTCGCCGCGTGCTGATTGAAACCAGCGGGTTGGCGGATCCCGCGTCGATCCTGTTCATGCTCAAACATGACCGGTTCCTGGCCGAGCGCTACGCTTATCGTGGCGCCATCGTGGTGGTGGATGTGCGGCACGGCGAGGACCAATTGGCGTCACAGCCGGAAGCGGCGCGGCAATTGGCGTTGGCCGATGCCGTCGTGCTGGGCAAATCGGATTTGGCGGACGCGGCGCAGTTGCGGCGGGTGGAGCAGGCGGTCATCGCCATCAATCCTGGTGCGCAACGTTGCGTCCAGCGCCAGGATGCGCCCTTGGCCGGAATATTGCGAGACGGCCCCGATGCGCTCGCGCGCCGCGATGGCGTCGCGCTGGCGAACTGGCTGCAGGCCTTCGCGCGTCCCGTCGCGGGCCGCCACGCGCAGGTCACCAGTTTTTCCCTGGTCTTGTCCGCGCCGTTGAGCCGGGCCGCCTTCCTGGCCGGGGTGTCGCGCATCCAGGAGCGCTTCGGCCAGGGGCTGCTGCGGATGAAGGGGCTGGTGTGCTTCGAGGGCGAGGCGCTGCCATGCGAGGTGCATGGCGTCCACGGCGAACTCTATCCCTTGCGCCCGCTGTTGCAATGGCCCAGCGATGATCGCGCGTCGCGCCTGGTCTACATCTTGCGCGGGCTGGACGCGGAGAGCGTGCGCGCCGAGGTCCTTCGGGCCTTGGGCCAGTTGCCCGCCTGAGTGCCGCCGTCCGGGTTTCATCGCGGTACGCGCTGAATACTCGTGTCGCTATTTCTGCACGGATGTTGCATGGAAATACGGTATAACCGGTACGGTCTGATGCAAGAACCGAGACAATCATGGATCGTCTGAAAGCCATGCAGGTGTTCGTGGAAGTCGCCGACCGGGGAAGCCTGTCGGCGGCGGCCGTCCATTTGGACATGTCGCGAGCGATGGTGTCGCGGTATCTGGCTGAAATGGAGCAGTGGGTGGGGGTGCGCTTGTTGCATCGCACCACGCGCCGGCTCAGCCTCACGCCGGCGGGGGCGGAAACCTTGCCCCGATGCCGGCAGATGCTGGACATGGTGGGTGACCTGCGCAGCGCGGTGTCCACGCCGGAAGACACGCCGCGCGGCTTGTTGCGCATCACGACCAGCATGTCCTTCGGTTCAAGGCATCTGGCCAGCGTGGTTACCGATTACGTCAAACAACATCCCGGCACCTCCGTGGATCTGATGTTGGTCGAGCGCGCCGTCAATCTGGTCGAAGAGCGGGTGGATCTGGCGGTCCGGATCACGAATGACCTGGATCCTAATCTGATCGCGCGCAAATTGGCCGTCTGCCGCTCGGTGGTGTGCGCATCGCCGGAATACCTGGCGCGCGAAGGCGTGCCGGCGCGCATCGAGGATTTGTCGTTGCGCAACTGCCTGACGCATTCCTATTTTGGCAAAAGCCTGTGGCGATTCGAGCGCGACGGCCAGCCGGTGGATGTGCCGGTCAGCGGCAATATCAGCGCGAATGAGGTCTCGGTGCTGTCGAGCGCCGCGCTGGAAGGGGCGGGCATCGCCATGCTGCCGACTTACTACGCGGCCGAGGACTTGGCGGCCGGGCGCTTGAAAGCTATTTTGCCGCAGTGCAAGCCGCAGGAATTGGGTATTTATGGCGTCTATGCCTCGCGCCGCCAGATGCCGTTGATCTTGCGTTCGATGCTGGATTTTCTGGTCGAGCGCCTGGGTTCCGCGCCGTGGGACAAGCCCGTCGTGGCGCCGCGCGCGCCCGCTTGAGGGGTGGTCTTGCGGGCGGCCGGGCTTGAGGGGCCGGGTTATGGCGGTATAATTTCCGTATTGCTTTGGCGGACGAGCCACATTTCTTTCCGGGCTTTCGCCAGCAAACCATATTGCGGCGGGCCAATGTCCGCTAGCATGTAGTCGTCGAAAACAGCTAAGAATCGTAAGTCCGGCCTGGGGTTGGTCATCGCATCACGAAGCGGGTCTTCGTATGCGCGAGGGGGTGCATGGGATTCAAAGGTGGCGGCCAGCCACAATGCCGAATCCGATGCCTGACGATCCAGGTCTTGATACTGATCGCCGCAGGAAGCAGTCGCCGGGTTACCGGCGTGTCCCGCAGGCTAGTGTTGGCGTGTAATGCCAGCTTTTCCAGAATTTGCTTAAGGCGTCTGCCGCGATGGAAATCCGGCAGGCATATCGCCCTATCTTGATTGGTGCGGCCGTTTTGGCGCATAGCCAGCGTGCGGTCCGCCGCGCAGCCCGTCATGCATGGCAGTCAACCCAGGAATGTTGTGAACACTACGCAAACCCACGCTGTCTGTAGCGAGCCCGCTTTTGCCGGGATCTTGCCGGCGGGTGCGGGCGTGAGGTTCGTTGCGCAGTCCGCGTCAGTCGCGGGGGCGGGGTTGGGTGCCGAGTTTGTGGGGTTCGTGCCCGTTGCCGCTAACGGTTTGGTGCGCACGAATGAATTTTGCGGGCGCGAATTTGCGGGCACCAATGAAAAAGGCCCGGCGCATTCGCCAGGCCTTCGTCAATTTGGTTGCGGGGGCAGGATTTGAACCTACGACCTTCGGGTTATGAGCCCGACGAGCTGCCAGACTGCTCCACCCCGCGTCTGAGAAAAGAATATTAACCTTATTTTCAACCTAGCGCAAGTTAGCCCTTTTTGAATTTGAATGTCGATGAACGATAGCGAGGCAATACTCGTGCTGGAAACCGCGCTGCTATGCGCGGTGCAGCCGATGCAACTGTCCGATATGCGCAAGCTATTCGGGGACGATGAACAATTCGACAACAGCAAGCTGCGCGGGCTGTTGGAGACGCTGCAGAGCAATTGGGCCGATGGTGGCCTTGAGCTGGTGCAACTGGCTAGCGGATGGCGATTCCAAAGCCGCCCGCACATGCAGCGCTACCTTGAGCGGCTCAGCCCTGAAAAGCCGCCCAAGTATTCGCGTGCTGTCATGGAGACGCTGGCCATCGTGGCCTGGCGTCAGCCGGTCACGCGCGGCGATATCGAGGACATTCGCGGGGTCACCGTGTCTTCGCAGATCGTGAAGGCGCTGGAGGATCGGGGCTGGATCGAGGTAATCGGGCATCGCGATGCGCCGGGCCGTCCCGCCCTCTTCGGCACGACGCGCCAGTTCCTGGACGATCTGGGCTTGCGGGCGCTGGATGAGCTTCCGCCGCTGGAATCGGCGCAAGCCGCTGCGGCGCTGGCCGGCCTGGACTTGGGCGAAGTGCAGCAACTGACAGGCGAGGGGGCTGCGCCCGCCGACGCCGCCGCGCCTGACGGTGCCGCCGCCGACGCCGACGGCGAAACCAGCGATGGAATCGGTGATGAAACCAGCGGTTTGCAGGGTGAAATCGCCGTCGACGAGCCGCCGGGCGTGGAAGAAAATGACGCTATCCCAGTTGCGGAATTGTCTGTTTCGGAACACGATGCAACCATAGCCCCGGGCGATAGCGTAGAATCCGTCGTTTCGCGCACAGAAGAAGGCGCGGATCCCGCAGACGAACCCACCGTCCGGGAGCAAGCCGAAGGCTTGTCCAATACGCCAACCCCGTCCGGTTTTCCCGACGAAGGGGCTGGCAACGACCTTTCCGATATGGCCGCCGACGTCACAGAAGCCGGTGCTGCAAAGGAAAGTGTCGAGAACGCAAAACACGCGGAACCGACCGAACCGATTGACGAGACCGATCACGCAGCGCCTGGCGCCGCCGGGCATGAGCCCGCCATCGGCCTTGACGAATCTGTTCGGCCCGACCCTGATGTCGTCCCCACGGCATCGGGCGAGGCAGATCCGGAGCGGCCTCGCGCCGGCCGTGAGTCGGCGTCCCCTGATGATGACGAGCCTGCCCCTGGCAGGCCTACCCAAGTTTGAAATTCGGAGCTGTCCCAGTGACAACGAATACAGCAATGCAGGACGACAATCCCCGTTCGGATGACACCGTTTCCAACGGTCAACCGGAAGCTTCCGCCGCGCGCGAGCCGGCAGTCGAAGGTGAGGCCGGCGCCCGTGGGCGCGGGCGCAAGCTGAGGACGCCGTTCCGTCGCCGTCGCGGCGATGCGACGGCCGAACAGGCACCGGCCGTTGAGGGCCAGCAGCCTGCTGCCGCCGCTGCTACGGTCGAGTCGCCTGACTCCCGAGGCGGCGAGCAGGAAGCCGAGCAGGCCCTGTCGTACCTGGACTCGGCGGACCGCATGGAGCAGCGCCTGGGCAAGTACCTGAACAGCGATTCGGTCATGCCCAAGCTGCACAAGGTGCTGGCTGATGCCGGTATCGGTTCGCGCCGCGAGATGGAAGAGTTGATCGTCGCGGGCCGCGTGTCGGTCAACGGCGAGCCGGCCCATATTGGCCAGCGCGTGGCGCCGAATGATCAGGTTCGTGTCAACGGCAAGCCGATCATGCGCGTGAATACGAAGAAGCCGCCGCGCGTGATCCTGTATCACAAGCCGGCAGGCGAGATCGTCAGCCACGACGATCCGGGTGGTCGCGCCAGCGTTTTCGCGCGCTTGCCCAAGCTGCGCACCGGCAAATGGTTGTCGGTCGGGCGTCTGGACTTGAATACCGAAGGTCTGCTGATTTTCACGACCTCGGGCGACATGGCCAACCGCATCATGCACCCCCGTTACGGCACCGAACGCGAATACGCGGTCCGCGTGTTGGGCGAAATGGACGAGGCGCAGCGCCAGTCGCTGGTCGATGGCATTGAGCTGGAAGACGGCCTGGCCGCTTTCGGCGCGCTGGAATACCTGGGTGGCGATGGCAGCAACCGCTGGTATCGCGTGACCTTGCAGGAAGGCCGCAACCGCGAAGTCCGCCGCATGTTCGAAGCCGTCGGCGTCACGGTCAGTCGCCTGATCCGTACCCGTTTCGGCGATGTGGTGCTGCCGCGCACGCTACGGCGCGGCCGCTGGGAAGAATTGGACGGTTCGCTCGTGACCGCGCTGATGGTCCAGCTGGGACTGTTGCGTGAAGACGACGAATCCGGTGGCAACCGCCGCCGCTCGAAGCAACCGCAATCCCATGACAGCGCCTTGCCTCCCGGCTTCGGCACCATGGACCGCAATGGCATGAATGGCGCCCGCATTGGTCGCCGCGGCAAGCTGCAGGGCGGTCGTCTGGGTAGTGCAGGCCAAACGGCCGCGTGTCCGTCGGATCCGTTCGGTACCGGTTTGATGATTGCCGGTGGCTATGCCAACGGCCATCCGTTGGCCGCGGAAGGCGCGGGCGGCAATCGCAAGGGCGGCAAGCCCGGTGGCGGCCGTTCGGCAGCGCCGGCGGGCGGTGGCCGGCCGGGTGGAAAGTCGGGCGGAAAGCCTGGTGGCAAACCGGGCGGCAAGCCTCGCGGTCCGCGTTCGGCGGCGGCCAACGGCCCGTCGGGCCCCATGGCGTCGGCGGATGCCGTCGGCAATGTGGCCGAAGCCCCCGTGGGTGGTGGTGGCCGCAAGCCTTCCGGCCGTAAGCCGGGTGGTGGCAAACCGGCGGGCGCGGGCGGCGGCAACAGCCGCGGCGGCAAGCCGGCAGGCGCCGGTCGTGGCGGCAGCAAGACCGAAGGCTCGCCGCGCGCGGCGGGTGGCGGCGCCGGCAACAACAAGGGGCCGGGGGCGGGCGGCAAGCCGCGTGCTCCGCGCAATGCCTCGTCGTCGTCATCCCCGCGTGGCGATGATTGGCAGCCGCGTGGCGCTTCGGCCCACGAATCCCGCCTTGGCGTGATGGGCGGACGTGGCCGTCAGGGCCGCTAAGCGCTGTCAGGGGGGGGG
>NZ_JBHFII010000047.1:0-3388 GCF_057334215.1 Achromobacter maghribensis | reverse complement strand
CCCCCCCCCCCCCCCCCCCGGGTCCGATGTGTCCCATATAAACGTAAGCCCGTGACGAATCAGGCGTTTTTCCAGTTTATCTGGTAAAATCAATGGTTTTCATGGCTTCGCGCCATTGCCTTGCGCCCGACATTGGCCTTACAACGTGTCCGGTAGCGTGTGGTGGTCGTACTTGGTGTGCGGCAAGAAAGTATCTGGCGCATGGGAAGTATCAAGCGCATGGCCTATAGGGCATTGCCTGTAAAGGACATCGCCGGTAGGCAAAGCGCGGTAGGCAAGAGCAGTTGGCATCGGAGTTGCGCTAAGCGCCGCCGGGCCCGGATTGACGGGTTGGGGCGGGGCTGTATGGGGGAATCCCGTGGCGCAAACCACAAATTAGGTCGCAATATAGGGCGCTGCCCAGCATTGCTCCTTACGTGCAGTAGGGAAGCGGCTGGGCTCTGCGCAATATCGGTGGGCTGGGCGTGCAGCCCATTTTTTTTGAGTATATGGCTGATTTATTCGCATTGACCGAAGAGGCTTTGGCCGGCATGGACCTCGAACTCGTAGACGTCGAGCGTGCCGCCCTGGGCCTTTTGCGCGTGACGATCGATCGGGTCGGCGGTGTGCGCATCGAAGACTGTGAGCAGGTTTCGCGCCAATTGTCGCGGGTGTTTGAAGTCGAGAACATCGACTATAAGCGGCTGGAAGTCGGTTCGCCGGGCATTGATCGCCCGCTGCGCAACGAGAACGAATTCCGCCGTTTCGCAGGCGAGCGCATCGAAATCAAGCTGCGCGAGGCATTAGACGGACGTAAGGTCTTCTCCGGCACGCTGACCGTGCCCGAAGACGCCGCCGCCTCGGACGCCGCTGCTGGCATGCACAAGACCGTCTTCGGTCTCGAATTTGAGGCAAAAAAGAACGATGTCCAGGTTTTGAACTTCACGGTCGATGACATCGAACGTGCAAAACTGGATCCCGTTCTGGATTTCAAGGGCAAAAAGCGATGAGTCGCGAAATTCTTCTGTTGGTCGATGCCTTGGCGCGTGAAAAGAACGTCACGCGCGACGTCGTGTTCGGTGCGCTGGAAAGTGCGCTGGCCTCGGCCATGAAAAAGCGCTTCAAGGATGATGCGGACATTCGTGTCGCCATCGATAGGGAAACCGGCGATCACGAGGGCTTCCGCCGTTGGCTGGTCGTGCCCGACGAAGCCGGGCTGCAAGAACCCGATAAGCAGGAAATGCTGTCGGACGCGGTGGAAATCGTCCCTGGCATCCAGGAAGGCGAATACATCGAAGAGCCCCTCGAGCCCATCGAATTCGGCCGTATCGGCGCGCAGGCGGCCAAGCAGGCCATTCTGCAAAAGATCCGTGACGCCGAGCGCGAGCAGGTGCTGAACGACTTCCTGGACCGTGGCGAAACCATCGTGTCCGGAACGATCAAGCGCATGGACAAGGGCGACGCCATTGTCGAAACCGGCAAGATCGAAGCGCGTCTGCCGCGTTCCGAGATGATCCCGAAGGAAAACCTCCGGGTGGCCGACCGCGTCCGCGCCTTCGTGTTGCGTGTTGACCACGCCGCCCGTGGCCAGCAAGTGATCCTGTCGCGCACCTCGCCCGAGTTCATTCGCCAGCTGTTCGAGAACGAAGTTCCGGAAATCGAACAAGGCCTGCTGGAGATCAAGGCCGCTGCCCGCGATGCCGGCGTGCGTGCGAAGATCGCCGTGGTGGCTTACGATAAGCGTATCGACCCCATCGGCACGTGTGTGGGCATGCGCGGTTCGCGTGTTACCGCGGTTCGCAACGAGCTGGGCGGCGAGCAGGTCGATATCGTGCTGTGGTCGGAAGACCCCGCGCAGTTTGTCATTGGCGCCCTGGCGCCGGCCAACGTCGAATCGATCGTCGTTGATGAAGACAAGCATGCGATGGACGTTGTCGTCGACGAAGAAAACCTGCCCAAGGCCATCGGCGCCAAGGGTCAGAACGTGCGCCTGGCGTCCGAGCTGACGGGCTGGCAGATCAACATCATGACGCCGGAAGAAAGCCTGAATCGCCAGGAAGTCGAGCGGTCGGGTCTGCGCGCCACGTTCATGAGCAAGCTGGACGTTGATGAGGAAGTCGCTGACATCCTGATCGACGAAGGTTTCACCGGTATCGAGGAAATCGCTTACGTGCCCATGCAGGAACTGCTGGAAATCGAAGCGTTTGACGAAGACACCATCAATGAATTGCGCGCCCGTGCCCGCAATGCGTTGCTGACTGAGGCGATTGCCCAGGAAGAGCGCCTTGAGACCGCACAGGATTTGCTTGAACTCGAAGGCATGACGCAGGAACTGGCTGGCAAGCTGGCCGAGCGTCAAGTGCATACGCGTGATGATCTGGCCGAACTGGCAACGGACGAACTGGCGGAAATCGCCGGCTTGACCGAGCAGGAAGCCAGCGACCTCATCATGCGTGCCCGCGCCCATTGGTTCGACGAAGAATAACCAAAAGGACACGGGTCTGCGGTGGGTAGTGCTGGTTTTATCCACCGCAAGTTCACGTTGTTTGTAATAGCTGCATATAGGGAAGAGAGAGCCTAATGTCGAGTAACACCGTCGCCCAGTTCGCTACCGAGCTGAAAATGCCTGCCAATGTGCTGCTGGATCAGCTGCGCTCGGCTGGCGTTGACCTCAAATCGGTTGACGATTCCGTCACCGACAGCGACAAGGCGAAATTGCTCGAATCGCTGCGTCGTGCCCACGGCGCGACCGAAGGCAAGAAGATCACCCTGACGCGCCGCCAAACGTCCGAAATTCGGCAGGCTGACGCCACCGGCCGTTCGCGCACGATTCAGGTCGAAGTGCGCAAGAAGCGCGTGTTCGTCAAGCGTGATCCCTCCGAAATCGCCCTGGAACAGGCCGCGTCCGCGCGCGCCGAAGATGAAGCCTCCGTCGAAGACGAGCAGCAGGTGTCCGCGCCGGCTGCCCCCGAGGCTCCTGCCGTGGTCGAGCCCCGCGAGGCCACTCCCGTCCAGGCAGAGGCTCCGGCCCCCGTCCAGGCGGAAGATCCCGTTGCTGTAGAAGCGCCCGCGCCGGTTGAAGCGCCCGCGCCTGTTGAATCCGTCGCGGCCGAAGTGCCCGCCCCCGTCGAGGCGAAAGCCCCCGAAGTCCAGGCCCAGCCTGAACCCGAACCGACGCCGGCGCCTGCTCCTGCCGAGCCCGTGGCCGACGAGGCCAAGCCCGAAGTTAAGACTGAATCCACCGAGCCCCTGGCTGAAGAAGCCAAGCCGGAACCCGTTGTGCTAGCTAATAAGTCAGAAACATCTTCCTCCCAGGCCAACGCGCCTGTCGCCCAGGCTCAGCCTGCTGCGAAGTCCGAACCCGTCAAATCCGCCGCGCCCGCCGCGTCGACGCCTGCCGCGCCTGCTG
>NZ_JBHFII010000046.1:0-1082 GCF_057334215.1 Achromobacter maghribensis | reverse complement strand
AAGGTGGCGGGTGTCGTGGCGTTGGACGAAGCGACGCGTGAGCTGGCGCTGGAGTGGCTGATGCTGTGTTCGTCGGTGGCGAGTGTCTGGGGCAATGTCGGGCAGGCGGATTATGCGGCGGGCAACGGCTTTCTGGATGCGTACGCGGCGTACCGGCAGGGCCTGGTGTCCCAGGGGCTGCGCCGGGGACGGACGGTGTCGTTGAGTTGGCCGTTGTGGGCCGCAGGCGGCATGCAGGTCGATGCGGCGGGCCAGGAGCGGATGCGGCGGTCAACGGGAATGGAGCCCTTGCCGGACGAGGCGGGGATCGCAGCGCTTGTGCAGAGCATGTCCGTGGCGTCGGACGCTGTCCCTGTGCAGGGGATGTCGGTGGCGCCCCACGCCTCGCATGTGCTTGTGCTGCATGGAGATCGAGCGCGCCTGCTGGCCAGCGTGCGGGCGGCCTATGAGGCGAAGGCAGTGCCGGTGCAGGCTGATACGGTGCCAGTACAGGCGGAGAGTGTCCAGGAATTGCGAGCCGAGGCGGAGACGACGTCATCGCGCGACGCCTTCGCGGCGCAGTTGGAACGCGCCCTGACGGGTTTGATGGCGGGGCACCTGAAGATGGCGCGCGAGCGCTTGGAACGCGATGCGCCACTGAGCGAGTTCGGGTTCGACTCGATCTCGCTGACCTCGTTTGGCAATGTGTTGAACCAGCGGTATGGGCTGACGCTGAGTCCGACAGTGTTCTTCGAGGCGCCGACGATCGCGGCACTGACGGCGTATCTGGTGCGTGAGCATGGCGACGTGTTGGCGCCAGCGTTTGCCGTGGCGCCCACGCGGCAGCAAGGCGCTCACCAGGACGGACAGACGGCGTCGTCGGTCGAGCCGGTCGCCTCAGTCGGCCGTCGCCGGGGCCGTCGTCCACTCGCGATGCCGGGCATGCCGGTTGAGCCGGCCTCGGTTCGGCCGGAGCCGATTGCGGTAATCGGTATGAGCGGCTGCTTTCCAGAGGCCCCTGACATCGAGACGTTGTGGGCCAATCTACAGGCGGGACGCGACTGCATCGGGGAACTGCCGGCTAGCCGCTGGAGCGGCCGGCC
>NZ_JBHFII010000045.1:0-2071 GCF_057334215.1 Achromobacter maghribensis | reverse complement strand
GGCTCACCAAGGCGACGATCCGTAGCTGGTTTGAGAGGACGACCAGCCACACTGGGACTGAGACACGGCCCAGACTCCTACGGGAGGCAGCAGTGGGGAATTTTGGACAATGGGGGAAACCCTGATCCAGCCATCCCGCGTGTGCGATGAAGGCCTTCGGGTTGTAAAGCACTTTTGGCAGGAAAGAAACGTCATGGGCTAATACCCCGTGAAACTGACGGTACCTGCAGAATAAGCACCGGCTAACTACGTGCCAGCAGCCGCGGTAATACGTAGGGTGCAAGCGTTAATCGGAATTACTGGGCGTAAAGCGTGCGCAGGCGGTTCGGAAAGAAAGATGTGAAATCCCAGAGCTTAACTTTGGAACTGCATTTTTAACTACCGGGCTAGAGTGTGTCAGAGGGAGGTGGAATTCCGCGTGTAGCAGTGAAATGCGTAGATATGCGGAGGAACACCGATGGCGAAGGCAGCCTCCTGGGATAACACTGACGCTCATGCACGAAAGCGTGGGGAGCAAACAGGATTAGATACCCTGGTAGTCCACGCCCTAAACGATGTCAACTAGCTGTTGGGGCCTTCGGGCCTTAGTAGCGCAGCTAACGCGTGAAGTTGACCGCCTGGGGAGTACGGTCGCAAGATTAAAACTCAAAGGAATTGACGGGGACCCGCACAAGCGGTGGATGATGTGGATTAATTCGATGCAACGCGAAAAACCTTACCTACCCTTGACATGTCTGGAATTCCGAAGAGATTTGGAAGTGCTCGCAAGAGAACCGGAACACAGGTGCTGCATGGCTGTCGTCAGCTCGTGTCGTGAGATGTTGGGTTAAGTCCCGCAACGAGCGCAACCCTTGTCATTAGTTGCTACGAAAGGGCACTCTAATGAGACTGCCGGTGACAAACCGGAGGAAGGTGGGGATGACGTCAAGTCCTCATGGCCCTTATGGGTAGGGCTTCACACGTCATACAATGGTCGGGACAGAGGGTCGCCAACCCGCGAGGGGGAGCCAATCCCAGAAACCCGATCGTAGTCCGGATCGCAGTCTGCAACTCGACTGCGTGAAGTCGGAATCGCTAGTAATCGCGGATCAGCATGTCGCGGTGAATACGTTCCCGGGTCTTGTACACACCGCCCGTCACACCATGGGAGTGGGTTTTACCAGAAGTAGTTAGCCTAACCGCAAGGGGGGCGATTACCACGGTAGGATTCATGACTGGGGTGAAGTCGTAACAAGGTAGCCGTATCGGAAGGTGCGGCTGGATCACCTCCTTTCAGAGCTTAAGTGCTCGTGTTAAGTGTCCACTCTTATCGGTTGTTTGATATAGCTGGGATCAGTTGTAGGCTTGGGTCGAGGGAATCTTCCCTGGGTCTTCAGCTACCTGACTACTGATCCGAGAAGGTTTTGGGTCTGTAGCTCAGTTGGTTAGAGCACCGTCTTGATAAGGCGGGGGTCGTTGGTTCGAATCCAACCAGACCCACCAAAGTATTTCGCGTAGTGCTGGTCACTGTGTGGGATATGGGGGTGTAGCTCAGCTGGGAGAGCGCCTGCTTTGCAAGCAGGATGTCATCGGTTCGATCCCGTTCACCTCCACCATTGATTCTCAAATACTCACCTGGTGGTGATGTAGAGGCTAACTCATAGCGCTGTCTGCAGCGTTATGAGTTAGGTTTTACCTAACAGCTATATTCGTTCTTTAACAATCTGGAAGAAGCACAACGAAATGTACTTATCAAGTACTCGGCGCAAGCTGAAGAAGATAAGTACGGGTTGTGATTGCATTATTTTGTTCCAAGTTCTCAAGACTGGGGTGAATAACCTCAGACTGCTTTGAAACTTATGAACGGCACAAACGCTAATACTCAGGTCCTATAGCCTACAGCGTTATAGGATCAAGCGACTAAGTGCATATGGTGGATGCCTTGGCGATCACAGGCGATGAAGGACGTAGTAGCCTGCGAAAAGCTACGGGGAGCTGGCAAACAAGCTTTGATCCGTAGATGTCCGAATGGGGAAACCCACCGCAGCAATGCGGTATCCCTAGCTGAATACATAGGCTAGTGGAAGCGAAC
>NZ_JBHFII010000044.1:433967-446774 GCF_057334215.1 Achromobacter maghribensis | reverse complement strand
GCCGGGGGCAGGGCCACGGCGGTCGGCGTCGCGCCGGCATCGGCGGAACCCGCATGCGCCGGCCCGGCCAGATTCGGCATCAGGCTAGGATTGCTGCTCATTTGTATACCAACTTTTCCCCGTATTTTTTTAGACTATAAACCTGCGGCAAGCGGATCAATCATGGGTGTATACCCTAGGTTATCGATGTAAAAACAATGGGATAGAGTGGCGCATGCCGCAAGTCCGCCTGCGCGGCAAACATCGTTCGTCTGTCGCGCGTCTTTCGTTGGTATACAAAAAATTCCACTCTGGGGCTACGCATGCTTACCCTGAACTCCCATCCGTCCGGCCGGCATTTTCTGCAGATTCCGGGGCCGACGAATGTGCCCGACCGCGTGCTGCGCGCTATCGACCAGCCCACCATCGACCATCGCGGGCCGGCGTTCGGGGAGCTGGGGCTGGCGGTGCTGGCCGGCATCAAGCAGGTCTTCCAGACGCAGTCCCCCGTGATCATCTTCCCGTCTTCGGGCACCGGGGCATGGGAGGCGGCGCTGGTCAACACGCTGTCGCCCGGCGACCGTGTGCTGATGGTGGAAACCGGCCATTTCGCCAGCCTGTGGAAGAAGCTGGCGGGACGCCTGGGGCTGGAGGTGGACTACGTGGAAGGCGACTGGCGGCATCCGGTGGATCCCGGCGTGATTGGCGCGCGCCTTGCCGCGGACGCGGAGCACCGCATCAAGGCCGTGTGCGTCGTGCATAACGAGACCTCGACCGGCGTCACCAGCGACATCGCCGCCGTGCGCGCCGCCATCGACGCCGCGTCGCATCCCGCGTTATTGATGGTGGACACGATCTCGTCGCTGGGGTCGGTCGACTACCGGCACGACGAATGGGGGGTGGACGTGACGGTGGCCGGCTCGCAGAAGGGCCTGATGCTGCCGCCGGGCCTGGCGTTCAACGCGGTCAGCGCACGGGCGCTGGCCGCTGCCGACACGGCGCGCCTGCCGCGCGCCTACTGGGACTGGCGCGACATGCTGGCCGCCAACGCCAACGGCTATTTTCCCTACACGCCGTCGACCAACCTGCTGTACGGGCTGCACGAAGCGCTGGCCATGCTGCAAGCCGAGGGGTTGCCGCGCGTGTTCGCCCGGCACGAACGCCATGCGCGTGCTACGCGCCTGGCCGTGGCGGGCTGGGGGCTGGAACTGCTTAGCCTGGAACCGTCGGCGCACAGTCCCGCCCTGACCGCCGTGCTGATGCCGCAAGGCCATGGCGCGGATGCGTTGCGCAAGGTCATCCTGGACCGCTTCGACATGTCGCTGGGGCAGGGGCTGGGCAAACTGACCGACCGTGTCTTCCGCATCGGCCACCTGGGCCATTTCAATGACCTGACCCTGTGCGGCACGCTGGCCGGGGTCGAGATGGGCCTGGCGGCCGCCTGCGTGCCGCATCGCGCCGGCGGCACGCAGGCCGCGATGGAATTCCTGGCCAGGACGCCCCAGGGCGCCACGGCCTGACACACCACAATAACGAGGGAAACGATGAACGCGCTTATGCAGCAGGCGATCCAATTCGCCAATGAACACGAATCCACCTGGGACCGCAGCGTCAAGGGCAATTTCGGCGTGCACCTGAACGATCCGCCGCCCTGGAACCGCCTGCTGGGCCCGATCCATGACCGTGGGCCGGTATCGGGCGTGGTGGTGGTGGACGGCAAGACGGTCGCGTCCTGGGGCGAACCCGATCGCGCCGACCTGACCTTCAGCGTCGCCAAGCTATATCTGGCGATATTGGCGGGCGTAGCGCACGACCGGGGCCTGCTGCCCGACGTCGACGAGCCCGTGGGCAAGCGGGTGCCCGGCATCGGCTTTGACGACGGCCAGAACGCCGACATCACCTGGCGTCACCTGTTGCAGCAGACGAGCGAATGGGAAGGCGAGCGCTTCGGTGTGTCGGACCAGGCGGATCGCTATCGCGCCGTCACGTTCGGCGTGCCGCCCGACGGCAAGAAGGGCGACGCGCGTCCCTTGCAGCGCCCCGGCACGTACTGGGAATACAACGACGTGCGCATCAACCAGTTGTCCTACGCGTTGCTGCACTTGTTCCGCAAGCCGCTGCCCGACGTGTTTCGCGAAGCCGTCACGCGCCCCATCGGCGCCAGCGAAAACTGGCAATGGGTGGGTTACGACACCGCCTGGGTCGAGATCGACGGCCAGCGCATGCCGTCGGTTCCCGGCGGCTCGCACTGGGGCGGCGGCATGTCCATCAGCGCGCGGGACCAGGCGTTGATCGGCCAGATGCTGCTTGACGACGGCCAGGCCAACGGCAAACAGATCCTGTCGCGCGAGTGGATTCAAGCCATGCGCACGCCGTGCGCCATCGCGCCGTACTACGGCTACCTGATCTGGCTCAACCACGAAGGCCGGGTGTTTCCCAGCGTGCCGGCCACCAGCTTCTTCGGTGTGGGCGCGGGCAGCTCGTTCACGTGGGTGGAGCCGGAACGCAAGATGGTGGTGATCGTGCGCTGGCTGAATTCCGCCCATGCGGATGCCTTGTTCGGCAAGATCCTTGCAGCGGTGGACGCGCCACAGGCGTAACATTCTGAGCTCTCACCGACCAAGGAACGATGCCATGAACTACCGCCGACTGGGAACCAGCAATCTGCGCGTGTCGCCGCTATGCCTGGGCACCATGATGTTCGGAGAACAGACGCCTGACGACGAGGCGGCGCGCATTGTCGCGTCGGCGCGCGACCATGGCTTGAATTTCATCGATACGGCCGACGTCTACAACGAAGGCCGCTCGGAACAAGTCGTGGCCAAGCTGCTGCAAGGGCAGCGCCACGACTGGGTGCTGGCCAGCAAGATCGGCAACCCGGTGGGCAAGGGGCCGAATCAGGCGCACTACTCGCGCCAGTGGCTGATGCGTGGGGTGGAACAGAGCCTGTCGCGCCTGGGCACGGATTTCATGGACATCCTGTACCTGCACCGCGACTACCACGAGGAAAATCTCGAAGAGGCGCTGTGGGCGCTGGGCGACCTGATCCGGTCGGGCAAGCTGCGCAGCTTCGGCTTGTCCAATTTCCGCGGCTGGCGCATCGCCGAAGTCATGCGCCTGTGCGAAAAGATGGGCGTGCCGCAACCCGTGGTGTGCCAGCCTTACTACAACATGCTGAACCGCGGACCCGAGGTGGAAATTCTGCCGGCCTGCAAGCATTACGGTCTGGGCGTGGTGCCGTACAGCCCCATCGCGCGCGGCGTGCTGACGGGCAAGTATCTGCCCGGCCAGGCGCCGGCCGCCGACACCCGCGCCGGGCGCGGCGACCGCCGCATCCTGGCCACGGAGTTTCGCGAAGAATCGCTGCAGATCGCGCAACAGCTGGTGCGGCACAGCGCGGCGCGGGGCGTGCAGCCGGGCCATTTCGCCACGGCCTGGGTGTTGGCCAATCCGGTCATCACGAGCGTGATCGCGGGCCCGCGCACGCTGGCGCAGATGGACGACTACTACGCCGCGCTGGACGTGACGATCACCGCCGAAGACGAAGCCGTCGTGGACGGCTGGGTGACGCCGGGCCATGCGTCCACGCACGGCTACAACGATCCCAACTACCCGTTCCACGGGCGGCCCGTGGCGGCTGCATAACGGCTCGCGCCCGGGTTTCCGGCGCGCGCCTCAGGCCGAGGCGCGGACCGGTTCTGCTGCGATACCGTGCAGCATCATCTGTTCGACCGCGGTGGCGATGCCTAGCCGGGCGACGCGTCCGCGTCGTTCGGCGTCCATCATGCTGGTCAGCACCCCGAAGAACATTTCCGCCAGTGCCGCCGCCGTGATGTCCACCCGGAAGGCGCCTTCACGCTGTCCGCGCAGGAAGAACGCATCCATGGATTCCAGGTAACCCGACCAGCTGTTCATGATGTCGGGTTGCTGCTCGTTATCGGGCTTCCAGTTGTACATCAGGAAAGCCGTCAATTCCTTGTGAGCCAGGTTCTGATGAATCAGGTTCCGCAGCGCCTCGCGCGGGGGCGCCGTGTCCAGATGCGAGTCCGCCAGCGCCTTCTTCATCACATGGGCGCAATGGGTCGTCAAGCGCAGGACCAGTTGGTCCCGCGTCTGACAGAACCGGTAAAGCGTCGCCTTGCTGACGCCGACTGCCTTCGCCAGTTCCTGCAAGGTGGCCCGCGGCTGGTCAACCATTGCCATGGCCAACGCCACTAGTAGCTTCTCGTGCCCCGCCTCGTCAGACATGTTCCGTCCCTGTTCTTGTCTCGAACTTGATAGGCGCTATTGAATCACGGGCGATTCACTTTGTACAAATTCTGGCTTAATTGGCAAGTAAAAACTTGTTAAGTCCGGTGCAACGAACTTCACAGAATCATATGAATCATCATTGATTCAAAATGAACTCCAAGGTACCATCAGCGGCTTATTGAATTCAGGTCGCCGCGGGCGGGGGGTATCGATGATGAAGAATCAAACCAGGTGGCAGTGGCCCCTGACGGCGTTGTTGGCGTCCATCGCATTGGCGGGGTGCGGCGGGGACCAGGATGCGCATTCGCAGGCGTCGGCGCCGCGCCCGGTGCAAGTGCTGTCGGTACAACCCGAGCGCTACGCGCTTACCAGCGCGCTGCCGGGGCGGGTGGAACCGATGCGGGTGGCCGAAGTTCGCGCCCGTGTCGCGGGCATCGTGCTTAGCCGCAATTTCGAGGAAGGCGCCGACGTGAAGGCGGGCGACGTGTTGTTCCGCATCGACCCGGCGCCATTCAAGGCGGCGTTGTCGCGTGCCCTGGGAGACCTGGCCCGTGCGGATGCCGCCGTGTCGGATGCGCAGGCCATCGTCAAACGCTACACGCCGCTCGTCAAGATCGAGGCCGTCAGCCAGCAGGATTTCGATACCGCCACCACCACGCTAAAGAGCGCCCAGGCCGCGCGCCGGTCCGCGCAGGCGGATGTGGAAACCGCGCAATTGAACTTGGACTACGCCACGGTCAAGGCGCCGATTTCGGGCCGCATCGGCCGGGCCCAGGTCACCGAGGGCGCGCTGGTGGGCCAGAACGAGGCCACGGTCATGGCCAAGATCCAGCAGTTGGACCCCGTCTACGTGGACTTCACCCAGCCCGTGGCGGACATGCTGCGCATGCGCGCCGCGTTGCAGGATGGCAGCCTGGGGCAGGGCGAGGGCGCCAATATCTCCATCACCATCGACGGCACCGACCAGCGTCGCAGCGGCCGTCTGCTGTTTTCCGACATTGCGGTCGACCGTGGCACGGGGCAGGTGTCCGTGCGCGGCGAATTCGCCAACCCCGATGTGCTGCTGCTGCCCGGCATGTATGTGCGCGTGCAGACCCGGCAAGGCGTGGACCCCGAAGCCATCCTGGTGCCGCAGCGCGCGGTGTTGCGCAGCACCGATGGCAAGCCGCAGGTCATGGTGGTGGGCAAGGACGAGGTCGTGGAATCGCGTCTGGTGCAAACCGGCACGATGCGCGGCAGCGATTGGCACATCGTCGATGGCCTGAGCGCCGGCGACCGCGTCATCGTGGGCGGCGTCAACGCCGCCGTGCCTGGCCAGAAAGTCAGCGTGACGCCAGCGGCGCAGCCGAAGGTCGCCGCCGCCACCGAGGCCGCGGCCCCGGTGGCGAACTGACCGGCAGCCCGTGCCCCGCATGCATTCCCAAGGATAGATCATGTCCAAGTTTTTCATTGGCCGCCCCAATTTCGCGTGGGTGGTGGCCATCTTCATTTCGCTGGCGGGCCTGCTGGCGATCCCGTCGCTGCCGGTGTCGCAGTTTCCGGTGGTGGCGCCGCCCCAGGTGACGATCTCTGCCGTCTATCCGGGCGCATCCGCATCGGTGCTGGTCGATTCGGTGACGAGCGTCATCGAGGAAGAGTTGAACGGCGCCAAGCACATGCTGTATTACGAGTCGTCCAGTAGCTCGAGCGGCAGCGCGGAAATCACCGTCACGTTCGAACCCGGCACGGACCCCGACCTGGCCCAGGTGGACGTGCAGAACCGCATCAAGAAGGCGGAAGCGCGCCTGCCGTCCGCCGTGACGCAGCAGGGGCTGCAAGTCGAGCAGGCCAGTTCCAACTTCCTGATGATCTACGCCCTGACCTACAAGGGCGATGACGCGCACAAGGACGTAGTGGGCCTGTCCGACTACGCGGCGCGCAACATCAACAACGAGATCCGCCGCGTCGACGGCGTGGGCAAGGTGCAGTTCTTCGGGGCCGAAGCGGCCATGCGAGTCTGGATCGATCCGCAAAAGCTGCTGGGCCTGGGCCTGTCGGTGGCCGACGTCAACGCCGCCATTGCCGCACAGAACGTGCAGGTGCCCGCCGGCAGTTTCGGCAGCCGCCCCGGTTCGCCCGAACAGGAACTGACGGCCACGCTGGCCGTGAAGGGCATGCTGGATTCGCCGGAAGAATTCGGCCGGATCGTGCTGCGCGCCAATGCCGACGGCTCTTCCGTCCACCTGGCCGATGTGGCGCGGCTGGAAGTGGGCCGCCAGAGCTACGACTTCGAAACGCGCCTGAACGGCAAGAAGTCGGTCGGCGCCGCCGTACAGCTGGCCCCGGGCGCCAACGCGATCGACACGGTCAAGGCCGTGAAGGCGCGCTTGCAGGAGTTGTCGGCCTCGTTCCCGGAAGACGTTGCGTTTTCGGTGCCGTTCGACACGTCGCGCTTCGTCAGCGTGGCAATCGAAAAGGTGGTGCACACCTTGCTCGAGGCAATGGTGCTGGTCTTCCTGGTGATGTTCCTGTTCCTGCAGAACATCCGCTATACGCTGATCCCGACGATCGTGGTGCCGGTATGCCTGTTGGGCACCTTCGCGGTGATGTCGGTGCTGGGCTTCTCGGTGAACATGATGACGATGTTCGGCATGGTGCTGGCAATCGGCATCCTGGTGGACGACGCGATCGTGGTGGTCGAAAACGTGGAACGCATCATGGCCGAAGAGGGCCTGCCGCCGCGCGAAGCGACCATCAAGGCGATGGAGCAGGTGTCGGGCGCCATCGTCGGCATCACGCTGGTGCTGGCCGCCGTGTTCCTGCCGCTGGCGTTCATGAGCGGTTCGGTCGGAGTTATCTATCAACAGTTTTCGCTGTCGCTGGCGGTGTCCATCCTGTTCTCGGGCTTCCTGGCGCTGACCTTCACGCCGGCGCTGTGCGCCACGTTCCTCAAGCCCATCCCCAAGGGGCACCATGATGAAAAGAAAGGCTTTTTCGGCTGGTTCAACCGTCGCTTCAACCACCTGACCACGCGTTTCGAGGCGCTGAATTCGCGGCTGGTCAAGCGCACCGGACGCTACATGGTGATCTACGTGGCGATCGTGGCCGTGCTGGGCGTGCTGTACGTGCGCGTGCCGGAGTCCTTCGTGCCGCCCGAAGACCAGGGCTATGTCATCGTCGACATGCAGCTGCCGCCGGGCGCCACCCATACCCGCACCGACAAGGTCGTGGCCGACGTTGAGCAGCACCTGATGTCGCTGGATGCCATGGGCGACGCTTTCACGGTGATGGGCTTCAGCTTTTCGGGCACGGGCCAGAATGCGGGCATCGCCTTCCCGTCGCTGAAGGACTGGTCCGAGCGCGGCAAGGGCCAGGCCGCCACCGACGTGGCCAATAGCGTGAACGCGCGGTTTGCCGCCATCGATGACGGCACGGTCATGGCGGTCAACCCGCCGCCCATCGAGGGTCTGGGCAACTCAGGCGGCTTTGCGCTGCGTTTGCAGGACCGCGGCGGCCTCGGGCGCGCGGCACTCACTGACGCCCGCAACCAGTTGCTGGCCAAGGCCAACAGCTCGCCGATGATCGCCTACGCCATGATGGAAGGGCTGGCCGACGCGCCGCAGTTGCGCCTGGACATCGACCGCCAGAAGGCCGAAGCGCTGGGCATCGGCTTTGACACCATCAGCACTGCGATCTCGTCGGCCTACGGGTCGGCCACCATCAACGACTTCGCCAACGCTGGGCGCTTGCAGCGGGTGGTGGTGCAGGCGGACGTGCGCGACCGCATGACGCCGGAGAGCATCCTGATGCTGAACGTGCGCAACAAGTCGGGCGGGATGGTGCCGCTAAGCGCCTTCGTGCAGACGGGCTGGGAGACCGGGCCCGTGCAGATCTCGCGCTACAACGGCTATCCGGCGTTCAAGATCGCGGGCGACGCCATGCCCGGAAGCAGTACCGGTGAAGCGATGGCTGAAATCGAGCGCATCGTGTCGGAGCTGCCCAGCGGCATCGGCTATGAATGGACGGGCTTGTCCTATCAGGAAAAGTTCGCGGGAGCCCAGGCGCCGATGTTGTTCGCGCTGGCCTTCCTGGTCGTGTTCCTGCTGATGGTCGCGCTGTATGAAAGCTGGGCCATTCCCGCGTCGGTCATGCTGATCGTGCCGATCGGCGCGCTGGGTTCGGTTCTGGCGGTGACGGTGCTGGGTATGTCGAACGACGTGTATTTCAAGGTCGGCCTGATCACCATCATCGGCCTGGCCGCCAAGAACGCGATCCTGATCGTGGAGTTCGCCAAGAGCCTGCGCGAACAAGGCCATTCTCTGATGGACTCCGCCATCCAGGCCGCCAAGCTGCGCTTCCGGCCCATCGTGATGACGTCGCTGGCGTTCATCCTGGGGGTGGTGCCGTTGGCGTTGGCCACTGGCGCGGGCGCGGCTAGCCAGCGCGCGCTGGGCGTGGGCGTGATTGGCGGCATGCTGACCGCCACGTTGCTGGGCGTGATCTTCGTGCCCATCTTTTTCGTGTGGGTGCTGTCGCGGGTGTCGAAGCAAGGCGGCCAGCCGGCATCCGACGCCTTGCCGGCCCCGCGCACGGCCCAGGAATGACACTCATGATGCAAACCTATTTCCCTTTGCGCCTTGGCGCCCTGACCCTGAGCGCCGCGCTGGCGGGATGTTCGCTGGCGCCGGTCCATCAACGGCCTGACGCGCCCATCCCGGCGCAGTATCCGGCGTCGTTGAATCAATCGGCCGCGCCCGCCGGGCCGTCGGCGGCCACCACGCTGGACTGGCAGTCGTTCGTGACCGATGCGCCGCTGCGCCAGTTGGTGGCGCTGGCGCTTGAAAACAACCGGGACTTGCGCCAGGCCGTGTTGAACATCGAAGCGGCGCGCGCGCAGTACCGGATCGAGCGCGCGGACCGCTTGCCGGGATTCAACGCCCAGGGCAGCGGTACGCGCCAGCGGGTGCCGGGCGACGTGAGCGGCACGGGCAGCGCTGGCGTGCAAAGCACCTATCAGGCAGGGATCGGGCTGACCGCGTTCGAGATCGACCTGTTCGGGCGCGTGCGCAGCCTGTCGGACGCCGCGCTGCAGGAATACCTGGCCACCGAAGAAACCGCCCATGGCACCCGGATCAGCCTGGTCGCCGAAGTGATCCAGGCGTATCTGACCCGCGACAGCGCGCAGCGCCGCCTTCAAGTCACGCGCCAGACGCTGGCCAGCCGCGAATCGTCGCTTGAACTGATCGTCAAACGGCGCCAGGCCGGGGCGGCCACGGCGCTGGACTACCAGGAAGCGCTGGGCTTGACCGAGCAGGCACGGGCGGAGCTGGAACGGATGGACCGGGAGGTGCGCCAGGCGGGCAACGCGCTGGCGCTGCTGGTGGGCGTCAACGACCTGAGCCCGTACCTGCCTCGGGAACTGGCGGCGTCACCCGTGCTGCTGCAGGAAATCGCGGCGGGCGCGCCGTCCGAACTGCTGGAACGCCGGCCGGACATCCTGGCTGCCGAACACCAGCTGCAGTCGCGCAACGCCAGCATCGGTGCGGCCCGCGCGGCGTTCTTTCCCAGTATTTCGCTGACCGGCCTGTTCGGCTCTTCCAGCGCCGACCTGTCCAACCTGTTCGACGGGGGGCAGCGCGCCTGGTCCTTCGCGCCACAGATCACGCTGCCGATCTTCGCGGGCGGACGCAACACCGCCAACCTGGACTTGTCGCACGTGCGCAAGGACATCGCGGTGGCGGCGTATGAAAAGACCATCCAGACGGCGTTCAAGGAAGTGGCCGATGCGCTTGCCGCGACGGATACGCTTCGGCGCGAAGAGGCGTCACGCCGCGCGCTGGCCGAATCTAGCCAGGAAGCCATGCGCCTGTCCGAAGCCCGCTACCGCGGCGGCGTGGACAGCCACCTGCGCTACCTGGACGCCCAACGCAGCGCATTCACCGACCAGTTGAGCTACATCGAGGTCAGCACCCAGCGCCAGATCGCGTTGGCGACCTTGTTCAAGGCGCTGGGCGGGGGATGGCCGGGGGCGCGGCCTGCGGAACAGGCTGCGCAACGGGGCGCAGCGCCTGCGGCGGACGGGGCGGGGAAGGGATGATGTAGCCCCATTTTCCAGAAATCTCGATAAAAATAGTTGACGTCGAGATTTATGCTGCTTATCGTAGAAAAAAAGCGCCGCCAGATAGCCGGCTGCCACTCTCTGGCCTTGCGCCGGCGGCAGGCGCACGAGGAGACAAGCAGTGATACGTCCATGCGACAGCCGGCCCTGCCGGCAGTTATCCCGCGCGGCGTCGCCGCGTGCGGGGCGGATGCGGGCGGTGCGTTCCGGCATGCCGCGCAGTGGCTTGCAGTGGGTGTGGGCCGGCCTGGTCGCCTGCGCCGCCTTGGCGGCAGGCACGCCGGCCGAGGCGGCGGACTGGCCCGCGCGGCCGATAACCATCGTGGTCAACGGCGGCCCGGGCAGCTTGCCCGACCTGTTCGCGCGGCCGTTGGCCGAACGGCTGCATCACGCCTTTGGGCAGCCTGTCATCGTCGAGAACAAGCCTGGCGCCGGCGGCCTGCTGGCCATGCAGCAGCTTAAGTCGGCACCGCCCGACGGGTACACGCTGGCGCTGGTCACCAACGCCCACCTGGTGTGGAACCCCTACATATTTCCCGCGCTGACGTATGACCCCGTCCGCGACGTTGTGCCGGTCAGCCCGCTGGCCGTCATCCCCATGGCGCTGACGGTCAACGACAAGGTGCCCGCGCAGTCGTTGGCGCAGTTGTTCGGGCTGGCCCGCCAGCAGCCGGGCCGGTTGAACTATGCGTCTTCGGGCAATGGCAGCCCGCCCCACGTGCTGTTTGAAATGCTGCGCGAACAGGCGGGCGTCGACATCATGCACGTGCCGTTCAAGACGGGTACCGGCGCGCTGAATTCGGTGCTGGCGGGCGACACGCAGATGTACTTCGCCGGTACCGCGTTGGTCGAGCCCATGGTCAAGGAAGGGCGCCTGCGCGTGCTGGCCATCAGCGATGGCGTGCCCGATGCGGCCTTCGGCCGCGCGCCGACGCTGGCGCAGCAGGACTTCCGTGGCTTCGAAGGCGCGGTGTGGCTGGGGGTGGCGGCGCGCGCCGGCACGCCTGACGCTATCGTCCAACGCCTGAACGCCCAGATCGGCCGCGCGCAGCAGGACGGCGCCATGCGGCAGATGTACGCCAGTCACGGCTCGCTGCCGTACCATCTGGACGCGGCCGCCTTCGCGCAGCGCGTCGCCGATGAGCGCAAGGCGTCCGGCCCCGTGCTGCGCAAGCTGGGCATCAAGCCCGATTGACCTTTCCTCTTTCCCTTTTTCCTCGAACCTGGAATCAACGGCGCCGTGCGCGGCGCCGAACCCGCAGCCATGAACCTGATTGAAGAGATTGTTGAACACGCGTCCGCCATTCGCGACATCCGGCGTGATATCCATGCGCATCCCGAACTGGCGTTCGAAGAGAACCGCACGGCGCAACGGGTGGCCGAGCTGCTGGAGGGCTGGGGCATCCCGCTGCACCGTGGTTTCGGCAAGACCGGGCTGGTGGGCGTGATCCGCAACGGCACCTCGTCGCGCACGCTGGGGTTGCGCGCCGACATGGACGCGTTGCCGATGCAGGAGGCGAACCAGTTCGCGCATGCCAGCAAACATGCGGGCGTGATGCACGCGTGTGGGCACGACGGCCACACCGCCATGTTGTTGGGCGCCGCCCAGTATCTGGCCCAGCATCGCAATTTCGACGGCACCGTGTACCTGATCTTCCAGCCGGCCGAAGAGCGCGGCGGCGGCGCGCGCGAGATGATGCGCGACGGCCTGTTCGAGAAATTCCCCATGGAGGCCGTGTTCGGCATGCACAACATGCCAGGCATCCCGGAGGGCTGTTTCGCGTCGTCGCCCGGCCCGGTGCTGGCGTCCAATAGCGAATTCCACGTGACGATACGCGGCAAGGGCGGCCATGCGGCCATGCCGCACCTGGCGGTCGATCCGATCCCGGCGGCGGGCCAGATGATCGAGGCTTTCCAGACCATCATCAGCCGCAACAAGAAGCCGCTGGAGACGGCCGTCATTTCCGTGACCACGCTGCGGGCCGGCGAGGCCGTCAACGTCATTCCCGATACCTGCGAACTGGGAGGAACGGTGCGGGCCTACACGGCCGAGACGCTGGATCTGATCGAGCGGCGCATGGGCGAGGTGGCGCGGCACGTGGCCGCCATGTTTGGCGCGGAATGCGAGTTCGTCTTCACCCGCCACTATCCGTCGACCATCAACCACGAAGCCGAGACGGCCTTCATGCGGGAGGCGCTGGCGCAGGTGGTCGGCGCCGAGCGGGTGATGGCCCAGACACCCATCATGGCGGCGGAAGACTTTTCCTTCATGCTGGAAGCCGTGCCCGGCAGCTACTGCTTCATCGGCAACGGCGACGGCGGCCATCGTGAGTTGGGCCATGGCGAGGGGCCGTGCCTGGTTCACAACACCAGTTATGACTTCAACGACGCGCTGTTGCCCATCGGCGCCAGCGCGTTCGTGAAGCTGGCCGAGGCCTGGTTCGCGCAGCCCCGGCGCGGTTGAACCGGCGGGGCTGCGC
>NZ_JBHFII010000044.1:397670-433896 GCF_057334215.1 Achromobacter maghribensis | reverse complement strand
GGGCCCCCCCGCCTCAGGCCTTGCGCAGGCCGGGGCGGGCCAGCGGCGGGGCGGCATGGCTGACGGGCTCGTCCGCCGGCCGGCCGCGCCCGATCAACCACGCGCACAGCGCCGATACCAATCCCGCGAACACCACGTACAGGCAGATCAGCCACGGCTGGCCATTACCGGTCTTGAGCAGCGCGGTGGCGATGATGGGCGTGATGCCGGACGCGAAGATGCCCGAGAACTGGTAGACGAAAGAGATGCCGGTGTAGCGCACCTTGGCGTCGAATAGCTCGCAGAAGAGGGCGGCCTCGGGCCCATAGATGGCTGCGTAGAAGATGCCAAAGGGGATGATGATGGCCAGCCAGATCAGCATCACGCTCCCTTCGCTATGCAGCATCAGCCAGAACCCGGGGAACGAGGCCGCGGCGGTGATCAGCGAGCCCCAGAAATAGACGCGCGTGCGGCCGATGCGGTCGGACAGCCGGCCAAAGAACGGGATGAAAAAGCACATCACCAGGGCTGCCGCCATCACGCCCGTCAACGCCTCGGTGCGGGTGATCTGCACCGTCTGCGTCAGGTACGAGATCGAGAACACGCCGAACACGTTGAAGAACACCCCGTCGATATAGCGGGCCCCCATGCCCTTGAAGACATTGCCGGGGTAGCGCTTGAGCATGTCGAAAAAAGGGATGCGGCTTTCGGCGTTGCTTTCCTTGACGGCAGTGAACTCCGGGGTTTCCTTGATGTTCAGCCGGATGTACATGCCCACCAGCACCATCGCGGCCGACGCCAGGAAGGCGATGCGCCAGCCCCAGGCCATGAATTGCGCATCCGTCAGCAAGGTGGACAGCAGCGCCACGGTGCCGGAGGCCAGGCACAAGCCGATCGCCAGCCCGATCTGCGGCAACGATGCATAGAAGCCTTTCTTTCCCGGTGGCGCGTATTCATAGGCCATCAGCACGGCACCGCCCCATTCGCCGCCCAGGCCGATGCCCTGGAACACGCGCAGCAGCAGCAACAGGATGGGCGCCCAGACGCCGATGGTGTCGTAGGTGGGCACCAGGCCGATCAGGAACGTGGACACGCCCATGATCATCAGCGTCATGACCAGCATGCTTTTGCGGCCAATGCGGTCGCCGAAATGGCCGAAGATCAGGCCCCCCAGCGGCCGCGTCACGAAGCCGACCGCGAATGTCGTGTAGGCCAGCATGGTCGAGACCAGCGGGTCGCCGGTGGGAAAGTACAGCTTGTTGAACACGATGCCCGCCACGACACCGTAGAGGAAAAAGTCGTACCACTCGATCGTGGCGCCGATCAGCGACGCGGTAACGACACGGCGTACTGCGGCTTCGTTTTGCTTGGCCATTTCAGTCTCCTTTGATGGGGGGCGGGGCACTCTGCGTTGCCGTTCGCCATGCTTTCCTGCGGGGTTTTCCTGCGCGTTACGCGGCGACCAGTTCGGTCTGTTGCGGTGTTGCCTTCAGATCCTCCAGCATGAAGCCGGCCGCGCGTTCGGCCAGCATCACGACGGGCGCGTTGGTGTTGCCCGAAACCAGTGTCGGCATGATGGAGCAATCCACCACCCGCAAACCGGCCACGCCATGCACGCGCAAGCGTTCGTCCACCACGGCCATCGGGTCGCTGCGCGGCCCCATCTTGGCCGTGCCGGAAGGGTGAAAGATCGTGGCGCCGTATTCGCGGCAGAAGTGGAGGATCTCGTCGTCCGTGCGCACATCGGGCCCCGGGCGGAACTCCCGCTTCATCAATCCGGCCAGCGGTTCGGACGCGGCCAGCCGGCGGGCATAGTTCACGGCGGCGACCGTCATGCGGCGATCCAGCTCCGTCGACAGATAGTTGGGCTGCATGGACGGCGCATCGAACGGATCGGCGCTGCGCAGGCGGACCTGGCCGCGCGACGACGGGCGCAACTGGCAAACCGAATACGTGCAACCCGAGAACGGGTGCACCTTGCCCCCGGCCAGATCCGCCGACAGGGTCGCGAAATGGAATTGGGTGTCGGGCGTGCGGCTGGCGGGGTCCACCCGGCAGAACAGACCGCCCTGGTTGATGCCGACGGCCAGCGGCCCGCTGCGGAACAGCAGCCATTGCAGCCCCATGCGGGCGCGGCCGGAGAGCGTGCGCAACTGGTCGTTAGTGGTGATGGGCTGCGTCGTCTCGTAAATCAGCCTTATCTGCAAATGGTCTTGCAGGTTTTCGCCGACGCCGGGCAGATCGCGCACCACGCCGATGCCGAACTGGCGCAGCAGCGCCGCCGGCCCGACGCCGGACAATTGCAGAAGCTGCGGCGACTGCAGCGCACCCGCGCACAGGACCACCTCGCGCCGTGCCCGCAGGGTGCGGACCTGGCCGTCCTGCCGATACCGCACGCCGCAAGCGCGGCTGCCTTCGAACAGGATGGCCATGGTGTGGGCGCCGGTTTCCACGCGCAGGTTGGGGCGCCCTTCGGCCGGGCGCAGATAGGCAACCGCGGTCGAGCAGCGGCGGCCATTGCGCGTGGTCAACTGGTAGTAGCCGACGCCTTCCTGATCGCCCGTGTTGAAGTCCTGGAGGTGTGGAACGCCTTGGGCGCCGGCGGCCGCGATCATCGCCTCGACCAAGGGATGCGGCGTCTTGATCGACGTGGCGTTCAAGGGGCCATCCACACCCCGGGTGGGGCCTGCACCCAGGTCGTTGTTTTCCAGTTTCCGGAAGGCGGGCAGGCAATCGTTCCAGCTCCAGCCGGGATTGCCGGCGCGGGCCCAGGCGTCGTAGTCCTGGCGCTGGCCGCGAATATAGATCAGCCCGTTGATCGCGCTGGATCCGCCCAGGGTACGGCCCCGCGGCCAGTAGATGCGCCGGCCCAGCATGTTGGGATCGGGGTCGGTGTAGTAGCCCCAGTTCACGACCTTATGGAACATCGTCTTGCCGTAGCCGATGGGAATGTGTATCCAGGGATAGCGATCCCGGGGGCCCGCCTCCAGCAGGCAGACGGAAAGCGCGCCGTCGGCGCTTAGCCGGTTGGCCATCACGCATCCGGCCGAGCCGGCGCCAACCACGATGACATCCACGGTGTCGGACATGTTGCCTTGCCTCCCTGTTGCCGTCCGTCTTCGCCACGTCGGCGGACGGCGCGTTTTCCCTGCTTGCCGCGGCGGGGCGCACTTATATACTGGTTCGATTCCGGCATCCGTTCGCAACGCGGCGCGCGGGCCGGGGATCTGTGGCGATTCTAGAAAGCTGTCGCGTCGCGCAAAGCACAACACGCGTGGAGGCGGACAAATGGAACGGAACATGCAACTTCGGTTTCAAAATCGCAGTGCAGCATCGGTGCAGGCGTCGGCTGACGCGTCGGCCGACGCGCCTGGCGCGCAGCAGGAGGCCGCTCGGTCGCTGCGTGCCCTGGTGGTGCTGGAACATTTGGCGCGGGCCCAGCATCCCCCCACGCTGGCGCAGTTGGCGCAGCGCTTGGACATGCCCAAGACGACGCTCATGCGCTTGCTGGCCGCCATGCAGCGCGCCGGCTTCGTCGCGGCAACACCCACCGAACACGGCTTCGTGCCAGGGCCGCAGGCCACCTCGCTGGCGTTGTCCACGTTGCGTGCCTCGGCGTTCACGCGGGCGTGCCGGGCCGTGTTGGCGCAATTGGCCGGTACGCTGGGCGAAACCTGCAACCTGACTGCGCCGGACGGCGACCGCGTGATCTACATGGAGCGGGTGGAAACCACCGAACCGCTGCGCCTGTTCTTTGCGGTGGGCAGCCATGTGCCGATGCACTGCACGGCCAGCGGCAAGCTGTTCCTGGCATCGATGAACCGCCTGGAACGCGGCCGCGTGCTGGCGCGCCTGCCGCTGACGCGCAACACGCCGCGCACGCTGACCGATCCCATGCAACTGGAAGAAGAACTGGAACGGCTGGCGGCCCGCGGCATCGGCATCGACAACGAGGAATTCGTGCGCGGCATGAGCGCGGTGGCGGTGCCCGTCAAAGATGCGGAAGACCGCGTGGTGGCGGCCGTGGCCTGCCATGCGCCCACGGCGCGCGTCATGCTGGATGACTTGTTGCGTGCGGTGCCCGTGTTGCAGCGCGCCGCGCAATCGCTGCATGACGTGCTGGCCCAGCATCGGCCGGGCGGCTAGGGCAGCGGTAGCAACCTGTTCGCCTTCGCCACCGACCGAAACCCGCCCACCATCAAACGGTATCGCGGTTCCCCGCAGCACGGGGCGAAGAAGGGCTTCCTTTGGGGCTGCACCTTTCTGGCTTGGTTTTGCGGTGCCGGCGCTTAGCGGTGCCGACTACAAATCCGAGCTCGGCTGAGCTCACCCCTTCACACGGGCCACCACGCGGAGGTGGCCAGGCACGGAAATACCAAGAATGAGGGATATGCAAAGCTAGACGCAATCTTTCTAATTGTAATTCCCGGGCTAGCCTTCTTGCGCCAGCGCGAATTTCAATTGCTGCTTGCAGAGGTTTTCCTGCGGGCAACCACAACATAGAACCGCCCATGAACCGCACTTATCGCATTGTCTTCAACCGTAGCGTGGGTTTATGGCAGGTGGCAAGTGAGCATGCAAGAGGGCAGGGCAAAAGCGGCAGCCAGACCCGGCGCGTGAACGACACGGGTTCGGGGGCGATAGACACCCATCGTGCGGGCATCTCTCAGCGATACGCACCGGCGTTCATACCCAGAGTCCTTGCGGCCGCCACGGTGTTTGCCGCTTGCGGGATGCCTCCAGCCGCGATGGCGCAAACCATCGTCGGCTCGGGCGACATTTTTCCCGATAATCCGGCGAACTGGGAAAGAGCTGTCGACATGGTCATCGGCGACACGGCTTCCGGCACACTGCGAATATCGGATGGAGCGCCCCTGAACAACACCCACGGCGTGGTGGGCAAGGATGCGAGCGCCACCGGCACGGTCTATGTTTCGGGGCCAGGTAGCCGCTGGTCACTGGATCAGACGCTGTCCATCGGCGACGAAGGTACCGGCACGTTGAACCTCTGGAACTATGGGCGAGTGCAGGTCTTGGGCTCAGGAACCGTGTCGCTGGCTAAAGCGGCAACGGCGACCGGCACCATCAACATAGGGGCGACACCCGGCGCGGCGCCAGCGGCCCCGGGCCAGCTACTGGCGAAAGAGGTCTTCTTTGGTGCGGGCACGGCCAAGTTGAATTTCAATACCAATTCGGTTGTTGATTTCGCTGCCAGCCTGAGAAGCGACAGCTCAGGCATCCACGAACTCAATCAGTACAGCGGTACCACGCGCCTGCTTGCCAACAGCACCGATTTTCTAGGCAAAATCAACGTGACCGGCGGCGAGCTGCAGATTCTGGACAAGCTGGGTTCCGGTGAAAGCACTATTTCGGGAGCGGCCATCCCCGCGACGGTCACGGTGGATGGCCTGAATGCCGTCTGGGCGAATTCCGGCAATTTGTTCGTCGGCAAGACGAGTACGGGTGCATTGGCGGTGACCAATGGCGCCCAGGTCAATAATCTGTTTGGCACGGTCAGTGCGCTGCAGAACGGCCCGGCGCAAGTCACGGTGTCGGGCGGGGGGGCAGTCTGGCGCAATAGTCATGCGCTTAGCGTCGGTACGCAGGGCGGACAGGGCAAGGTATCCGTCGAGGCGGGCGGTAGTCTGTTCAGCGCCGACGCGTATCTTGGCAGCAACACAAGCGGCGTAGGCACTGTGTCGGTGGCAGGTTCCGGCTCGTCCTGGCATAACGACGGCGCTCTGCGAGTGGGCGACCTCTCTGGTCAGGGCAGCCTGTCTGTTTCGGCAGGAGGCGTCGTGAGCAACCGCGGCGCCTTCATCGCAAGCATGGGCGGCACCGGCAAGGTGACCGTCACCGGAACAGGTTCCGAGTGGTCCAGCACGGCACCCGTGTATATCGGCTATGGCGTGGGGGCAGCCAACGGCACGTTGACCATCGCGGACGGTGGCACGGTCACAGCTGGCGTGGCAGGCTCGCTGGCCGCCGTGGAGTTGGTGAGCAATGCGTTCCCGTTCCCGCCCAGCACCGCCACCCTCAATATCGGTGGTGAAGTCGGCTCGGCTGCGGTTCGAGCCGGCACGCTCAATGCGGCCGAGATCACATTTGGCGCAGGCATCGCCAGCTTGAACTTCAACCACACCGACACGGAGCTTAAATTCGCGCCAGGCGTGCGCAGCGTGGGCGCTGGCCAGCATCGCCTGAATCAAGTGGCCGGAACAACGGTATTGACGGGTAACAGCGCCGGTTTCACGGGTAAGACGACGGTGTCGGGCGGCAAGCTGGTCGTGCTGGACACGCTGGGCGGGTGGGCCGACGTGTCAGGGGGCACCTTGCAGTATGGCGACGGCATCATCGGCGCGGCGAACCTTCTCTCCGGCAACCTGAGCGTCGCCGGAAACCTGGGCACGCTGTCCATCCAGGGGCCTGCGACGCTGCAGGTGATGGGCGACCTTGCGATGGCCGACAACACCCTGTTGGCGGTCGGGGCAGGCACGGCCGGGCCCGCTTTGCAGGCCGTCTCGATGTCAGTGGGCGACGGCACGGTCCTCAACCTGAGCGGCATTGCCGACGAAAGCCAGCTAGGGAAGGTGCTGATCGCCACCCAAGGCGGTATTCAGGGAGATTTCACGACGGTGAACGTCAGCGGCTTCACGAGCGCGGTGGATTACCTGACCGTTCACACGGGCAAGTCGGCCGACAACCGGCAATACCTCGCCACCTACGACCTCAGCTGGACCGCCAAGAACAATCTGCGGCACGGTACCTTCACGCTGGCCCAGTCCACAGACCTCTTCAATGTGGGCCCAGCGCTTGGCGATCAGACGGCCAACGCGGCGACGGGCTGGAACGGCACGACCTTGACCAAGGCCGGCGCGGGCACGTTGGCGCTGGACGGTGACAATACCTACACGGGTGGCACCGAGATTCGCCAGGGGACGCTGTTGGTGTCAAAGGACGCCAACCTGGGCGCGGCGAGCACCGCGCTGGCCATGACGGGCGGGACCTTGGCGACGAGGGGGAGCTTCAGCTCGAACCGGCAGATCAGCCTGTTGCAGAACGGCACGCTTGACGTTGCCAGTGGCACGAAACTGGATTGGACCGGTGTGATCACGGGCGGCGGGGATCTGATCAAACAAGGCGCGGGCACGCTGGTACTGACCGGCGCCAATACCTACGGCACCACCCGCGTGCAAGCCGGTGCGCTCATCGGCAACAGCACGTCGATCCGCGGCGATCTACATAACGACGGCACGGTCATTTTCGATCAAGCGTGGAACGGCAGCGTGTCCGGCGCGCTGATCGGCGCCGGCGCCACCGTGAAACGCGGCGCGGGCGTCCTGACCTTGAATGGCCTGAACACGCTGAACTGGAACATCGAAGCCGGCACGCTCGCAAGCGACGTCACGCGCTACACCGCCAACGCTACGATCGGCGCCGCAGGCACGTTGCGTTTTGATCAAACCACCGATGCGGACTATGCCGGCAGAATTTTGGGCAGCGGCACGTTCGAGAAGACCGGCGCGGGCGCATTGCGCCTGAATGCGGACAACAGCGCCTTTACCGGCACGACGCGCGTCTCGAGCGGTACGTTGGTCGTGGCCAACAAACTGGGTGGCAACGCGGAGGTGTCCAGCGGCCGCCTGCACGTGACCGGCACCTTGAGCGGCAATGCCGCCATCGGCAACAACGTCATCCTGTCAGGCGCCGGCACCGTCGGCCAGAATGTCACGCTGACGGGCGGCGTGCTGCAAGGCACGCAAGGCAGCACATTGAAGGTGGGCGGCAACCTTACCCTGGACAACGCCAGCCGGGTCAACGTGGCGCTGGGAAGCACCGCGTCCGCCGCCCTGTTCGACGTCGGCGGCGACCTGGCGTTGGCGGGCACCCTGAACGTGGCGGAGCAAGGCGCGTTCGGCGCAGGTGTCTACCGCCTGTTCGACTACGGCGGTGCGCTTACCGCCAATACGCTGGCTCTGGGAACCGTTCCCACGGGCATCACGGCCAACGACTTGCGCCTTCAAACGGCCGTGGCCGGTCAGGTCAACCTGATGTCGACGTTCGGTACCACCTTGAGCTTCTGGGACGGCGGCAATGCCGCGCAACGCGACAACGGCGTCATCGATGGCGGCTTGGGAGTCTGGCGCACCGACGGGCTGAACTGGACCAACGAGGACGGCACGCTGAACGGCCGCTTCCAGCCCAACCCGACGTTCGCCGTGTTCCAAGGCGCGCCCGGCATCGTGGAGGTGGACGCGACGGCGGGTGGCGTGGGCGTGACGGGCATGCAGTTCTCGAGCGGTGGCTACCGCGTCCAGGGCGATGCCATCGCGCTGGACGGCGCGAATGGCGAGACCGTTGTGCGCGTGGGGTCGGGCCTGGCCATCGGCGCTGCCACGACCGCCACCCTCGCATCTAGCCTGACGGGCGCCAGCAAGCTCGTGAAGGCCGACTTTGGCACGCTGGTGCTGGCAGGCAACAACACCTATACGGGCGGCACCGAAGTCCGCACGGGCACCTTGTCCGTGTCGACCGACGCCAACCTGGGAGCATCAGCAGGCGCGTTGACGTTGAACGGCGGCGCGCTTGCCACCACGGCCAGCTTTGATTCCGCGCGTGCCGTGACGCTGGCGCAAACTGCGGATATCAACGTCGCCGCAGGCACCACGCTGGGTGTGCAAGGGGACATCGGCGGCACGGGCAACCTGCAAAAGCTCGGCACCGGCACGTTGACGCTGACCGGCGCCAACAGCTACGGCAACACGCAAGTGCTGGCCGGCACGCTGGTGGGCAATGCGGCCTCGATCCGCGGGGATCTGCTGAACCACGGCGCGGTCGTGTTCAACCAGGCCACCGATGCGACCTACGCGGGTTATGTGTCGGGCACGGGTACGCTGGCCAAGCAAGGCACGGGCGTGTTGACGCTGACCGGCGTTAGCGCGCAAGACTGGCGCATCGATGCGGGCACGTTGACCGTCAGCGCCGGCCGCTACACCAGCAATACCACGATCGCCTCGGGCGCCGAGGTGCGCTTCAATCAAGCCAGCAGCACCTCGTTCAGTGGGGCACTGGCGGGCGCAGGCCTGGTCACGAAGACCGGCACGGGCATGCTGCAACTGCTGGGCGACAACAGCAGCTTTGCGGGCCGGACCCAGGTTCAATCCGGCATGCTGTGGGTGTCGGACAAGCTGGGCGGGTCGGCGTCGGTCACGGGCGGCCGCCTGCATACCGATGGCGTTCTGGGCGGTGACGTCACGGCAAGCGGCGCGGGCATACTCTCGGGCGCGGGCCGTATCAACGGCAACGCCACGCTGACTGGCGGCGTACTGGAAGGCGTGCAAGGTCAGACGCTGGTGTTTGGCGGCGACCTGTCGCTGTCCAGCGCAAGCCGAGTGAATGTGGAACTGGGCAATGCGTCTGGCGCGGCCTTGTTTTCAGTGGCAGACAACCTGACGTTGGCCGGTAGCCTGAACATCACGGATCAAGGTGGCTTCGGCGCGGGGGTTTATCGCCTGTTCGACTACGGCGGCAGCCTGACGAACCATGGCTTGGCCATCGGTACCACGCCCGCCGGCGTTTCTGCCAGCGCGTTGACCCTGCAAACCGCAGTCGGCGGCCAGGTCAACCTGGCCTCGACCTCCGGCGCAACGCTGAGCTTCTGGGATGGCGGCAACACCGCCGGTCACGACAACGGCGCCATCGACGGCGGCTCGGGCACCTGGCGCGCGGATGGCCGCAACTGGGCCAACGTGGACGGCACATTGAACGGCAGCTTCCAGCCCAATCCGACGTTTGCCGTTTTCCAGGGCACGGCGGGCACGGTCACGGTGGACACATCCGCCGGGGCCCTCGGGGTCACGGGCTTGCGGATTGCCGCCGACGGCTACCACATTGAAGGCGATGCCATCGCCCTGCAAGGCGCGGGCGGCGAGAGCATCATCCGCGTGGGATCGGGATCGACAGCGGATGCAGGCATGGTCGGCACCATCGCCGCCAGCTTGACTGGCGCCAGCAAATTGGTCAAAACCGACGCCGGCATGCTGACGCTGACGGGCGACAACACGTATACCGGCGGCACCGACATTCAGTTCGGTACCCTGTCGATCTCCGCCGACAACAACCTGGGTGCGGCCAACACGGGCGTGGCGATGGCCGGCGGCTCGTTGACCACGACCGCCAGCTTCAACACGACTCGCAATATCTCCTTGATGCAAGATGGCGCCATCAACGTCGCGACGGGCACGCAGCTCGGCCTGACGGGCACCCTATCGGGCGGGGGCGCCCTGATCAAGCAAGGCGCCGGCACGCTGGCGTTGACTGGCGCAAACACCTACGGCAGCACCCGCGTGCGGGCCGGCACGCTCATCGGCAACAGCGCGTCGATTCGCGGCGATCTACATAACGATGGCACGGTCATTTTCGATCAGGCGTGGGACGACAGCGTGTCCGGCGCGCTGATCGGCGCCGGCGCCACCGTGAAACGCGGCGCGGGCGTCCTGACCTTGAATGGCCTGAACACGCTGAACTGGAACATCGAAGCCGGCACGCTCGCAAGCGACGTGACCCGCTACACGGCCAACGCCACGATCGGCGCCGCAGGCACGTTGCGTTTTGATCAGGCCACCGATGCCGACTATGCCGGCAAAGTTTCCGGCAGCGGCACGTTCGAGAAGACCGGCGCGGGCGCGTTGCGCCTGAACGCGGACAGCAGCGCCTTTACCGGCACGACGCGCGTCGCCAACGGCACGCTGGTCGTGGCCAATACGCTGGGCGGCAACGCGGAAGTGTCCAGCGGCCGCCTTCACGTGACCGGCACCTTGAGCGGCAATGCCGCCATCGGCAACAACGTCATCCTGTCAGGCACCGGCACCATTGGCCAGAACGTCACGCTGGCGGGCGGCGTGCTGCAAGGCACGCAAGGCAGCACGCTGAAGATTGGCGGCAACCTTACCCTGGGTAACGCCAGCCGGGTCAACGTGGCGCTGGGCCGCGCCGCGTCCAGCACGTTGTTCGATGTGGGCGGCAACCTGGCCTTGGCCGGCACGCTGAACATCACCGACCAAGGCGCATTCGGCGCAGGTGTCTATCGCTTGTTCGACTATCGCGGCGCACTGACGTCGAACACGCTGGCCATCGGTACCGCGCCCACGGGCATCACGGCCAATGACCTGCGAATCCAGACCGCCGTCAACGGGCAGGTCAACCTGATGTCCACCGCGGGCGCCACGCTCAGTTTCTGGGACGGCAGCGATCCCGCGCGGCGCGATGACGGCGTCATTGATGGCGGCTCGGGCACGTGGCGCAGCGACGGGCTGAACTGGACCAACGAGGACGGCACGCTGAACGGCCGCTTCCAGCCCAGCCCGACCTACGCCGTGTTCCAAGGCGCGTCCGGCATCGTGGAGGTGGACGCGGGGGCAGGGGCCGTGGGTGTGACGGGCATGCAGATCACGTCGAACGGCTATCGCGTTGAAGGGGATTCGATTGAACTTGCCGGCGGCGCGGAAACCAGTCTGCGCGTCGGATCGGGAAATTCGTCGGGCACGGCGACCACCGGCACCATTGCCTCCCGCCTGACGGGCGCCAGCAAGCTCGTGAAGGCCGACTTTGGCACGCTGGTGCTGGCAGGCAACAACACCTATACGGGCGGCACCGAAATCCGCACGGGCACGTTGTCCGTGTCGACCGACGCCAACCTGGGAGCATCAGCGGGCGCGTTGACGTTGAACGGCGGCGCGCTTGCCACCACGGCCAGCTTTGATTCCGCGCGTGCCGTGACGCTGGCGCAAACGGCTGATATCAACGTCGCGGCAGGCACCACGCTAGGTTTGCAAGGGCACATCGGCGGCACGGGCAACCTGCAAAAGCTCGGCACCGGCACGTTGACGCTGACCGGCGCCAACACCTACGGCAACACGCAAGTGCTGGCCGGCACGCTGGTGGGCAATGCGGCCTCGATCCGGGGGGATCTGCTGAACCACGGCGCGGTCGTGTTCAATCAGGCCACCGACGCGACCTACGCGGGTTATGTGTCGGGCACGGGTACGCTGGCCAAGCAAGGGGCGGGCGTGTTGACGCTGACCGGCGTCAGCGCGCAAGACTGGCGCATCGATGCCGGCACGCTGGCCGTCAGCGCCGGCCGCTACACCAGCAATACCACGATCGCCTCGGGCGCCGAGGTGCGCTTCAATCAAGCCAGCAGCACGTCGTTCAGTGGGGCACTGGCGGGCGCAGGCCAGGTCACGAAGACCGGCGCGGGCATGCTGCAACTGCTGGGCGACAACAGCAGTTTTGCGGGCCGGACCCAGGTTCAATCCGGCATGCTGTGGGTGTCGGACAAGCTGGGCGGGTCGGCGTCGGTCACGGGCGGCCGCCTGCATACCGATGGCGTTCTAGGCGGCGACGTCACGGCAAGCGGCGCGGGCATACTCTCGGGCGCGGGCCGTATCAACGGCAACGCCACGCTGACTGGCGGCGTACTGGAAGGCGTCCAAGGTCAGACGCTGGCAGTTGGCGGCGACCTGTCGCTATCCAGCGCAAGCCAGGTGAATGTGGAACTGGGCAATGCGCCCGGCACCGCTTTGTTCACGGTGGCAGACAACCTGACGTTGGCCGGCAGCCTGAACATCACGGATCAAGGTGGTTTCGGCGCGGGGGTTTATCGCCTGTTCGACTACGGCGGCAGCCTGACGAACCATGGCTTGGCCATCGGTACCACGCCCGCCGGCGTTTCTGCCAGCGCGTTGACCCTGCAAACCGCAGTCGGCGGCCAGGTCAACCTGGCCTCGACCTCCGGCGCAACGCTGAGCTTCTGGGATGGCGGCAACACCGCCGGCCACGACAACGGCGTCATCGACGGCGGCTCGGGCATGTGGCGGGCGGATGGCCGCAACTGGGCCAACGTGGACGGCACGTTGAACGGCGTCTTCCAGCCCAAGCCGACGTTTGCCGTTTTCCAGGGCACGGCGGGCACGGTCACGGTGGACACCTCGGCCGGGGCCATCGGGGTCACGGGCATGCAGATTGCCACCGACGGCTACCGCATTGAAGGCGATGCCATCGCTCTGCAAGGCGCGGGCGGCGAGAGCATCATCCGCGTGGGATCGGGATCGACGGCGGATGCTGGCATGGTCGGCACCATCGCCGCCCGTCTGACGGGCGCCAGCAAGCTGGTCAAAACCGACTTCGGCACGCTGGTGCTGGCCGGCGACAACACCTACTCCGGCGGTACGGAGGTGCGCGCGGGAGTCTTGTCGGTCGCCCGCGACGCCAACCTGGGCGCCGCGGCAGGCGGTCTTACGTTGAATGGTGGCACGCTGTCCACCAGCGCCGGCTTCGAGACCGCCCGCAGCGTCATGCTGGCCCAATCCAGCCGTATCGCGGTGGCATCCGGTACGAACTTCGGCCTGACCGGATCCGTCACGGGCAACGGCGATCTGGCCAAGACGGGCGCCGGCACGCTGACGGTGTTGGGTGACGGCAGCGCCTACACCGGTAGCCTGCTGGTGCAGGCAGGGGCGTTGAACGTCGCGTCGACGGGCAAGCTGGGCGGTACGTTGACGCTGGCTAGCGGCACGTTGTTGCAAGGCGCGGGCCAAGTGGGTTCGACCACGCTGCAAAATGGCGCCACCCTGGCGCCGGGCAATGTCGCGGGCGTCTTGAACGTGGCGGGCGACCTGACGTTCATGCCGGGTTCCGTCTATCAAGTGGCGGCCGACCCGGCATCGTCCGCCAGCGCCCGCGTGGCCGTCAGCGGCGTCGCCAATCTGGCGGGCTCCGTCGTGCATGTCGGACCGGAAGGCGGTTTTGACACCACGCGCCAGTACACGATCCTGAGCGCAGGCGCCATCAACGGTCAGTTCGACAACGTGTCGTCGAACTACGCGTATCTGGATCCCGCATTGCGCTACGGCGCACAGGACGTCATGCTGCAACTGGGTCGCAAGCAGGTGCCCGTGAACCCCGTCAACCCCGCGGACCCGGGCACGCGCCCGATCACCTTTGCAGACGCTGCGCAAACCGCCAATCAGCGCGCCGTCGCCAATGCGCTGGAAACGCTGCCCTTGGGCAATGCGCTGCAAGAGTTCATCCTGACCTTGCCCAATGGCGCACCGCCTGCGGTGTTCAACAACCTGTCCGGTGAAGCGCATGCCAGCGTCGCCTCCAGCCTGATGGGCGCCAGCACCACCACGCGTACGCTGCCGCTGTCATACCTGCGCGCCAATCTGAACGCGGGCATGCGCCCTGGCGCACCGACGGCGCAGGCGGGCGGCACACTATCAGCGTCTGCCTTGCCGTCGTCGAACGCGCAGCCCGCCTGGGCAGAGCTCGTCGGCAACTGGCAAACGCAGAAAGCGACTGGCAACACCGCGCAAGTCCGTCAGCACATCGGCGGCGTCTTCGCTGGCGCCGACCATGCGGTGGGCGATGGCTGGCGGGTAGGCGGGGCCGTCGGCTACACCGACAGCAAGATCCGGGTGGATGACCGCGCGTCGCAGGCCGATGTGTCCGGCTACAGCGCAGCCATCTATGGCGGCAAGGCCTTCGAAGCGGGCGCAGGGAAGTTGAACTGGCTGGTCGGCACCTCGTACACCTGGCACGACGTGAGCACCGAGCGCTCCGCCACGGTGGCGGGCGCCTCGCAAAAGCTGACCGCCGACTACGGCGCCAGCACCACCCAGCTCTTCACCGAACTAGGCTATGCCTTGCCCGTGGCCGACCGTGCGACGATCGAACCCTTCGCGGGCCTGGCCTGGAGCGACCTGCGCACGCGCAGTTTCTCCGAGTCCGGCGGCTCGGCGGCGCTGCGCGGTCAAAGCAGCAACAACCAGCAAACCACCAGCACACTGGGCGTGCGTGCGCAGACGGACTTCACGCTGGCGGGCGCCGAAGGGCGCTTGCAGGCGACGCTGGGCTGGCGCCATGCGTTTGGCGACGTGCTGCCGCAAACCCGCATGGCGTTTGACGGCGGCCAGGCATTCACCGTGTCGGGCTCGCCCATCGCGCGCAATGCGGCGTTGGCCGAGTTGGGGGCCGAAGTGGCGGTGTCGCGCAACGCGTCCGTGGGCGTGAACTACAGCGGGCAGTACGGCGGGGGTAACCGCGAACACGCGGGGTCGTTGAACGTGCGCTGGCGGTACTGAGGGCGGTTGGATGAGCGCGCGCGGACAACGGCACTCCGATGAATTTTCGGTTGGTTGTCCGCCAGCGCACTGCGGCTCGTGTTCGTCATCGTTGCCGTCGAGCATTACTCAGTGACAACCACGCTGTTCCCGGCGGCCGGAACCTTGGCCGAGCCGGGCTCGCCACCTCCGGCCCGCGTGCCCAGCTCCAGCGCCTCTGCGAACTTGCGCATCAAACGCACCAGATCCGTGATGTCTTCTGCGGGCCATTCCTGGAAGATCCCTCGTGCCAGGCGCTCGCGGGCCTGGTCAATCTTGTCGGTCACGGCCTTGCCTTTGGAAGACACCACCGTTTCGCGCATCCGGCGATCACCCGAGTTTTCGTGCCGCGTCACCATCTCCATCCGTTCGAGCTTGGCGACCTGGCGGCTGATTGTCGTGTAATCCCTGCCCAGGCGATCTGCCAGATCCACCACGCCGATCGGGCCCACCCGTTCAATCACCACCAAGAGGCGAAAGAGCGCCTGGTCCAGCTGCACGCCGGCTTCCGCGATCAGCCGTTCGTCGTTGCGAGGGCGGTTCATTACGCTGACGATCGCGATCAAGGACCGATGGAGATCCTTCATCTGCGCCGAGATATGTGTATCTTGCACTTTCTTTTTGCTGGCCATAGACTGTGCTCCTGATATGTGAATCTTACACATAAATTGGAGAAGCGATATGCGTGAGCCCGTTGATGTGCTGATCTGCGGTGCGGGTGCGGCCGGCCTGACCCTGGCAATAGAACTGGCGCGGCGCGGCGTGCGCTTTGCCCTCATCGAAAAACTCGATTCCCCCTTTCCGGGCTCGCGCGGCAAAGGGATTCAACCGCGCACCCAGGAGGTCTTTGAAGACCTGGGGATCCTGGACCGAGCCATGGCCGCGGGTGGTATCTACCCCACGGTTCGCAAATACTCGGCCGACGGCAGCCATGTGGACCAGGAAGTGACGAGTGCTGCCGAACCTACGCCTGCCGAGCCCTATCCGCTTCCGCTGATGGTGCCGCAGTTCAAGACCGAAGCGGTCATGCGAGAGCGCCTGGTCGAGCTGGGCCATGCGCCGGAGTTTGGTGTCGAGCTGATCGGGATGGTGGTCGACGCCGACGGGATAGAGGCCATGCTTGCCACCCCGGAGGGCAAGCAGACGCTCCGCGCCCGCTACCTGGTGGGTGCCGACGGCGGGCGCAGCCTGGTGCGCCGCACCCTGGGGATCGGCTTTCCCGGCAAGACCCTGGGCGTGCGGGCAATCGTCGCGGATGTCGTGCTGGAAGGGCTATCGCGCGACAGGTGGCACCAGTTCGATGGCAACGGTGCAGGTCCCCTGGCGATCTGCCCGCTCGCGGGCACCGACCTGTTCCAGATTCAGGCGCCCGTTCCTCTTGAGGGCGACATCGACCTTTCCGCTGCCGCGCTGACCGAACGCGTTGCCCTGCATACCGCGCGCACGGACGTCACGGTTCATTCGGTTGCCTGGTCTTCGACCTACAACATGAATGCCAGGCTCGCCGATCGTTACCGGGATGGCCCCGTGTTCCTGGTCGGCGATGCGGCGCATGTCCATCCCCCCACCGGCGGACAAGGCCTCAACACCAGCGTGCAGGACGCCTACAACCTGGGCTGGAAGCTGGCGGCCGTGCTCGCCGGTGCCCCCGAGGCGCTTCTGGAGACCTACGAAGCCGAACGCCGGCCCGTGGCCGCGGACGTGCTGGGCCTGTCCACGCGGCTGCTTGCGGGTTTCAAGACCGGGGACAACAGGCGGACCCGTGAAGTCCAGCAACTGGACATCGGTTATCCCACCTCGCCGCTATCGCTTCCGTCGCAGGCCGACAGCAGACTTGTCCCGGGCCATCGCGCGCCGGATGCCATTGTGCGTGGCGCAGGTGGCAGCCCAACGCGCCTGTTCAACCTGTTCAAGGGTACACACTGGACCTTGCTGGTGAACGGCCGCTCGACCTTTGCGCCAAGCGCCGGTCTGCACATCCGCAGCATTGGACCCGGCATGGAGATCGAAGATTGCCTGGACCAGTTCGCCAGGTTCTACGGCCTTGCCGAGGGCGCCGCCGTCCTGGTCAGGCCGGACGGGTATCTGGCGGGCGTCTTTGCCGGGGATGGGGCGGCAGTACTGCAAGCACACCTCGACTCGTACTGCAAATTAGGTGGAAACCCGCATTTGTAAGGAACTTGGCGGTAAAATCTGGATGCAGAGAGTCGGTGCGTTTTAACCGCAGAGCGCAAGATGGAATCGAGCATCACGCTCGTCGGAAGCGGGCTGGTGGTTTTCGTGGCCCTCACGGCTATCGTTCGTTTGTCTTTGCCTGGCCCAGGTGTAGTAAATGAAGCTGCTGAAGCAGCGTTTTGAGGAAATGATGAATTTTTGGGTCCCTGTAGTCTTCGGTACGTTCAAGCTTCTGGTGTTGGGCACGGGCATGTTTTTCGCCATTAAGTCTCACTACGATGGAGAAAAAAAGGATAAAGCGAAGAAGGAAAAGGAGATGAAAGCACCGTAGGGAAGACCTCGTTGGGATGGGGGGCGTCCTGATCGAGGTGTTTAAGGCAGTGAGGTGACGCCGCGCCAGGCTCAATGTACGGCGTGCGCCGCGCGGCGCCGGGACACGCTTTCCCAGACGGCCACCAATATCATGATCAGCGTGGTCAGGCCGCCCACCATCAGGTTGTCGGTCACGTAGGCCACGGGCGCCAGCACCGCCAGCAGCGCAAGGCCCACCACGTGCGACAGCGGAAAGCGGGCGTACACCACCGTCTTGTAGATGCCGTTGCCCAGCAGGTATAGCGCCGGACCGCCGATCAGCGCCGCGGCCGCCGGCGTGGCGATGCGGCCGTCGGGATGCAGGATGACCAGTTCATTGGCCACCGCCGACACAATGACGCCCGCGATCAGGATCACGTGCACATAGTGGAAATAGGCGCCGATGCGGCCCGGGTCGGAAGCATGCACGATGGCTTCGCTACCGTCCTTGCTGCTGGTGTCGAAATACACCCACCACATCGCCGCCGTGCCCAGGAAGGCTACCAGCAGCGCGATCAGCGTGGGGGCGTCCCAGTGGGGATGCTCGCCCAGCGTGGCGCCTGTGATCAGCAGGGTTTCGCCCAGCGCCACGATCACGAACAATTGGCACCGTTCCGCCAGGTGGCCGCCTTCGATCGTCCAGTCACCGGTGTAAGACCGCCCCATGCCAGGCAGGCGGAAGCCAAACATCGGCGAGATGTATTCGCAGGCCACGGCCAGCGCCCACAGCGCCAGGCGCGCTTCACTCGATGCCAGGCCGCCCGCGATCCAGAGTACGGCGGAAATGCAGAGCCACCCCAGCATGCGCCGGAAATTGTCCGCCAGCGGATGGTTCGGCCCCAGGTGCAGCACGATGAACACGGTGCGGCCGACCTGGAGCAGCGCATAGCAGACGGCGAAGATCAGGCCGTTGTCGCCAAACGCGCTGGGCAGGACAGCGGCGGCGATCAGGCCCACCAGCATCACGGCGAATAGCATGATCCGCATCGGGATGGCGTCGGGATCGAACCAATTGGTGACCCAACAGGTGTACTGCCACCCCAGCCAGACCGCGAACCACAACACCAGCGTATGCATCGCGCCCATCAGCGTCAGGTCGTGCAGCAGGCTGTGCGACAGCTGCGTCACGGCAAAGACGTAGACCAGGTCGAAGAACAGTTCCACATAAGTGACGCGGGCTTCGTGGCCGTCCCGGCGGCGAAGCAGCGTGGCGCTGGCAAGGAAGTTCATGGCGGGCGCGTCCGGTAGGGGGGCGCTGCCAGATTACTGCAAGGCGCGGGCGAGGCAATGTCAATGATTCAAAAGTGGCGCCGGGCGTCGCGCGGACGCGACGGCGGGCACGCCGTCCGGCGGATACCGGCCTTAATGGGTCTGCCGGCCGCCGCTGACCATCCACCGCGTTCCGAACCGGTCCACAAGCGCCCCATACGCCTCGGCCCAGAATGTCTTTTGCAACGGCATGGTGACCGTGCCGCCGTCGGACAATTGGTCGAACACGCGTTGCGCATCGGACACGGTGGGGTAGGCCAGCGACAGCGCCATGCCTTTTTTGCCAGGATAGGGGTGTCCGGCCGTGGCATCGCTGCCCATCAGGGTCTGCTCGTCCAGCGCCAGCCGGGCGTACATGATGCGTTCGGCGTCTTCGGCGGACAGGGCGGGCATGGCGGCGTCGGCTGGGGCGTCGGCGTAGCGGATCATGGCTTCGATCCGGCCGCCCAGGACGCGTTCGTAGAAATGCAGGGCATCGGCGCAGTTGCCGTCGAAGCTGAGGTAGGCGGAGAGTTGGGGCATGATGTCTTCCTGGTGGGGCGGGGCAGCCGTTGCCGATCTATGATGGAAGGCCCGGCTCGTGATACCGAAGGAGCCCATCCATGCAACAAGGTAGCTGCCACTGCGGACAGATCAGGTTCGAAGTCGATGGCGATGTGTCGCGGGTTCTGAAGTGCAACTGTACGCACTGTAGCCGCAAAGGCTATTTGTTGTGGTTCGTGCCGCGCGCAGGCGCGCATCACGGCGCCCACGCACAGCCTTTTGTCTGAACCTTGAACGATTTTAAGGAACCACGCATGAGCACGGTCAAATTGCTGTCGGACGAAGAGGTCCGCAAAAGCCCCGAGGCGTGGGCGGTGTTCGAAGACATCCGCGCCACGCGTAGATCCGATTTCGTGAACAATTTCTGGCGTGCGCTGGCCAACGACCCGGCGCAGTTGCAGCGCGTGTGGGCGCAGTTGAAGCAGGTGATGATGGCGGAGGGCGAACTGTCGCCGCTGGTGCGCGAAATGATCTACATCGCCGTGTCCACGGCCAACGGGTGCTCATACTGCGTGCATTCGCACACGGCGGCGGCCAAGGCCAAGGGCATGACCAACGGCCAGCATGCCGAACTGCTATCGGTGATTGGCATGGCGGCGCAAACCAACGCGATGGTGACCGCCATGCAGGTGCCGGTGGACGCCGCTTTCGAGGTCAAGTAGGAGGCGGCCATGGCGCTGATCCCGTTGTTCCCCTTATCCAACGCGCTGTTTCCCGCCGGGGTGCTGCACCTGCGGATCTTCGAGGTGCGCTATCTGGATATGATCCGCCGCTGTATCGCGGAAGGCAGCGAGTTCGGTGTGGTCGGGCTGTTGGCGGGCAGCGAGGTCCGTTCGCCGGAAGGCGTCGAGACCCTGGCGCCCGTGGGCACGATGGCGCGCATCGCGTCATGGGATGCGCCAATGCCGGCGTTGCTGCAGTTGCGCTGCATCGGCACCGGGCGTTTCCGGCTGCTTTCCAGCGAGGTGGCAAAATACGGTCTTTGGATGGGCAGCACCGAGCCCATCGCCGACGATCCGCCCACGCCCGTGCCGGCGGCCATGCAGTCCAGCGCCGATGCGCTGGGCCGTCTGGTGGCGCAATGGCAGCAAGACGGCGTGCCCACCGAAAGGATGCCTTTGGCGCCACCGTACCGGCTGGACGACTGCGGCTGGGTGGCGGACCGCTGGTGCGAACTGCTGCCGTTGCCGCCGGACGACAAGGCCAGGCTGTTGGGCCTGACCGACCCGGTGGCGCGGTTGGCGGCCATTCAGGACCTGCTGCGCGGCCAAGGGCTGGCATAGCAGGTGGGTTTTTTGGAAACGCCGGGCGAGTAACCTTTTTGGACATCATGGATATCAGGATTGACGAGGGCCTGCGCGCCTATATAGACCCTTTGACCGAAGACGAGCACGAGGCGCTGGAACGCAGTCTGCTGGCCGAGGGGTGTCGCGACGCGCTGGTGCTGTGGGGCGACCTGTTGGTGGATGGGCACAACCGCTATGCCATCTGCCAGAAACACGGCATCGAATTCCAGACCCGCCAGAACACCACGTTCAAATCGATCGAAGACGTGCACCTGTGGATGATCGAAAACCACCTGGGCCGGCGCAGCGTGTCGGACTTCCAGCGGGGCGTGCTGGCGTTGCGCAAGAAGGAAATCCTGCTGGCGCGCACGCCTCCAGAAGGCAGCGCGCCGCCCGACGCCGGGTCGGCTGACGCCGCATCGTCTGATGGTTCACCGCCTTGGGACGAGGATGCTCCTGGCGCCGACGGCGCGCCACGCCTGCCGCCGAACATCTCCTGGACGCCGCCCGTGCCCAGCCGCCAGGCGCTGGCGCGCGCGGCGCGCATCAGCAGCAATACGCTGGGCCAGATCGAAAAGATCCAGAAAGACGCCGCGCCGGAATTGGTGCGCGCAGTGAAAGAGGGCGCGATTTCGATCAATGCCGCCGCGGCGGTGGCGTCTTTGCCCGCCGAACGCCAGGCGGCGGCCGTGGCCGGCGGCAAGAAAGAACTGCAACAGGCTGCGCGCGAAGTGCGCCTGGCCAAGGCGCCGCCGCCCCGCGAGGCCCCGCCCGAGGTGCCTATTGAAAGTATCGCGGACCTGCCGGCCGAAGTGGCGCGGCTGCGCGGCGTGCTGGCGCGTTTGACGGACGAGCGCGACCTACTGAAGAAGAAGGTGATGCACCTGACGGTGGCGCTGGCGGAAGCCCGCAACGGCAGCAGCGGCGGCGACGATTAGGACCGGGCGCGGGAAGGAATGCACGAATAAGGGATAACCCTTATCGATGTTGTGTACGAAAAAAATTCCTGGATCACTGGGAATTTATATCGTTTTGAGGAAAGGCATGGCGGGCTTTGTAATGCATGTTCGCTTAATCGCTTCACGCATTCATTCCTGACTTCCTTATGACTCCCATCGGTTACCGCATTCTTTCCCGGCCCGCTCCGGCCGTCGACGCTGACGTGCTGGCGGGCTTTGCCGGCATCGGCTCGGCTCAGATCAGCGACTGCATGAATCGCCTGTATGGCGTCTCGGGCCTGCGCCCGTTGCATGCCGGCACGCGCCGCACCGTGGGCCTGGCGCTGACCGTCAAGACCCGTCCCGGCGATAACCTGATGATCCACAAGGCGATTTCGCTGGGTGGCGCGGGTGACGTGATCGTTGTCGACGGCGCTGGCGACACCAGCAACGCGCTGGTCGGCGAACTGATGATGATGGATGCGCAATCGCGCGGCATCGAAGGCTTCGTGATCGACGGCGCCGTGCGCGACCTGGACGTCTTCGCCCAGGGGGAATTCGGCTGCTTTGCGCGCGCCGTGTCGCACAAGGGACCGTACAAGGATGGCCCCGGCGAAATCAATGTGCCCGTGTCCGTGGGCGGACAGGTGGTCAACCCCGGCGACGTAATCGTGGGCGATGCCGACGGCGTCGTGGTGATCCCGGCCGAATTCGCGGCGGCCGTGCTGGCGCTGGCGCAGAAGAAGGAAGCCGACGAAGCCGTGGCCAAGGAAAAGTTGCGCGCCGGCACCTACACCAAGCCGTGGCTGGAAAAGACCCTGGCCGAGAAGATGGGGGCCGCCAAATGAGCATCGTCGCCGACCGTATCAAGCGCATCAAGCTGTCGCCCAGCGTCGCCGCGCGCGCCATCATCGCCGAACTGCGCGAACAAGGCCGCCGCATCATCGACCTGACGATCGGCGAACCGGATTTCTCGACGCCCGAGCATATCCGTGTGGCGGCAACCGCGGCCATGAACCGTGGCGAAACCAAGTATCCGCCCGCCCAGGGCACGGTCGCCCTGCGCCGCGCCGCTGGCGTCCATCTGCAAGAAGCGACGGGGGTGGACTACCCCGCCGCGCGGATCATCGTCAGCACCGGCGCCAAGCAGGTGATCTTCAATGGGCTGGCCGCCACCTTGAACGAGGGCGACGAGGTGTTGATCCCCGCGCCGTTCTGGGTGTCGTACCCGGACATGGTGCTGGTCAACGGCGGTGTTCCGGTCGCCGTGCAGACGTCGCCCGCCACCGATTACAAGGTCACCCCGGAAGCGCTGGAGCGCGCGATCACGCCGCGTACCAAATGGCTGATGATGAATGCGCCCAGCAACCCGACGGGTTCGGTCTACACGGCCGATGAGCTGCGCGGCCTGACCGACGTGCTCAAGCGCCATCCGCACGTCTGGCTGATGACCGACGACATCTACGCTCGCTTGAACTTCACGGGCGAAGCCACCGTCCACCCCTTGCAGGTCGCGCCCGAGCTGGCCGCCCGCACGCTGGTGGTCAATGGCGTGTCCAAGGCTTATGCCATGACGGGCTGGCGCATCGGCTACGGCGCGGGCCCGGATGAACTGATCAAGGCAATGGCCATCCTGCAGTCGCAAAGCACGTCGGGCGCATCGTCCGTCAGCCAGGCGGCGGCGCTGGAGGCGTTGTCGGGTCCGCAGGATTGCGTGGCCGAATTCGCCCGCATATTCCGCGAACGCCGCGACCTGGCGATCGCCGAATTGTCCGGCGCGCCGGGTTTGGCGATTGTCGTGCCGCAAGGCGCGTTCTACGTCTTTCCGGATTGCTCGGCCCTGCTGGGCAAGAAGACGCTCGCGGGCGATGTGATCGCCACCGACACCGACCTGACGCATTACCTGCTGCGCGAGGCCGGCGTGGCCGTCATCGATGGCCACGCGTATGGCGCGCCGGGCACCTTCCGGCTGTCGTTCGCCGCGTCGCTGGACGATATCAAGCAGGGATGCGCCGCCATCCGCGAAGCCTGCGCCAAGCTGGCCTGAGGCTCGCGTCTTTCATTCCAGTACGACCACCACACAAACAGACAAGGGGAATCAACCATGAAACGTCACTCTCTCTTCGCGGCCTGCCTGGGGCTGGCCACGTTGGCGCTGGGCGCCGCTGCCCAGGCCGACCAGGTCGACGACATCAAGGCGCGCGGCGAGCTCGTCTGCGGCACGCTTGGCACCTCGCAGCCGTTCAGCTTCCAGGACGGCGCCACGCGCCAATTGGTGGGCTATGACGTGGACGTGTGCAAGCTCGTTGCCGACAAGCTTGGCGTCAAGGTCAACTACAAGCTGCTGTCGGTGGCGGCGCGCGTGCCGGAACTGAACGAAGGCCGCGTGGACATCCTGGCGGCCAACCTGGGCTATTCGCCCGACCGCGCCGAGCAGATCGCCTTCAGCCACGCCTATTACGTCAGCCCGCAGAAGCTGCTGGTGCGCAAGGACTCGGGCCTGGATTCGGTGGAAGCCCTGAACGGCCGCCGCATCGGCGCCACCAAGGGATCAAGCTCGGAGCGCGAGATCAAGCGCATCCTGAACAAGTCGCAGGTCATCGGCTACGGCGACAGCTCGGCCACCTATCTGGCCTTGCAGCAAAAGAAGGTGGACGCGCAGTTCGCCTCGGAACTGGTGCTGGTGCGCCTGGTGCTGCAAAGCCCGCCGACCGCACCGGTCAGCGTGATCCCCAAGTCGGTGTTCGACGAGCCTTGGGGCCTGGGCGTGCGCAAGTCCGAACCGCGCTTCCTGCAAACGGTGAACCAGGCGCTGGACGAAGCGGAAACCTCCGGCGCGGCCGCCAAGCTGTTCAACAAGTGGTTCGGCCCCGATACGCCGTACAAGCTGGAACGCAGCTTCAAGATCGGCTCCATCGCCGGCTAGGCTGTCGGAGATCGATCGCTTTATGAGCCTACTTGACGCTTCCCAATACCAGCTGCTGCTAAGCGGCATGGTGGTCACCGTGCAGCTGTTCCTGGTTGCCTGGGTCATGGCCTTCACCATCGCGGTGACGCTGGTGGTGGTGCGCGCCACCAACCTGGCGCCGTGTCGCTGGGTGGTGGATGCCTATGTGGAATATCACCGTAACGTGCCGCTGCTGGTGCAGGTGTTGTTCTGGTATTTCGGCATGCCCGAATTGCTGCCCGAGGGCTTCCGGATGTGGCTGTACGACCACAATGCCGAGATGTCGCTGGCGGCGATTGCGCTGGCGCTGGGGTCGGCCGCCTACATCGCGGAAGACATCCGCAGCGGGCTGCGCGCCATTCCCGGCACGCAGTTCGAGGCGGCCCGCGCGCTGGGCGCCAGCTACCTGCAATGCATGCGTTTCGTGATCGTGCCGCAGGCCGTTCGCATTTCGATCCCGCCGCTGGTGGGACGTGCGCTGCTGCTGTTCAAGAACACCAGCGTGGCAATGGCGATCGGCGTGATGGAGCTGACTTATCAGGCCCGCGAGATCGAAAACGAGACCTATCGCACTTTCGCCACGTTCGGCGCGGCGACGATCATGTACCTGCTGGGATCTTTCCTGATCATGGCGGTGGGATCGCGCATCTACGCCCGTTATCGTCTGAACCGCGGAGGCCACGGTGCTTGATCTGCTCTTGCAATACTGGCCGACGCTGCTGGTCGGGCAATATCCCAACGGTCCGCTGGGCGGACTGGCGCTGACGCTTATCCTGGCGGCGCTGGGCCTGGCGATGTCGATGCCGCTTGCGCTCCTGATCGCGCTGGCCCGGGTCAGCCCGTTTGGCTGGCTGCGCGTAGCCAGCAAGGCACTGGTCAACGTCGTGCGCGGCATGCCGTTGCTGATGCTGATCTTCTGGGCCTATTTCGTGGTGCCCAAGCTGACCGGGCAGGTCGTCAGCGGTTTCTGGACGCTGATCTTCGCGCTGGTGGTCTATGAAAGCGCGTACCTGTCGGAAGTGATCCGTTCGGGTATCGAGGCGGTGCCGCGCGGCCAGATCGAGGCGTCGCGCTCGCTGGGCGTGGGTTACTGGACGACGATGCGCAAGGTGGTCTTGCCGCAGGCGCTGTTCAACGTGCTGCCCAGCATGACCAGCCAGTTCGTGTCGACCATCAAGGAAACGTCGTTGGGCTACGTCATCAGCGTGAACGAACTGACCTTTGCGGCCAATCAGGTCAACAACCTGGTGCTGACCCAGCCGCTGCAGGTGTTCGGCATCCTGGCCATTATCTATTTCCTGGTGTGCTTCAGCCTGAGCCGCGGCTTGAGCTGGCTGGACTTGCGTATCCGCCGCTCGCGCGCCATGGCCTAGGGGCCTGTGCGAGGCTCCTTTTAGTGTTATCAGGCCCTACGGGAACAAACATGATCAATCTTGAAAAAGTGAACAAGTGGTACGGCGCGCATCATGTGCTGAAGGACGTGGACCTGTCGGTGGCGCGTGGCGAAGTGCTGGTGGTGTGTGGGCCGTCGGGGTCGGGCAAATCCACCATGATCCGCACGATCAACCGTCTGGAACCGATCGAAAAAGGCCGCATTCTGATCGATGGCGCGGACATCTACGCCAAGGGTGCCAACCTGAACGCGCTGCGCCAGAAGATCGGCTTCGTGTTCCAGCAGTTCAATCTGTTTCCGCACATGAGCGTGCTGGAAAACGTGATTTTCGCGCCGGTCAATATCCGCAAGCAGCCGCGCAAGCAGGCGATGGAGCTGGCGCGCGCCCTGCTTGAGCGGGTGGGCCTGGAACACAAGATCGACGCCTATCCGGGCGCCTTGTCCGGCGGCCAGCAGCAGCGCGTGGCGATCGCCCGCGCGCTGGCCCTGCAACCGCCGGTGATGCTGTTCGACGAGCCCACCAGCGCGCTGGACCCGGAGATGGTGGGCGAGGTGCTGCAGGTGATGAAGGGCCTGGCCAAGGACGGCATGACGATGGTGTGCGTCACCCACGAAATGGGCTTCGCGCGCGACGTCTGCGACCGGGTCGTCTTCATGGATGGCGGCGAGATCCTGGAAATGGATACGCCCGAGCGCTTCTTCAGCGCGCCGTCCCATCCGCGCGCGCAGCGCTTCCTGGCCGACATCCTGCATCCGCGCGGCTGAGGTCGCGGCGGCGATGGTAAGGTTGGGGGTTTCCATGCGTTTCGCCTCGACCGCCGCGATGTACACCCTTAAACAGCTAGAGGCTTTCTACTGGAGCTCCGAATTGGGCAGCTTCAGCGCGTCGTCCCGCAAACTGCACACCACGCAGTCGGCCGTGGCCAAGCGGGTGGGCGAACTTGAAGCCTTCGCCGGGTCGCCGCTGTTCGAGCGGCGGGCCAAGAAACTGGTGATGACCCCGCAGGGCCGCAAGCTGTTCGAGCTGGCCCGCGAGATGCTGGACCTGAACAGCCGCATCGTGCAGAACATGGCGGATCCGGCCAGTTTCGAGGGCGTGGTGCGGCTGGGCGTGACGGAACTGGTGGGCATGACCTGGCTGGCGCGGCTGATCAATCAGATCAGCCAGCGCTACCCCCGCGTGCAGTTGATGCCCGAGATCGACGGCGGCATCACGCTATACGAAAGGCTGGAACAAGACCAGATCGACCTGGCCATCATGCCGGGGCCGTTCTGGAGCTATCAGTACGATTGCACCCATTTGGGCGCCGTCACCAATGTGTGGATGGCCAGTCCCGCGCTGGACATCGACTTTTCGGCCCGCCTGACGCCGCAGGACCTGGCGCCGTATCCGGTGATATCGCAACCCACGAACTCGGCCTTGTCGCATCTGTACGACGCGTGGTTCGCGGAACAAGGCCTGCCGGTCAAGCGCGTGCTGACCTGCAACAGCTTGGGGATGATGGCGCAGCTGACGATGCTGGGGCTGGGCATCAGCTATCTGCCGGGCGCGTACTTCGCGCCGCTGGTCGAGCGCGGCGCGCTATGCCGGCTGGATGTGCGGCCCGACCTGCCCACCATCAATTACTACGCCGTGCACAAGAAGAACATCGTCAACCCGATTGTGTCGCGGGTGATCGATATCGCGCGCGAGGAATGCGCGTTCGAGGTGGCGGGGGCGTTCCTGCCCCATGTGCCGCCGGCCGCGTTGCGGCCGGAAGCGTAGACGGCAGGCCGGCGGGCGCCGGCTCCGAAGGCGGCTTAACCGCAGCGGATCGCCGTCATGACGTCCTTGTCGTCCACGATCAGGTTCAGGCGGGTCGCGTTGTACTCCATGGTGACAAGCTGACCGGGGCGCAGGATGCGCGCGGTGGCGCTGCCGCTGCGCGTGCGCAGTTCTTCCATGACCGACTGGGTGGCCTTTTGGCCGATCTGCGCTTGCAGGGCGGTGGCGTCGCACGTCTTGCCGCCGCTTGTGGCGCCGGGGATGTTGGACGACGAGCCATAGGACGATCCGCCGTAGGTGGAGCCGCCGGACGACCCTGATGAGCTTGACGCGCTAGAGGAGCTGGAGGCTGCCGGCGCGCTGCTGGACGAGGACGACGTCCCGGTATTGGCGCATGCGCTCAGGCTGGCAACCAGAAGGAAAGGGATCAGCTTGCGGATCATGTAAAGCTCCTTACAACTACGCGACAAAAAAGCCATGATAGACCAGCCGGGGCGGCCTGTAATCAGGAGCCGTGGGGGGCCTGCATGCCGGGCATCGCGGGCAGCCGGTCGGCCAGGAACTGGATCAGCAGCCGGGCCCGCAAGGCCTGGTAGCGGCGGGAGGGGTAAATCAGGAACGCTTCCTGTGGCGCGCCGCTCCATTTGGGCAAGACGCGCAGTAATTGGCCATCGGCCACCAGGTCCTGCACCAGCCAGGCCGGGCACAAGCCCACGCCGGCGCCCATCGCCAGCGTTTCCCGGATGGCCAGGGCATTGTTGACGCGGTACCGTCCTTGCGTCTGGACGCTGGCGCGGGTGGCGCCCTGGTGCAGCTCCAGGGTGTCGCCGGTCGGCAGCCACGCGAACCTGACGTAGTCGTGGGCCGTCAGGTCCTCCGGCGTGCGGGGTTTTCCGTGGCGGGCCAGATAGGACGGCGCCGCGACCAGATGGCGCGGCGACAGGGCAACTTTGCGGGCAATGGCGTTGGGCGGCAGGTCGCCGCCCAGGCGCAGCGCCACGTCCACGCCTTCTTCCACCAGGTCGACGAAACGGTCGTTCAGGATCAGTTCGACTTGAATGTCGGGATAGGCGTCCAGGAATTCCCGGATCAACGCGTTCAGCCGGAACTGGCCCAGCGCGACGGGGGCGTTGATGCGCAGGAAACCGGCGGGCTGCTCGGTCTGGCCTCGGGCGTCGGCCACCGCCTCGGCGTATTCCTCCAGCACTCGGTTGGCGCGTTCGTAGAAGCGCTTGCCTTGTTCGGTGGGCACGACGCGCGTCGTGCTGCGCTCCAGCAAGCGCACGTTCAAGTCTTTCTCAAGCGCCGCAACGATCTTGCTGAGCGCGGGCTGGGTCAGACCTTGTTCGCGGGCGGCGGCGGACAAGGTGCCAAGTTCCACGGCGCGGACGAAGGCCCGCATGGCGCGCAACGTATCCATATGCAGGGCATTCCATTTTGGAAGAAGTGGTATGCATTTTATAGGTCTACCTTTGGTTATGGGAAGAACCTATCGTGGCGGCATCGCTGTTAATTGCTTCCCGTCCCAAGGAGATCCCATGAAGCCTGCCATGAACCGTCATTTCTTTTTCCGCGCCGCCAGTCTGGTCGCGGCCAGCCTGGCGTGGATGCCGTCCGTCACGCAGGCGGCCGCGTCGGGGCCGCAAGCCGCCTGGGTCAGTTCTTGGTCCGCCAGCCCGCAGCCGTTATGGGAGGAATCGTTCGTACTGCCTGCCGGCATGCCGGCGCAAGTCGCGGGCCAGACGCTGCGCGAGACCGTCAAGATCAGCCTGGGTGGCAAGCGCTTGCGCGTGGTGCTATCCAACCGCTACGGCACGCAGCCGTTGGTGATCGGCGCTGCCCATGTGGCAAAGGCGCGGGCGGGGGCGGCCATCTACCCGGCGTCGGATCGGGCGCTGCGTTTCGGCGGCCGTCCGGGTGTGACGGTCGCGCCCGGCGCCCAGGTGGTCAGCGACCCGGTGGACTTGCCCGTGGCGGCGTTGAGCGAACTGGCCGTCAGCACCTATTTCCCGCAACCGACCCCCGTCACCACGTTCCATTGGGGCGCGCAGCAAACCGCCGCGCTGGCGTCGGGCGACGTCGGCGGCGCGTCGGACTTGCCGGGCGCCACCGCGTTGCAGGGGCGCGCGTTCCTGACGGGGATCTGGGTGGAAAGTGCTGCCAGTACCCCGGTCGTGGTGGCGTTCGGGGATTCGTTGACCGATGGCAACGGCTCCACGCCCGGCGCCAACCGCCGCTGGCCCGATATCCTGGCGCGCCGGCTGGCGCCGCAGGGCGTGGGCGTCGTCAATGCGGGCATTTCGGGCGCGCGGGTGTGGGGCGACAAGATGGGCGTGAACGCGATGGCCCGCTTCGAGGCCGACGTGTTGGCGCAACCCGGTGTACGGACGGTGGTCGTGCTGATGGGCATCAACGATATCGGTTGGCCCGATAGCGGGTTCGCGCCCGACGATGCGCCCATGACCGCGGCTCGGCTGGTGGAGGGGTACCGGCAACTGGCCGAGGCGGCCCGCGCCCGCAACGTGCGCATCGTGGGAGCGACCATCGCGCCTTACGAGGGTTCGTTGCACGGCACGCCGCTTGCGGGCCATTACCGCCCGGCCAAGGATGCGGTGCGGCGCGAGGTGAATCAGTGGATCCGCGGCAGCGGCGTGTTCGACGCGGTGGTGGATATGGACGCCGTGCTGCGCGACCCGGCGCACCCCGCGCGTCTGTTGCCGGCCTACGATTCGGGCGACCACCTACATCCCGGGGATGCGGGCTATCAGGCGATGGCGCAGGCGCTGGATGACGGCATTCTGTTCGGCCGGTGAACCGTCCGTTGCTGCCGGGGCCCGTCAATGGAAGTTGCGGCTGTGCGTGGCCAGTCCGCCCAGCAGGTCGGACAGGTCCACCAGCCGCTGCGCGATCAGGTGGCGCACGCCGTCCACGCTCTGCCAGGCGCCGTAGACGCCCAGCAACTTGGCACCCAGCAATTCGCGGCGCTGGCGTTCGATCAGTTCGGGCCGGACGACCACGTTCACGGGGCCGGTCTCGTCTTCCAGCGTGACGAAGATCACGCCCTTTGATGTTTGCGGCCGCTGGCGCACGGTGACGATGCCGCAGGCTCGTGCCACGCGCTTGTCGGGATAGCGGTTCAGAACGTCGGCCGGCTGGAAATTGCGGGCCGCCAATTGGTCGCGCAGCAGCGCCACCGGATGGCTATGCAGGGTCAGGCCCACGCTGCGGTAGTCGGCCGCGACGGTCTGGCTTTCCGACGGCGCCTGCAGCCGCGGCGCCTGGGTTTCCTGGATGGCGGCATCGCGCAGCAAGTCACGGCTTTGCACGCTGGCGGCGGCTTCCCAACTGGCTTGGCGCCGATGGCCCGCCAGGGTGCGCAGCGCATCGCCCGCGGCCAGCGCGTTCAGGTCATGGCGGTTGAGCGCGGCGCGCCGGGCCAGGTCGGCGGTGTCGGTGAAAGGCGACTGCGCGCGCGCGTGTTCGATGCGCCGGGCGGCGTCTTCGCGCATGCCCTGGATCAGGCTCAAGCCCAGGCGGACGGCGGGACGCGGGGTGTCGGGGGGCGGGGCATGCGGACGGGCGCCGCGTCGGGCGCCAGGGTGACCGTCCGGCAAGGCCTCCAGCGCGGAGTCCCAACCGCTGACGGTGACGTCCGCAGGCAGCACGCAGACGCCATGGCGGCGGGCGTCCTGCACCAGTTGGGCGGGCGCGTAGAAGCCCATGGGTTGAGAGTTGAGCAGGGCAGCCAGAAAGGCTTCGGGTTCGTGCCGCTTCAGCCACGAACTGGAATACGCCAGCAGCGCGAAGCTGGCGGCATGGCTTTCCGGGAAGCCATATTCGCCAAAGCCTTCCACTTGCCGGAACAGCGCTTCCGCGAAGTCCAGCGTGTAGCCGTGAGCCAGCAGGCCGCCCACCAGTTTGACGCGGAATTTGTCCACGCCGCCTTTGCGCTTCCAGGCGGCCATCGACCGGCGCAGCTGGTCGGCTTCGCCCGGGGTGAAGCCCGCAGCCACCACGGCAATCTGCATCACCTGTTCCTGGAAGATGGGCACGCCCATGGTCCGGCTGAGCACGCCGCGGACTTTTTCGCTGGGGTAGGTTACTTCTTCTTTTTTCTGGCGGCGGCGCAGATAGGGGTGGACCATGCCGCCCTGGATCGGACCGGGCCGCACGATGGCCACCTGCACGACCAGGTCGTAGTATTGACGCGGCCGCAGGCGGGGCAGCATCGTCATCTGCGCGCGCGATTCGATCTGGAACACGCCGACCGTGTCAGCGTCGCAGATCATGTCGTAGGTGGCATCGTCGCCTTCGGGAATGTCCTGCAGCGTCAGCGGCTTGCCACGGCGCTGGCCGGCCAGTTCCAGCGTGCGGCGCAGCGCCGACAGCATGCCCAGCGCCAGCACGTCCACCTTCAGCAGTTTCAACGCGTCCAGGTCGTCCTTGTCCCATTGCACGACGCTGCGGTCTTCCATGGCGGCGTTTTCGATCGGCACCAGGCGCGACAGTTTCCCGCGTGAAATCACAAAGCCGCCGGGATGCTGGGACAGATGGCGGGGAAAGCCCATCAGGGTCTGGGCCAGCGATGCCCATTGCCGGGCAACCGGGGATTCCGGGTCCAGTCCGCAGGTGCCCAACGTGCGCAGCATTTCCTTCTTGCCGTCCCACCATTGATGGGCGCGCGCCACGGCGTCGATGAGGCCCAGGTCCACGCCCAACGCGCGGCCGGTATCGCGCAGCACGCTGCGTGGCCGGTACGAGATGACCACGGCGGTCAGCGCGGCGCGCTGCCGGCCGTATTTGCGGTAGATGTACTGGATGACCTCTTCGCGGCGCTGGTGTTCGAAGTCCACGTCGATGTCGGGGGGCTCGTTGCGTTCCTTGCTGATGAAACGCTCGAACAGGTTGTTGCCGCGCATGGGGTCCACCGCGGTGATGCCCAGGCAGTAGCAGACCGCCGAGTTGGCGGCCGAGCCGCGGCCCTGGCACAGGATGCCCGCGTTGCGGGCGTACAGCACGATGTCGTAGACGGTCAGGAAATAGGCTTCGTATTGCAGGTCGGAGATCAGGTCGAGTTCTTTTTCGATCTGTTCGGTCACGATGTCAGGCACGCCGGCGGGAAAGCGGCGGGCCGCGCCCGCCAGGGTTTCCTGGCGCAGGAAGGTGGCCGGCGTGTGCCCGGGCGGCACGATCTCGTCGGGGTATTCGTAGCGCAGCTCGTCCAGGGAAAACGTGCAGCGGCGCGCCACCACCAGCGTTTGCGCCAAGGCCTCCGGCGGATACAGGTTGGCCAGCCGCATGCGGGTGCGCAAGTGTTGTTCGGCGTTGCCGGACAGTTCGTAGCCGCATTGGGACACCGGCTGGCGGGTGCGGATGCCGGTCAGCGTGTCGTGCAGCGGCTTGCGCGACCGCACGTGCATTTGCACCTGGCCCACCGCCACGACGGGCAATTCCGCCGCATTCGCGGCGTTTTCGATGGCGGCGCGATGCAGATCGTCGCGCGACTGGTACAGCAGGTTCAGGCCGACCCAGGCGCGGTGGGGAAAGACACGCGCCAGCCAGCGCGCCTGTTCGGCCAGGCGGTCGGCGTCGGTGCCGTAGGCGGGCGTCAGGATGGCCAGGCATTCGGGAAGGTGACGCAGATGCGCGTAGCCTTCCGGCGGATCGGTCAGGTCTTCCGGCGCCAGCCGGTATTCGCCCTTGGGCGCGCGGGTGCGGGCCAGCGTGATGAGTTCGGACAGGTTGCCGTAGCCTTCGCGGGTCTGCGCCAGCAGGGTCAGCCCCAGCGGCGCGGCGTCGGGGGCGGCGCGCAGCTGGAAGGTGGCCCCGATGATCAGCGGCAGCTTCAGGGACTTGGCTTCCATGTGGGCGCGCACCACGCCCGCCAGGGAGCATTCGTCGGTCAGCGCCAGCGCGGCGTAGCCCAGTTCCGCGGCGCGCGCGGCCAGCTCTTCCGGATGCGAGGCGCCTTGCAGGAAAGAGAAATTCGACTGGCATTGCAGCTCGGCATAGCCGGGCAACGCCGCGGGCGGGGCGGACGGATCGGGGGCGTCGAAGGCGTCGTCGTGCATGATGCGGACGGCTTCAGGCGTACAGCCCGTGCAGGAACCAGCGCGCGTGCTCGGCGTCGCGTTCGCGGTAGATCCAGTAGCGCGCGGCGGCGGCGTCTTCGGCGACGAAGTAGTCGCGCACGGTCAGGGCGGGGTCCCACCAGCCGCTTTCGATGCGCTCGGGGCCGCGCATCAGCCGCAGCGCCTGGCCGCCGTATTGCGGACGATGGCCGGACAGCTTCAAGGGCAGCGGCGTTTCCAGCAGCCAGAACGGGCGGTCCAGCAAGGTGGGCAAGGGCGTGGGGGCTTGGGGAGGCGCCAGCGCGTCGCCCCAGGCATTGGCGGCTTCGGGGCGGTGGTCGGCGGCGGGCTGCGCGTGGCGCACCTGGTCGCGGCCCAGCCGTGCCACCAGCAGGTCCAGCAGCCGGGCGTGGTCGGCCGCCGTGCCGCCGGGTTCGGGGAACAGGGTGGTGCTGGCGGCAGGCTGCTCTACCGTGTCAGGCGCTTGCAGCGCCACGGCGATGACGGGCGCTTCCAGGGTGAAGTGGTTCAGTTTTTCGCGCAGCAGGTGCAACAGTTGCGGCGCCTGCCAGACGGGCTGCGCCAGCGCCAGCTCGAGTTCGGTGGGCGGGCGGGCGTGGCGGCCGCGTTCGTGTTCCATGCTGAGCACCACGCGCCGCACGGCCAACTGCCGGGCGGTCAGCCAGCCGCCCAGTTGTTCGGCCAGCCGGCGGGCCACCGCCAGCACGGCGTCGGTGTGTTCGACATAGTCCGTGAGTTCCAGGCGCCGCGAAAACTGGTGGGGCGGTTCGATCCAGCGGTAGAGCTCCGGCGTCTGGCCATAGGCGGCGTCCAAAGCCTGCAGCAGTTCGGGCGTGCTGCGACGTTGCAGGCCGGCGCGCGGCAGGGCGCGCAGGTCTGCCAGGGTGTGGCAGCCGATGTCGTCCAGCCAGTCGCGGCGGGCCTGCGCCTGAGGCAGCAGCGCCAGCGGCAGCGCGTCCAGCCGGCGCGTCAGCGTGGGCAGCGTCAACGTGCGCCGGGGCATGCGGCGGCCGGGGTGGTGCGCCAGCAGCCAGGCGCCCATGGCGGTAGGAGCCATGCCCAGCGCCACGCGCAGGTCCAGGGCCTGCAAGGTGGCGCGGATGCGCTGGCTAAGCGCGCGCGGTCCGCGAAAGAACATCAGGCTGGCCCCCACGTTCAGTAGCACGGTGTCGTTGCCGACCAGGGCGACTTCAGGGGTGTATTGCAGCAAGGCCAGCGCCGCGCCCAGCAGGGCGTCGGCTTCGGTTTGGGGCTGGCGCGGCAGCAGTTCGACCTGGGGGGCGATGGCCGCCGCGCCGGCGCGGCGCATGCCCGCCTTGACGCCTGCCTGTCGGGCGGCGGGAGTAAGGGCGGCGACGCGTTCCTGGTCCAGGACGGCGAACGCCTGCTCCTCAAGCGGCCAGTGCGGGCGTAGTGCGTCCAGCGGCAGGCAGCGCAGGAATACGGCGATCCAAAGGCGCATGGCGGGGGGAAGAAGGCGTAAGGACGCCGGGCTCCAGGGCAACATGCAGCGGCGTGTCGCAGACCGGTCCCCGGCGTTTCAGGATATGGACGGACAACCCGCCCGGCGCGGGCGCAAGCGCCAGCCGCAGGGGAGCGGGCGTGGCGTGTTGCGCCGCGCTGGCCGGGCGCACGGCGATGAAGAGCAAGTCGCTGGCCTGGGCCGCCAGATGCAGGCGGCGCAGGGATTCGGGGCGAACGTGGGGCAGCCAGCAGATCAGGGCGCCGCAACTGCCGTTCTTTAGTATCTGTTCCGTGGCCCACAGCGTGTCGACGGGCTTTTGCGGCGCGACCCATAGCAGTTGCCGGGGATCCAGCCGCCAGCTCATCCAGCTGGCGATGTGCGGGGCGTGCGGCGGCTGCACCAGGGCGATGGGCCGGCGCGTTTCCAGTTGGGCCAGCGCGGGGCGCAGCAGGCGGATTTCGCCGATGCCGGGGTGCGGAGTCAGCAGCTCGATCAGCGAACCCAGCGGCCAGCCGCCATCCGGCAGCTGCGCGGAAAGCGCGGCGTGCCCGGTGGGCAGGTTGCGGGCGGCGCCTTTGGCCATCTGGGTGGCGCGCCACAACGCGGGATGGATACGTTCAGGGGACTGCATGGCGGGGTTGGCCGGTTCAGTTGGCCAGTTCAATAAGCCAAAAAGGGGTGGGCGGGTAACCTGAGATACTTGGAATAACTGTATGAATATACAGTATTGTAGCCGCCTTTGACGCCGCCCGGCATCGCGGTGCACCGCGGTGTCGGGCATGCGTTGCGCCCCCTTTTTAGCGCGCGAAGCCCCCTGACTTGGCGCTACCCCCGCGCCGCGCGGTCAGGCGCCGCCGTGGGG